>CAURMQ010000029.1:0-14736 GCA_963525765.1 uncultured Campylobacter sp. | reverse complement strand
AAGGATAAAATTTGAAGATTTTTAAGCATATAAACGTCGCTCACTCGCCCGACGCGGATGATATTTTTATGTATAAGGCGATTGATTTTGGCTGGGTAAGCTCCAAAAATCTAAAGCTTAGCGCAACGGCGCTTGATATCCAGACACTAAACGACGAGGCGCTCAAGGGCACTTACGAGGCCACGGCGATTAGCTTCGCGCTATATCCGCTCATCTGCGACGAATACGCGCTTTTGCGCACGGCGGTGAGCTTTGGCGAGGGCTACGGACCAAAGCTCGTCAAGAAAAAGGGCGCGGTTTTAAAACGAAATTTCAAGGTCGCGCTAAGCGGCAAGCACACGACAAACGCCCTGCTTTTTCGCATGGCCTACCCGCAGGCGCGCGTGATCTATAAAAATTTTCTCGACATCGAGAGCGCGGTTTTAAGCGGCGAGGTGGACGCGGGCGTGCTGATACACGAGAGCATTTTGGATTTTTCGGACGAGCTTTGCGTGGAGCGCGAGATCTGGGATATCTGGAGCGAGCTAGCGGGCGAAAATCTGCCGCTACCGCTCGGAGGCATGGCGGTTCGCCGTAGCCTACCGATAACGGACGCTATCGAGTGCGAGCGCGTGCTAACGGAGGGCGTACGCATCGCCACCGCGCATAAGCCCTTTTTGTCGCACATGCTCATGGAACGAAATCTCATCCGTGTGGACGACGCAAAGCTAGAAAAATATCTGAGCCTTTATGCCAACGAGGCCTCAATCGAGCTTTCGGGGGTACAAATAAGGGCGGTGGATAGGCTGTTTGAGCTTGGTTACGAGCGCGGATTTTACCCTGCGCCGATTAGCGCGCAGGAGAATTTTATCCCGCGCGAATATAACGAGATTCGTTTTGCAGACTATGGCGGACAAAACCCTATGTAAAGGCGGGCGAGGTTAAAATTTAGCTGAAATTTAGCCTTGTTTCGGCTGATTTTGCTCGGAACACTGCCCCTTCGTTTCGGCTAAATTTCTAGGCATTAAGGGGTTTGCGCCTCGGCGAAAATTTTACTTCGGCGTAAAGGCAGGCGCGCGGTAGAATTTTATCTCGTTTTTGACGTGCGGTAATCCGCTTTTAAAATTTAGCCGTAGAGGGCGACGTGGATTTAAATTTGCGCGCAAATTTAACGTCGAACTTGCCGCGGATCGTCGCCGAGCTAGGCCGATCGACCGCGCTGTGGAGCCATTTGTCGCGGTGCAATCCGTACGCCTTAAATTTACGGCTACGCGGCGATGAGATTTTACGCGCGGAAGCATATTGTGCGGCTGTATTTTGTGCCGCAGGGTGCGAGCCCTGCGCACACGATGTATCGCGCAGCCCAAATACACTGGCGAGATAAATTTAATCGCGGCGCTAAATTTTGAAACAGCGTTCGCGTTTCGCACCGTGCCGCGCGGCGGTACCGCCAAATTTTAAAACGATACGCGGCGGGCGGCTAGCGCGAAATTTAGAAATGAAATTTAAAAGGCAAAAATTTGAAAACAAAGCAGATAGATTTTAGCAAATACACCTCCGTGCGCATCGGCGGGAGCTTTGCGGTGCAAATTTTAAAGGACGAGGCCGATTTTGCGGAGTTTGAGAGCATAGCGGGGGGCGCGATCATCGGCGGTGGCAACAATCTGCTCATCTCGCCCGCGCCGCCGCACCTTGCGATGCTAAGCGAGGAGTTCGACCGCATAAGCCTAAGCGGAGATGTCCTTAGCATCGGGGCTGCGACGAAGTCGGGCAAAATTTACAACTTCGCCAAAAAGCAAAACATCGGCGGCTTTGAGTTTTTGCGAAACATCCCGGGCACGCTCGGCGGGCTAATCAAAATGAACGCGGGGCTTAGCGGCGCGAGCATCAGCGATAGCCTGCTTGCCGTGCGCCTGGCTCGCGGCTGGGTGGAGCGCGAGCGGATAAGCTTCGGTTACCGAAGAAGCGGGATCGAGGAGCCGATTTTGGGCGCCGAGTTTAAAATTTCACGCGGCTTTGATGCCGAACTCGCCGCGGATTTCGCCGCCAAACGCGCCAACCAGCCAAAGGGAGCCAGCTTTGGAAGCTGCTTTAAAAATCCGCCGAATGACGCCGCGGGCAGACTGATCGAAGCGGCGGGATTAAAAGGCCACGCGATCGGCGGCGCGAAATTTAGCGAGCAGCACGCCAATTTCATCATAAATTTCGGCAGCGCAAGCTTTGAGGATGTGATGAGCCTGATAGATCTTGCTCGCGAGCGGGTTTTGCAGCGCTTCGGCGTCGCGCTTGAGCTAGAGGTTAAAATTTTGTAATTCAAGCGCGGACTTCGCAGACTAAAGCAGCGAGCAGTCGTGACGAGCGAGCCTCTGTGCACGGCGACGGCAAGGAGATAAAAGCTCGGCGTGCTTATGGGCGGCTTTTGCCTAAGAGCATTTATAGTGCTTGGCGCAGTCTATATATTTTAACCCCTATCTTTTGGTATTGCTCGAGCGTTTGACCGAACTTTTAAATTTTATCGCTCTTTTGCTTTTGCAAGCAAATCGCCTACTTGATCGCTCACATCTGCTAACGGCGTAAATTCACACTATTTAGATAAAATTTTGATATAATTTCCCGCTTTAAAAGCTAAAATTTAAAGGAAACATATGAAATTTATTTCTCACAAATTTTTAAAAAGCGCGGTTTTGCTGGCAGCATTGGGATCTTTTGCGACTTGCGGCGCCGAGACGCAGCAACCTAACGGCTACGCCATAAGCGGGGCGGCACTATCAGCGATAGAGGAGGACAATAGAGCAAAAGAAAATTATCTAGTCATTGACGTTAGAACTGCAGATGAGTACGCTGCAGGCCACGTGAAGCACGCGATCAACATCCCGCTTGGAGAGCTGGAAAGCAGACTGGACGAAATAAACGCCTATAAGGATAAAAACGTCGTGCTTTATTGCAATACGGGCAACCGCAGTGGAAAGGCACTTGATCTGCTTAAGCAAAAGAGCTTTAGTATGCTTATGAACGCGCCCGGCGTAAAGCAGTACGACTACGAGCTGTACAAGGTCGGCAGCATAAACGCGGAGGGGTTTTTGAAAATAGCGAATGATCCGAACGTCTTAGTCATCGATGTGCGCGAGAAAAAAGACTACGACGCAGGGCATATGAAAGGCGCGATAAATATTCCTGACGGCGAGCCTTTAGAAAATTACAAGGACGTGCTTGAGGCCAATAAAGGCAAAAAGATGATCACACATTGTTACAGCGGCAACCGCAGCGCCAAGCTCGCCAAAGCCCTAAACGAGCGAGGCTACAACGTCACAAATCTACTTGACGGCACGAAAGAGTATAATTACGAGCTGGTGAAATAAATCGAGATTGGCTCTTGGGTTAAAATTTTATGACCATTTTTTGTATTCGCCGCGTCTTTGTAATATGCAGCTTAGCGGCGCCTATAAGACAGGCGCCGCTAAATTTGAAATTATTTACTCCGCCTGCTCATTTAGCGCCTAATTTGCATAAAATTTGCCTTTGATGTAGAGCGTAAATTTTAAATTCTCCATACCGAGGCGGCAATAGCGCTTGGGAGTTTAACTCCTTTTAGAGGAATTTTTAAAATTTAAATCATAAAGTTGTAGCGACGGAGCAGGTATTTGGAGCTGAAAAATAGAAATTTACAAGCTAGCGCGGATTTTACGGAACGTAAAATTCAAACGAGCTCTATAAAAGTTGCGTAAATTTTAAATGCAACCTAATCGCTTAAAAATTTTACTTCCGAAAATGGAATTTCGCGCTAGTGGTGCGCGCGTTTTAAATAGCCTCACAAATCCCGATAAAATTTGCGCTTTAGGAGAGGCAAGCAAAATCAAGACCGAATTCTAAAAGCAAATTAAGCCTGCAACGTATTTCTCGCTCCATCATTACAATGAATCGAATTTTACGCGGGAATCAAACGCACGAATTAAATTCTGCACGAAATTTTATTCAACCAAGAATTCCTTCTTATCGATCGTGCCATGATAAAAAATCCCGAGCGTATCATCAAAGGTCTTATCCAAAAATCCATCTTTTTTTAGTCCTGCTAAAGATGTATTGATTAGCTCTAGCAGCGCATTATTGCCCTTCTGCACGGCGATTGCGTTGTAAGTTTGCTTACCTAGACCATCCAAAGCAACCTGCGTTTTATTATCGATGATTGCGTATGCGTGCAGGATTAGGTTATCATCGACATGCACGGCATTTTTCGCCCTTTTGAAAGCGCGGTAGCATTTAGCCGAGCTGGCGCAGAAATTCAAATTCTTTCTGAAGCCCGCTTTGCGTAAGAAATTGTGAATAGGAGAGTGTTTTATGACAAAAATCCTCTTTTTGCGCAGCTGATCGAAGCTCGTGACATTTTCGTCTTTTTTGGCTAGCACACCTACCTGCACCTTAAAGTAAGGCTCCGAAAAATCTACTTTTTTCGCTCGCGTGGGCGTAGGAGTAAAGGTCGCAATCACCATATCCGCTTCATTGCGCTGTAAAGCGCTAATGCGTCTTGAAGCCGTGATCGGGATAAATTTTACCTTGCCAGGATTATCGCCGAAAATCTCCTTACCGAGCTTTTCGCCAAGAGCAATCTCAAATCCCCTATATTTGCCGTCTACGAGCGCACTAAACGGCGGCTGATCGTTATATACACCTATGCGGACGAGCCTATCCTTTTTGATCTGATCCAAAGAATTTGCAGATAGAAAACCAAGTAGTAGAGCCGCCAAAACAAATACTTTCATTTGCTCCCCTTTTAGTTGAAATAAGGCGCAATTATAATAAAAAGAAATTATAGCCAGCTAAAATTCTGCGATTTATGGCGCATTTTCATCTAAATTTATGAAAAGATGAAATTCGCGGAGAAATTCTATGTTCAATTTACAAACGAAATCTCATAAAAAAACTTACGCGAGCGAAATAAGAAGTTCTTTTAATTAAATTTTATAGACAAAATCTACGGATGAATTTCACGCTAAAAAACCTTAGCGAAATTTGCCATATTCTTAAAAGTAAACGGCGAAATTCTACGCAGATTTAGCGTCTAATTGCGAATTTAGCTAAGGGGCAAAATTTAGCACTGCATCAATCGCGCAAAAGCCCAAGCTCTTAAAATTTCGCTAAAAACTATGCCAAGATGCAAACGTAGCGACCGATAAGCTTAGATCGGCATTACGCGGATGTTCGGGCTTAGATTTTCTTGCAAAACATTTTCGATCGCGTATAATGTACCGCTCGCACCGCTGGCGCAGCCGCTACAAGCGCCAAGATAACGGATATATATGTCCGTTTTGCCGTCGTCTGCAGGCCTGATGTCGATGACGTCGAGATTGCCACCGTCCATCTGAAGCATCGGGCGGATATCCTCGTCAAGCACTCCTTCGACAGCCTTAAATTTACCGATTAAATTTAACTGCTCAAAGCTCATCTCCGTTCCCGCTTTCACGCTAGTGGCGGCACTTGCGTCGGCTTGAGCTTGAAGCCTCTCTCGCTCCATCTCCTCTCTGGTTTGCTTTAAAATATCGACCAGATAGTAATCCTTCTCCTCGTGTCCGCCCGGGCGCACGCAGGATTTGCAAAACGCGCCCGCTTTGGTGTATTGCGTGATCTCTTCAACCGTATGAAGATCGTTTAATCGGATCACCTCTTTGATCGTGCCGAGGCTTACGCGCGCGCAGTCACACACGATGATCTCGTCCTCGAAATGCGCGGGATCGACGCCCTTATAATTCGCCGCAGCCTGCTTAATGACGTCGTATGCCATTACCGAGCAGTGCATCTTTTGCGGCGGTACGGCGGGCTCGTCGGGATTATCGCGCATCGCGTGCTCTACGTCTAAATTTGTAATCTTTACCGCTTGATCGACGGTCTTTCCGATACAAAGCTCAGCCATCGTATCCGAACTCGCAATCGCCGTGCCGCAGCCGAAGCTTTTAAATTTAGCGTCTAAAATTCTATCGGTCTTAGGATCGATCAACCAATACAGCCGCACCGCATCGCCGCAGCTCTCGGCGCCGAAGTCCGCGACCACGAGCTTGCCGCCCCTAGCCTTCGCCTCCTCTTCGGTAATCTCGCCCATATAGCGAGGGTTATTCATACGCTCCTGCACTTTTTGCGAGTACTGCTCCCAGATCGAGCCGTTTATCAAACTATTTTTTGCCATTTTTTATCCTTTATTTCTTCTCATAACCTTGCGGCGCGTAAGCAAACGTGCTTGAAATGCCGCGCAAACGGGCGACGGCTTTGCCTATATGCTCGATCGCGTAATCGATCTCCGCCTCCGTCGTAAAGCGCGACAGCGAAAGCCTTAGCGCCGTATGCGCCAGCTCCTTATCCGCGCCGATCGCTTCCATTATTGGGTTATTCTCAAGCGCCTCGCTCGCACACGCAGAGCCAGTAGAAGCGGCTATACCCGCTTTATTTAGATCCCACAGCATCGCCTCTCCTTCGACGCCTTGGATCGAGGCGAGGATGGTGTTTGGCACGCGGATGCTGCGATCACCCACGACGCTAACGTTTGGAATTTGCAAAAGCGCATCCTCCAGCTTATCGCGCAGCCTGCTTACCTGAGTGCGCTCAAAATCCATAAATTTATTCGCTAGCTCCAAAGCTTTACCTAGCCCCACTATTCCCGCGACATTTAGCGTGCCGCTGCGGCGTCCGCCCATGTGCTCGCCGCCGTGAAGCAGGCTCGTAAGCGGCTTGCTATCTTTGATATAAAGCGCGCCAACCCCCTTTGGAGCGTGAAATTTATGCCCGGAAAGGCTTAAAAAATCCACATCCGCATCGCGCACATTTACCTTTATCTTACCTACGGCCTGCACCGCGTCAGCGTGATACAGCGCACCATGCTCGTGTGCGATTTGTGCGATTTTTTTTACGGGGAAGATCGTGCCGGTTTCGTTATTTGCCCACATCACGCTAACAAGCGCAGTTTTGTCGTTGATCTTTTCGCTAAGCTCGTCAAGATCGATTAGTCCGTCTTTATCGACGCCCAGGCGAGTAATCTTTACGCCGCAAATTTTTTCTAAAAAAGCACAGGTCGCGCTGATTGCAGGGTGCTCGACGGAGCTTATGATGATATTATCCTTCTCGCCGGTTAGAATTTTATCGTAGTAAATTCCTTTTAAAACCCAGTTATTGCTCTCGGTCGCACAGCTCGTGATGACGATATCGTCCGCATCCGCAGCGCCAAGCCCCGCATAGAGCCTATCCATCGCAGTTCTTAGCGCGGGGTGGGTCTCGCTGCCGAAGCTGTGAAGGGAGTTTGGATTGCCGTATTTATGGCAAAAAAACGGCTTCATCTCCTCGAAAACTTCGGGATCGACCATCGTAGTGGCGTTATTATCTAAATAAACGCGCTGCATAAAATTCCTTTCTAAAATTTATCTGAAATTTTAATCAGACAATTTCGCTCTTTTATCAATTTCGCACGATAATATAACATAATTGCTAAATTTTTCTTTAACGCTTGCCGTTTTAAAAACCAAAAGTTTTCGGGGAGTTGATCAGATCGAAAAATTCCTTACGCGTGTCGTTTCGGCTGATAAAAAGCCCCCTAAGTGCCGACGTAGTCGTGGTCGAGTTGATCTTTTGCACGCCGCGCATTTCTATGCACATGTGCCGCGCTTGCAGCACCACGCCCACGCCGAGCGGATGGATCACCTCTTGGATAGCGCTTGCGATCTGCTCGGTAAGCTGCTCTTGGATCTGCAGCCTGCGCGCGAAAATATTTACCATACGCGGAATTTTACTAAGCCCCACGACCTTTTTATTCGGGATATACGCGACGTGCGCACGCCCTATAATCGGCAGCAGATGGTGCTCGCAGAGACTATAAAATTCTATATCTTTTATCAAAACCATCTCATTGTTGCTGCTCTCAAACAGCGCGTCGTTTAAAATTTCTTTTGGGTCCAGCTCGTAGCCACTAGTTAGAAACTCATAGGCTTTAGCTACGCGCTCGGGCGTCTTTACGAGTCCGTCGCGCTTCGGATCCTCGCCTAAAATTTCAAGCATCTGCGACACGCAGTTTTCAAATTTAGCTCGGCTTTTTTCGTCCATTTTTAGCAATTCCTTAAAGATCGATGCGCGATATTACTCAAAAACGCCTTTTATAACGCTGATAAATTTTAAAATTCCGCGCGAAATTTTATCAATCTCATTATGTTAATGATAATATATTTAAATTTAAGAAATTTTTGTTTAAAATCCGCCGTTTCGATAAGCCTTATCTAAAAGGAGTTCGGTAATGAAATTTAAGATGAGTTTTGGCGCGGCTTTGGCGCTTTTTTCTTTTGCTTGCGCCGAACAAAACGCCGCAGCAAACTCCGCCTCGGGCGAAAACCTAGGCGATATCGAGGTCGTAGAATGGGCGAATAACGACGACGGTTACCGCGCCGTACGCAGTGAGATCGGCAAGACGACTAAGAGAATTTTAGAAATTCCGCAGACCGTAAACGTCGTAACGCAGCAGCATCTAAAGGACAAAAAGCCAGAAACCTTAGCGGAATCGCTACAAAACGTAAGCGGCATAAGCTACGCAAATACGACGGGAAATATTTTCGATGCGATCATCAAGCGCGGCTTCGGCGAGGGTCGCGACGGCTCGATTATGCGCAACGGCGTGCCGGGCGCCGTGATGCACAATTTCAACAAAACCATTCAATCCGTCGAGGTTCTAAAAGGGCCCGCGAGCATGCTCTACGGTGCCCAGCAACCGGGCGGCGTCATAAACATGGTAACCAAAAAGCCACAGTATGAGTTTGTAAATGAAATTTGGGGCGGGCTAGGCAATCGCAACTATTGGGACGCGGGATTTGATACTACAGGGCCGATCGCAGATAGCGGCTTTGCGTATAGATTTATATTCGATTACTACGCGAAGGATTATTGGAGAAATTTCGGCGGTATAAAAAACACGCTCTTTGCGCCGTCGCTTGCGTATCAAGGAGATGATTATTCGATAAGCTTAGGCTACACTCATAGCCACTCTACCGATCCGGTGGATCGCGGCGCGTTTTTGGTGCCGAGTACGGGTAAAATTTACGGCAGCGGTAAAGTCCGCTTCGACGAGCCGGTAAATAAACTACAAAGCAAACTCGATACGGTTGATTTCGGCTTTGAGAAGGAATTTAACGAGGATTGGATATTAAAAGGCGCCTATGCTTTCTCGCGCAGCAAGCACGAATACGGCTACGTCCGTCCGAACAATCCATTCACGCCCCAAGGCCTTACCGGC
The DNA here is from genome assembly GCA_963525765.1 of uncultured Campylobacter sp. Lineage (GTDB taxonomy): Bacteria > Campylobacterota > Campylobacteria > Campylobacterales > Campylobacteraceae > Campylobacter_B. The sequence goes on along the minus strand of CAURMQ010000029.1, from coordinate 5,504 downwards.
ACGACGCGATCGTATAACTACTACGATAATTTCATACACCGCACGCACGCAGCAAGCGTCACGCTAAACGGCAAATTTGAAACGGGTCCGCTTAAGCACGATGTCCTTTTCGGCACGGATTACAAAAACTACTACAGATACCGCCCGGGCGCGCTAAAAGGCACCGCTGGACGCATTAATATGCTTACCGGGCAGACCGCTTCGGGCGCCGTCCTAACGAACGATAGAGAGCCAAAAATACAATATCAAAAGCTAAGAACGATCGGTCTTTACACCCAAGATAATATAAATTTAACCGACGAGTTAATACTTTCTTTGGGCGTGCGTAGGGAATTTTACGATCAAGTAGCCAAACAAAGCTGGCAAGGACCGAACAGCACCGATCAGAAAAAGGCCGCTACGACCTATCAGGGCGGGCTTTTGTACCTGTTGAGCCCGCAGTGGTCGGTATATACTAACTACGCGCAAAGCTTCACGCCGCAGATGTCCATAGGCGAGGCGATAGGCGGCGATCTAAAGCCGGAGGAAGGCAAATCCGTGGAGCTCGGCACTAAATTTCAAAACGATCGCGTCACTGCGGGTGCGGCGGTGTTTAATATCGATAAAAGAAACATCCTGCGAACGGTAAATAATATAAGCGAGACGATCGGCAAGGCCCGCTCGCGAGGATTTGAGCTCGATATAAACGGGCGCGTGACGCAGGGGCTTAGCATGTCGGCAAGCTACGCATACACCAAAACGAGGGTGCGCGAGGACGACGGCGCTTTTGCGGTGCTAATCGGCAAACCGCTGGAAGCGACGCCGAAGCACCAAGCAAGTCTATTTGCCAACTACGATTTCGCGCATCTAGGCGCAAAGGGGCTTAGGCTTGGCGGCGGCGCGCGATACTTCGGCTCGTGGTACACCTACTATATGCGCACGAACCTACCGAGCGTGCCTGCAGGAACGGCGTTTAAGCTGCCTCACGCCGTAGTTTATGACGCCTTCGTGAGCTACGATACTAAAATTTCGGGCTATGATACGAATTTTTCGTTCAACGTCAAAAATTTGACCGACAAAAAATACTACACCTCATCCTCAACCGGCACGACCACGAGCGTGATACCTATTCAGATGGGCTACGCGCGGCAGTTTATGTTTAACGTATCGGTAAAATTTTAGCCTCAAGCCTGCTTTAAATTTTAAGGCAGGCTCTTAAAATTTTAAAATTTAAAAGCCTCGAGCCGCTTAGGCTCGGCAAATTTTAGAAATTTATACTTTAAATAAGAAATTTTTTGATATATTATTCGCTATTTTTAAATTTTCTAAAGGAATTTTATGGAAGTAAAAGCAAAAATGAAAGACGCCGCGAATGCGGTCGCTGCGAGCAAGATCGAAGCAAAGCAGATCGCAGCCAAAGTAGAAGAGCTAGCCAAAAAGGCCTCCAAACAGCTAAAAATCGATGGATTCAGGCAAGGCAAAGTGCCTACCGCAGTGGTTTTGAAGCGATACGGCAAGCAGCTTGAGGGCGATGCAAAGCAGGAACTTCTTAAAAATATGATCGACGAGTCTCTTAAAATTTTAAAGAAAAAACAGGAGGAAATTTTATCCGAGCCGGTCTTTTCTAAATTTGACGAAAACAAAGGTGACATCGACGTCGAAATCGAAATTTCTTTCAGGCCCGAGGTTAGCGTCGAGGGATACGAGGAACTGATCCCTAAATTTAGCAGCCCGCGCGTTACTCAAAAAGAGATCGACGAGAAAGTAGCGGAATTTTTGCAGATGATCGCTCCGCTTTCTAAAACCAACAAAAAAATTCTAGCCAAAGACGATTTTGCAAAATTTGATTTCGAAGGCTTCGTGGACGGCAAGCCATTCGACGGCGGCAAGGCGCAGGACTACGTCCTTCAGATCGGCTCAAATCAATTCATCCCTGGCTTTGAAGACGGTATGATCGGACTTAGAGTGGGCGAGGAACGCGACGTAGCGGTTAAATTCCCGCAAGATTACGGCGCGAAAAGCTTAGCCGGCAAGGACGCGATTTTTAAAGTCAAGCTTCATGAAATTCAAGCTAAAAAACCCGCCAAAGAGCTCGGCGAAGAGGAGCTAAAGCAAGCGCTTCCTGGCGAGAAAGAGCCGAGCAAGGAGAAATTTGAAGCGCGCATCAAAGAGCGCATCAAAAACGATAAGCTTCAAAAGCTTATAAACGAGGATCTAAAGCCTAAATTTGCCGACGCGCTCGCCGAGAAATTTAACTTCGCGCTTCCAAAAGCGATCGTCGAGCAGGAGATTAATTTGCAGTTTAACAACGCCTGGAGCGGCTTTTCAAAGGAGCAGATCGAGGAATTTAAAAACAACAAAGACGCCCTGGATAAAAAGCGCGAAGAGTTTAGAAAGGCTGCCGAAAACAGCGTCAAACTTACATTTTTAATCGACGAGCTAGCCAAAAAGCGCAAGATCGACGTGAGCGATCAGGAGCTCGTTCAGGCGGTCTATATGGAGGCCTACACATACGGCGCCGATCCGAAGGAGCATCTAAATAGATACCGCGACAACGGCATGCTACCGGCCGTTAAAATGGCGCTAATCGAGGAGAAGCTATTTAACGATATTTTCTCAAAGCAGGGCAAAAAAGAAGAGAAGGGCGAATAGATGGTGATTCCTTACGTTATCGAACAAACTAGTCGCGGAGAGCGCAGCTACGACATCTACTCGAGGCTGCTAAAAGACCGTATCGTAATGCTTAGCGGCGAGATCGACGACGCAGTGGCAAGCTCGATCGTCGCGCAGCTTCTGTTTTTGGAGGCGGAGGATCCGGATAAGGATATCTATCTATACATCAATTCCCCGGGCGGCGTAGTTACGAGCGGATTTAGCATTTATGACACGATGAATTACATCAAACCCGACGTAAGCACGATCTGTATCGGTCAAGCGGCGTCGATGGGGGCATTTTTGCTAAGCTGCGGCGCCAAAGGCAAACGCTACGCGCTTCCAAACTCACGTATAATGATCCACCAGCCACTCGGCGGCGCGCAAGGCCAAGCTACCGACATCGAGATCCAAGCCAAAGAAATTTTACGAATGAAAGAAATTTTAAATAACATCCTTTCGCAAAATTCCGGCAAAGATCTCGCGCAGGTCGAAAAGGACACCGATCGCGACTTTTTCATGAGCGCCAAGGATGCCGTGCAATACGGACTGATCGATCAAGTACTTCAAAAGAGCTTTAATAGATGATCCTGGACGTCCTTACCTATCCGAATAAAAAGCTTTATCAAAGATCGACCGAGGTCGTTAAATTCGACGCGGCGCTGGGCGAGCTTTTGGACGATATGTATGAGACGATGATCGCAAAGAACGGCATAGGCCTTGCCGCCATCCAGGTAGGCAGGCCCGTGCGCGCTTTGATCATAAATTTAGCCAATAAGGAAAAAATCCAAGACAAAAAAGACCTCATCGAGATCATCAATCCGCAAATTTTAAAAAAGGAAGGCGAGGTCGTATTTCAGGAGGGCTGCCTGTCGGTGCCGGGCTTTTATGAGGACGTCACACGCGCCGAGTTTATCACAGTGCAGTTTCAAGACCGCGCCGGCAATACCCAGCAAATGGACGCTAGCGAGCTGCTAGCCGTCTGTATCCAGCACGAGATGGATCATCTCGACGGACATCTTTTCATCGAGCGCATCGGATACAATAAACGCAAAAAATTTGATAAAGAATTCAAAAAAAGCTTAAAAGAAAAATCGAAATGAAGTCCCTAAAATGCGCTGCCTTCACGGATGCATTGATCCCCGTAGAGGTCGAGTCGACATTCGTGCGTGGGCTGCCGGGATTTAATATCGTTGGCCTTGCGGGCGCTACGATAAAAGAGAGTGAAAGCCGCGTAAAAGCGGCGCTTGTGAGCTTAAATTTTAAATTTCCCGCCTCCAAAATCATCATAAATCTCTCCCCCTCCGACACGCCCAAAAACGGCTCGCACTTCGATCTTGCGATCGCGCTTCTCATCGCGCTGCAAAAAGAGCGCATCGACGGCGATTTCTTTGTCTTCGGCGAGCTCGGTTTAGACGGCAGTTTAAAGAGCACGGCGAGCCTCTTTTCGATTCTGCTTTTTTTAAGCACGAAGGTGAAGCGCGCTAAAATTTTGGTGCCGCAAAGCATCGCTCTAAAGGCCTGCACGATCCCAAACTACGACGTTTATGCCGTGGGTAGCCTAAGCGACGCGGTCAGGTTTTTTTTAGACGAGGAGTTCGCCGCAAGCAGGCTCATGCGAGAAACCCATCCGCTTTTTAAAAACGTCGTGGAGATTGACGGGCAAATTTACGTCCCCAACCGCGATTTTTCGCTCGATTTCAAAGACGTCAAAGGGCAAAAGCGCGCCAAACGCGCGAGCCTGATCGCCGCATGCGGCATGCACAATATCCTATTTGAGGGCAGCCCCGGCTGTGGCAAAAGTATGTGCGCCAAGCGGATAGCCAGAATTCTGCCTCCGCAGAGCCTGGGCGAAGTGCTGCTCTCGTGCGCCTACGAGTCGCTAAATAACAAAGACGTCGATTTCAGCGCGCTGCGCCCCTTCCGCTCGCCGCACCACACCAGCACGCGCAGCTCGATTTTCGGCGGCGGCAGTAGCGGCGCAAAGATCGGCGAGGTCGCGCTCGCAAACGGCGGCGAGCTGTTTTTCGACGAGCTGCCGCACTTCGGCAAGCAAATTTTAGAAAGCCTACGCGAGCCGCTGGAGGATAATAGAATTTTGATTTCGCGCGTAAATTCCAAGGTCGAATACCAGACCAAATTTATCTTCGTCGCAGCGCAAAACCCCTGCCCGTGCGGAAATCTATTCTCCAAAAACCTCACCTGCACCTGCTCGCTAAACGATATCAGGCGCTACAAAAACACGATCTCCGCGCCGCTGCTCGATCGCATCGACATATACGTCGCGATGGATGAGACCGGCGCAGACGATAAAAGCGACGTTTGCAGCGAGGAGATGGCGGATGCGGTGCTGCGGGCATTTCGCGCGCAAAAGGCTCGCGGACAGAGCGAGCTAAACGCAAAGCTGCGCGACGAGGATACCGAAAAATTTTGCGTCTGCGAAAGCGCTGCGCGGGATGTTTTGCAAATGGCGATCACCCGCTACGATCTTTCGCAGCGCGGCGTGAATAAGACGCTAAAGCTCGCGCGCACGATCGCCGATCTAGCAGGCGCCGAAATCATCGCTAAGGCGCATATTTTGGAGGCTCTTAGCTTTCGCATAAGGAGCGAAATTTGAAAAAAATTTTCTTTAGCACCGAGGAGCTCGACGCGCGAGCTAGCGCAAAATTTGGACTTGGCGAGCAAATTTTAATGGAAAATGCCGCCGGCAGGATCGAGAGCGAGATCAGAAAGCGGCTCAAAAAGGGCTCGCGCGTTTTGGCGCTTTGCGGCGGCGGAAACAACGGCGCGGATGCGATGGCGGCGCTGCGAAAGCTAAGCGGCGATTTTAGCTGCACGGCGCTTTGCATGCTTCAAAACAGAAGCGCGGCGGG
>CAURMQ010000028.1:0-15078 GCA_963525765.1 uncultured Campylobacter sp. | reverse complement strand
TCTAGGGCTTTTTGCGCCTGATAGAGATCGACGTCCATCGGATATGGCGCGACCGAGATCACGATGTCGGCCTTGTGCGGGATATTTACGCAAAAGACCTCGTCGGCCTTTTTCACGCAGTCATAGAAGCTATCGTTTAGATGGCCAGCGCTCGCGTAATATACGCCGTGCTCGCTATCAAGCACCGTCTGGATCGAAAAAACGTCGATATGCGCAAGAACTTTCATCGCGTCGATCATATCCTCGTGCACTGGGTTGCCCTCTAGTCGCAGAGCTTGCGCGTCAGCGCTAAGAGCTAGCTTGTGGTTTTGCGTGATGCTCTCATACGACGCAGTACCCGGCAAAAATGCCTTTCTGCCGCCCGTGTAGCCCGCGAAATAGTGCGGCTCAACCGAGCCTATGACGATCACTTTTTTAGCCTCGGCTACGATTTTATTTAGATACATCTGCGTGCCGTTTTTGCTCTCGCCTAAAAATACCATCTCGTCGTGCTTGGAGTCGTGATCGTGAACTTCGTTTTTAGCGTTAAGCTCGGCGTAAATTTCTTTACCGAAGATCATCTCGTACTCATCGAGCGTACCCTCTCTGTGGCAGCCGGTGGCGATGATGAAAATTTTATTTTTCTCGCGGATTTTCGGGTAAATTTGCTTTAAAATTTTTGCCGTCGGCGTCGGTCGCGTGCCGTCGTTTACGATGATGACGATCTTTTGCTCGCCCGCTATGAACTCGTCAAAGCTTTTTTGATTTATCGGATTTGCCAGAGCCTTTGCGATGAGCGCCGTTTCGTCAAATTTAGCCACGGGGTTTGGATCGAAAACGCCGAGCAAATTTTTCTCGTTTATCTCTAAGCTTAGATGATCATCTTTGCCGTATGCGATAGGGATTTGCATATCTGCCTCCTGTGTGGAATTTGGCGGGATTATAACGTAAATTTTATTTAAAACGAATTAGCCTAGAGCGGGTTATGAACGGAATTTAGAAAGCTTTAGAATTTAAAAATTTAGAGTATTTAAAATTTCAAAATTTTATCAAATTTTATAAAGCCACTGGGATTTGAAATTTAAAGCTCGCGAGCCGTATGCCCGCGAGCGCAACTATTATAAATAGCCGTAAATATGAGCGAAGATAAAGCCCATCGCACATGAAGTAAGAACGCCTATTAGCCCAGGGAAAATGAAGCTGTGGTTGATGACGAATCTGCCGATGTGCGTAGTGCCGGAGCGGTCGAACTGGATCGCCGCAAGATCGCTCGGATAGGTAGGTAGGATATAGTATCCGTAGCAAGCCGGTGCAAACGCAATAATAAGACCCGGATCGATACCGATGCTAACCGCTAGCGGTACGAAAGTAGCAACCGCTGCTGCTTGAGAGTTAAGGAATTTACTAATCAAAAGCGAAACGATGACATATGTCCACGGATACGCCATAACGACCTTACCTAGCGACGCTTTTAGCATTTCGATATGAGCAGTAAACATAGTCTCTGCCATCCATGAAATTCCATAAATGGCTACGAGCGCGATCATACCGCTATGAAAAATTTCGTTTTTAGCGATATTGCCCGCTTTTATGCCCGAAGCGATCATCATGATGGATGCTGCAAGAAGCATGAAAATTTGAATGGTTAAGACCATATTTAAATTTGTGGTCTTTTTCATAGTATCTTTTACGACTATGCTTGCGTTTGCGATGCTCTCGCTCTTATCACCTGTCGTAATTACTACATTTCCGTCTTGAGCGACGATGCTTTGAGTAAGCTTTTTATCTTTGTCGTAAATTTCGACGCTATTAAATTTCGTCGCATCTTTGGCTTTGGACTCTTTGACGTTTGAGACGACCTTACCGCCGTCCACCATGGAGATGACCTGACCATCTTTGATCGTGATATTTTTGACCGTTTTTTTATCGACGATGATCTCTACGGATTTGCCCGGGACATTTTTAGTCCACGCAGGGCGCAAGCTTTTTTCGTAACCTAAAACCGCAACTAGCGCAATAGTAGCTAAGAAAATCCACATGCAGATCCACTTAATCCTAGGAAGCTTTTGACCTAGCAAGGTCGTGCTTTCGCCGTAGATATATTTTTTCTGCTCTGGATCTTTGATCTTTTCTTGGAATTCCGGATCTTTATCTAGATCTTTACCTCTAAAAATCGACCACGTTCCGATCGCAAGCATACCGATGAAAGTAGAAGGGATAGTGAGTTTTAGCAGATCCAAATACGTACTAAAGCCCTCTATATGCACGCCTTGACCTAGTAAGATCGCGACCATCGAAACGCCGGCAACCGAAACGGGGCTGGCGATGATAGCAAGTTGCGAGGAGATCGTAGAAGCAGCCATCGGGCGCTCAGGGCGAATCCCATTTTTAATAGCTACGTCATAGATGATCGGAAGCAGCGTATAGACGGTGTGTCCCGTTCCGCATAAGATTGTAAGCGTCCACGCAACAGTTGGAGCGATGATACAAACCATCTTTGGATGCTTACGAAGCAATTTCTCCGCTATTTGAAGCATTACATCAAGTCCTCCCGTAGCCTGTAGCGTTGCACTTGCTACGACAACTGCGAGGATAGTTAAAATAACGTCCACTGCCGGCTTACCCGGCTCTAATCTAAATCCAAACACTAAGATCACTAAGCCTATACCGCCTAGAATTCCCAGCGCCATACCGCCCTTTTTAGCACCATAAAACAAACAGCCCAAGACTATAATGAGCTGCAAAAAGAATTGAGTGCTTTCAGACAAACTTGTCAGAAACTCCATAGTTTCTCCTTCAGTAAAATTTAAAACAAACTTTGGCGATTATACTAACTTTTTATTTAAACAAAATTAAAGGAGCGTTACGAATTGTAAAAATCTATCAAAATAAAAATTTACTGAAATTATAATTTTAAAGCAGAATTTATAGCGAAATGTGAAAAATAAAATTTCACTTAGAGCTGTTTTTATATCATAGAATTTCGCAACTTTTAAGAAAACTTAGAATTCCATTATAGCTCAAGCTTTAAACCGATTTTTAAGCCTTGGGATAGTATCATTTCGCAAAGAGTGGATTAAGATGAATTTTATAAAATTTTGTATTGCCTTTTTGATTTGTTTATCGCAGATGGCAGCAGCGGGCAGCTTTGATCTAAACGCCACGCTACGTCTGAGCACATTCGACGCAAGCTCGCACCGACTGCTTTTATGCGGCAGTGGCGGCGAGCTTAGGATGTTTGATACTGCTAAATGGGATGTGGAGTTCGCGCAAAAATACAGCGATAACGAAATTACGGCTCTAAATTTTAAAAACGGCAAAATTTATCTAGCTTGGGGCGGAGCCGAAATCGCGGTGCTAAACGATAGACTAAAGTTTTTACGCACGCTTAAGACGGGACGTAGCGGCACAGCCCAAATAGATGCGATCTATGCCACAAAAGACGCGATTTACGCGGTAGTAGATAAGAATCAACTAATAAGATTAGACGAAGACCCTGATAACAGCGCGGATGGCGGCTACGCCCCAGGTGAGAATTCCACCGCGAACGGGCAATCTTTAAATAGAAATTCCATCCCCGACGGGCTGCGCGGAATTTCGTTTCATTACGGCAGGATCAATGCCGTTAGCCTGGGCGCTAACGGACTTTGCGTCGCAAGCTGGAACGGCGTAGCCTGTTTTAGCGCGGAACTTGCCGCGACTAAATTTAGCAGCATAGATGCAGCGCCTAATCGCGCCGCGCAAGGAGAGCTTGGTGGCGTGAAATTTAAAGATGCGGAATTTAATAATGCGAAAAGCGCGCAAGCCTCCGAGCCAAACGAAATAAAAGCTAGCGGCACGAAGAGCGCGGAATTTCAAAGCTCAGAATTCAAAGGCGCAAAATTTCAAGACGAGGGGCTTAAAACTCAAAGCGAAATTTCAGCCGAAGCTGGCGATAAAAATTTAAGCGGCTCTATCGCCACTGCTCTTGCAGACTGCGACGGGACGCTATTTGCAGGCGATATAGAGGGGAATTTTATAAATTTAAAAAGCGGCGAGCGCAAAAGCGTGGGCTCTTGGATCAAATCCATCGTGTGCGCCCGCGGCACGCAGTTTATCGCTACTAAAGATAAAATTTACGAAAATCAAAAAGTAGGATTAAAGGAGGTTGTAGATTTAAAAAGCGAATTTTTAGCGATGTACGCAGACGGGGAAGCGATCCTCGTAGTCAGCAAATCAGGTAAAATTTTAAAATTCTAAGAAAGGATTAGTATGTTAAAAAGTTTCAAACCCGTGCTTTTGGGCTCGGTTTTGTTCGCCGCAAGCGCCCTGTGTGCCGCAGATAGCGACTTAGAGCGCGTGATGAAAGAACGAAATTTAAGCGAAAAAGACGTTTTGGCGGCGGCTAAGACCTATCAGCCGACCGGTAGGAAGGACGATTATATGGTCTTCTCTTCCGGCGGTCAAAGCGGACAGGTGATCGTTTACGGCGTGCCGTCGATGAGGATCTACAAATATATCGGCGTATTTACCCCGGAGCCTTGGCAGGGATACGGCTTTGACGAGGAGAGCAAGGCGGTCTTAAGATCGGGCTCCATTAACGGCAAAGAGATCAACTGGGGCGATACTCACCACCCAAATTTCAGCGAAAAAAACGGCGAATACGTAGGCGATTATCTCTTTATTAACGATAAGGCGAACCCAAGAATCGCGGTTATAAATTTATCCGATTTCGAAACCACTCAAATAGTCGTAAATCCCGTAATCAAAAGCGATCACGGCGGCTCTTTCGTAACGCCCAATACCGAATACGTCATCGAAACCAGCCAATACGCAGCCCCTTTTGATAACGACTGGCACCCGATCGAGGAGTATCAGGCGGTTTATCGCGGTGCGGTAACGCTATGGAAATTTGACTACGATAAAGGCAAAATCGACGTAAATAAATCCTTTTCTCTAGAGCTTCCTCCATATATGCAAGATCTAAGTGACGCAGGTAAGGGCGAGAGCTTTGGCTGGGCGTTTACCAACAGCTTTAACTCCGAAATGTACACGGGCGGCATCGAAAAGGGTCTGCCTCCGATGGAAGCCGGTATGAGCCGCAACGATACCGACTACCTGCACGTTTACAACTGGCAAATTCTAGAAAAGCTTGCTCAAGACAGCAAAAACTATAAGGTCGTAAACGGACACAGAATCGTTACGATAGATGCCGCTGTAAAAGCGGGAGCGCTATTTTTGATCCCTGAAGCTAAATCCCCTCATGGCGTCGATGTTAGCCCCGATGGTCGCTATATCATTATCGGCGGCAAGCTAGATACTCATGCTAGCGTTTATGATTTTAAAAAGATCAAAGAACTAATTGATAAGAAAGAATATGCAGGCAAGGATCCATACGGAATTCCGATCCTAGATATGCAAAAGACGCTTCACGGACAAGCAGAGCTTGGTCTTGGACCTTTGCATAATACCTTCGATTCGCAAGATGGCGTAATCTATACATCGCTTTACGTCGATAGCCAGATCGTAAAATGGAACTACAAGACGCTAAAGGTTTTAGATAGGATCAACGTTCACTACAATATCGGTCACCTTGATTCTATGGAGGGTAAATCCTCTAAGCCTGTCGGCAAATACGTAATCGCGCTGGATAAGCTTTCGATCGATAGATTTAATCCTATCGGACCGCTTCATCCGCAAAATCACCAGCTCATCGACATTACAGGGCCTAAAATGGAGATGCTTTACGATCTTCCTATCGGTCTAGGCGAGCCACATGACGTAGTTTCTATCGCAGCTAGCAAGCTTCATACGAAACCTACCTATACTATGGGAACGAACTCTCGCACCGGTAAGCAGCACCCTGCCATGACGCTAGCAGGTCAAGAGCGCATCGAGCGCGACGGCAAAAACGTAAAAGTCTATGCTACAGCGATCCGCAGCCATATTAATCCTGAGCACATCGAGGTTAATAAGGACGATAACGTAACGATCTATATGACAAATTTAGAGCGTGCCGAGGATGAAACTCACGGCTTTACGGTTGATGATTACGATCTGCATATGTCGCTTGAGCCGGGTAAGACTGCGAGCGTAAATTTCATCGCAGATAAAGAGGGCGTATTTCCTTTCTACTGCACAGAATTCTGCTCTGCGTTGCACCTTGAGATGTTTGGATATCTATACGTAAAAGATCCGAATAAAAAATACACTTCAGCTAAAGCTTCTATGCTAAAAGCTCTTAGCCCAGAGGCTCTAAAAGCCGAATACGACAAGGTAGTAGCTACGAATAAAGCCACCGACGACGTTATTCAATCAGTCGTTAAATTCTTAAAAGAGAAAAACTACGAGAAATATCCTAAGGTCAAGGCTTTAGTCGATGACGCGCTGGATCAATACAGCAAAATTCCTGAAACCAAAGCCAAGGCAGACGCCGCGGTAAAAGCAGGCGATATGAATGGCGCAATACTTTGGGAAGGTCAAGTTTGGCAGTATCTAGTAAAAACCGCAGATGTTGGACTTCGCGCTAAAAACAACCTGATCCGCGAGCTCTCCACTCCTATGAGCGAGGCTGCATCTAACGGCGAGAAGGCCTACCTACGCGGAGGCTGCAACGGCTGCCACGTCATCGGTCAAGTAAGCTCCGGTCCTGATCTAACGGGCGTCCTACTCCGCCACGAAAACGGCGAGAAATGGGTAGCCGATTTCATCAAAGACCCTGCTAAATTCTACGAAGACGACTACGTTAAGGCAATGATAAATTACTTCAACCTTCGCATGCCAAATCAGCATATGAAAGACGAAGAGATCAAAGATATCATCGAATACCTAAAATGGGTCGATGAGAACGCGGGTCTTAACTAGCCCCACTCTCCCCCGCAAGGGGGAGAATTTAAAGGAGATGAAATGCCAAAATATAAAATTTACGCGATTTTAGCGCTGCTTATTATGACGGTCGCTTTTACCATCCCTACGCTCGGATTTTTCAAAGTCCAAGGCAAAATCGTATCGGGGCAGGTTAGCAGCGTCTCGCAGCTGCCCGCATACTCCGCACCGATATGGAATTTTTATACAAAAGCATCGTATAAAAATCACCTAATTCCTAGTGATGTTAAAAACGATCTAGGCGCGATGCTGGAGCATAAATTTGAAGTGGGGGTCCCTAGCATACCAGTGTGGAAAATTTCACTCGAAGCGCCGAACTATCCAAAAGAGGCCTTCCCCGATGGAATTCCGCTTTACGTCCACGTTGACGGCTTTAGCGGCGATGTCGGCGAGATGAATACCCTAAATCACTATATCGGCATGTATCCCGTCTGGCGCGGCGGCACGCTCGAGCACTCGCTATCGCCGTATTATCTCATAATCGCTACGATCGGTATGCTTGCGTTTTTGTACTATGATGGCAAGGGGCAGACTCTGCTTATGATCCTGCCGATCATTGCGCCGCTTATCTTCATCGGCTGCTACGTGGGCTGGCTGTATTGGTTCGGACACAACCTGCAAGACTGGGGCGCGTTTAAAATAAAGCCTTTTATGCCTACAGCATTTGGCGACGGCAGCGTAGCGCATTTTACTACCCATTCATATCCCGCTCTTGGCTTCTGGCTGATGCTGGCCCTGTCGCTGCTATCGGCGTTAGCTCTACTATCTAAGAAAAAATTCCTACGAGAGCATAGATGAGGCTTTTGCTTCTAGCATTCTCGCTCGCGCTAAGCTTAGGCGCGGGCGAGCTTCAAGACGCGATCGATAGCGCAAAAGCGGGCGATATTATAGAACTAGCCGCGGGCAAGTACCACGGCAATATTTTAATCGATAAACCCCTTACTATCGATGGACTAGACCGCTCCGCCGTGATCATAGGCGATCGCAACGCAACGGTGATCCGCGTCCGCTCTCCGCATGTTACAATCAAGAATTTAACAATTCAAAACGGAGGCTTCGAGCATCTTAGCGAGGATGCAGGGATCAACGTAAGCGACGTAAACAGCGTAATCATAAAAAATAATCTCATCAAAGACGTGCTCTACGGCGTCGTGCTAAGCAAGGCAAACGACGTAACGATCGAGGGCAATGAAATTTCAAGCAATACCTACCGCACGAGTTTTAAAGGCGACGGCATCAAGCTTTGGTATTCCAATGCCAATAAAATTTTAAATAACGACGTCCACAACGTCCGCGACACCGTTTTTTACTTCTCAAACGGCAATCTCGTCGCAGGCAATAAAGGCCACAGCTGCCGCTATTCGCTGCACTTTATGAACTCCGGACATAACGTCGTGGAGGATAACTACTACGACGGCAATAGTGTGGGATTATTTTTTATGTTTTCAAGCGATAATATCGCCAGACGTAACGTCGTGCGCAACGCAGACGGCGCTTACGGCGTAGGCATAGGTATGAAGGATAGCTCAAATTTCAGGGTTACGGATAATAAAGTCGTTTACAATGCCCGCGGATTTTATCTGGATCAATCCCCCTATCAGCCGGGCTCGCTTAACGTTTTTGAAAACAACGATATCGAATACAACAGCATCGGCGTGCAATTCCACGCCACGCAGCTAAAAAGCGTATTTAAAAACAATAAATTTAAAGGCAATATGGAGATTGTGCTAAACGATACGCCCCAATCCAAGCTCTTGCAAAACGAATGGAGTGGCAACTACTTCGACGATTACGACGGATTTGACCGCGACGGCGACGGTTACGGCGACGTTAGCTACAGCTCATACGCCTACGCGGATAGGCTTTGGGCGTATAAACCGAATGTGCGGTTTTTTTACGGCTCCAGCGGGATCGCGCTTTTAAATTTCATCTCCAAGCTCGCTCCGTTTTCAGAGCCTGAGCTACTGCTAAAAGATCCAAAACCTAGGATGAAGCAATGATAAAGAATAGACGCGAAGCGATAAAACTACTCGGCGGAGCGCTCGGAGTACTCGGGGCAGCGAACTTATTTGCGGATGAGAATTCCACAAATTCCGTAAATTTTACGGGCGGCGAAGCGCAGAATTCCGGCGCGTCAAATTCCGTAAATTCTGCGGGGCAAAATTCCGCGCCGAATTCCATAAAGCAAAATTCTGCAAAAAATTCTAGCGGGGATTCCACCTCTTTATATCTGCGCCCGCCAGGAGCGCTGGCGGAGCGGGGCTTCCGCAGTAGCTGTATCAAGTGCGGCCAATGCGTGCAGGTCTGCCCCTATCACAGCATCTATCTGCTGGATATTACCCATCTTTTTGACATCGGCACCCCGGTCATCGACGCCAAAGAGCGGGGTTGCTATCTTTGCGGTGCGCTTCCTTGCGTGCTCGCCTGTCCAAGCGGCGCGCTCAGCCACGAAACGAACGAGCCTAAAAAGGTTGCGATGGGTATCGCCGTAATTAAAAATTTAGACGCCTGTTTGGCGTATCGCGGGCAAACTTTAAAGTCTAGCGATCTGCGTCTAAAGCCCGCCAAGACCGAGCAGGAGCGAGAGTTAAACTCCGCGCTGGCGGCAAAAGAGGGCAAGGCCTGCGATCTATGCGCATCGCTGTGCCCTTACCCGCAGCCACTTGATGCCATAGCTATGATAAAAGCGGGCGCGCATTTCGCCCCGCAGATCCGTAGCGCTTGCGTCGGCTGTGGCGCGTGCGCAGAGCTCTGTCCGGCGCGTATCATCGAGATAATCCCGCGGGCGGATTATAAATCAATCTATGAAGGAAAATAATGAAAAACTCTATTAAATTCTACCTCTACTCGCTAGCTGCGGCGCTTTTGCTGTGCGGCTGCGGAGATGATGGCGATTCAGGCTCTGCCGCGACAAGCTCCGCAGGGCAAAATTCTGTCTCGCAAAATTCTGTAAGTTCAAATTCTACGCCGCAGAGCGCGGAACAAAATCATACTGCAAAGCCTCGCATCACCGTCAAAAGCGGCGAAGCGCCTAAGAAGGACGATAAGTTCGTAAGCTACGATTTTTACGGCGAGCGAAAGGTAAATTTTAATCTAAACGGCGATGTGAACGAAACAACCAAAAACATCGTGGCATATTCGAGCATCAGAAATCAATATGAAAAGCTAAATTTCGACCTGATGAAAAAACGGCTTGGGCACGATTTTATCCTGCGCTGTTCGGCGTGCCACGACGACTACGCCAACGGCATCATAGGCCCGTCGCTTCTGGATAAAACCGACGCGCAGATCGTGGATATGATTAAAAAGTATAAATTTAAAGAAAAACCCAACCCACTTATGGTGCAGCTCGTAAACGGCATGAGCGAGCAGCAGATAGAGACGATGGCGAAAGAAATTTACGAGTTCAACAAACAATTTAAGGAGCAGAAATGAAACCGGGCAAAATTTTAGCTTTGATTTTGGGTGTAGCACTGATCGCGCTGATGATCTTTATGGCTAGTTCGGACGATTCTAGCGCGCCGCAGCAGGAAGTCAAGCCGCAAGCGCAAGCCAAGCCCGCGCCGCAGAGCAAAAGCGTCGATCTCATCGACGATAAGGACGTAAAAAATATTAAAATTTTGCAGCAAAGCGTCAAAGAGCGCGATTTTAAGGTTAGTAGCTCATATCTGGTAAGCTGCGCGCCCTGCCACGGTGATGACGGACGCGGCAAGATCGCTCCGCCGATCGGCGGCAAGAGCAAGGATCAAATTTTAGCAAGTCTCAAAGACTATAAGGCGGGCAAGATCAAAAACAGCCTGATGAGCGGACTACTGACCAACGTAAGCGACGAGAGCCTAGATAAGCTCGCGGATGAAATTTCAAAATTTAAAGAGTAAGTCTTGGATAAATATAATTCGCGATGCACGATCAAAAATACGAGCTTTTTCTCGACCTTCGCGCTTAAAAATAAAAGCGGCAAATGGCGTCCCAGCATTCGGGCTCTGCGCTACGCCACGGTATTTTTGGTGCATCTACTTTTCGTGCTTTCCTTTCGCGCCGATATTCAAATTTTAGAAGGCGACATCAGCGGCTCGCGGATACTTGGCTTTCACCTAGCAGATCCCTTCGCGACTCTTGAGGTGATCGCCGCGCACAAGGATCTGCCGATAAATCTACTTATCGGCTCGGGCACGATCTTACTATTTTATTTCATCGCGGGCGGCAAGGCGTTTTGCTCGTGGATCTGCCCTTACGGAGCGCTTAGCGAGATCGGCGAGAAGCTGCATAATACGCTAATCGCTAAGCACGTCATCAAGGAGCGCACCCTGCCTCGCGGTATGCGATATGCGATCTGGGCGGTATTTTTGCTGCTAAGTGCTATTACAGACCTGCTCGTTTTTGAAATTTTTAACGTAGTTGGAATTTTATCGCGCTTCATCATCTACGGCTTTTCGCTGGCGGGGCTTTGGATCGTTTTTGTATTTTTGCTCGAAGTGTTTTTTAGCAGGCGAGCGTGGTGCGCGCATCTATGCCCGCTAGGAAGTACCTATTCGCTTGCGGCGAAAGCAAGCCTTAGCAAGATTACTTGGGATAAAAGCAGGTGCGATCACTGCGGCGTTTGCCAAGATGTCTGCTTCGTCTCGCACGTACTGGATATCACTAAAAAAAAGGCATCCGAAAACCTAGGCGATAAGAGCAAATTTATGCTAAAAGGGATCGACTGCACGCTATGCGGACGCTGTATCGACGTGTGTCATCAAGACGCACTCGGTATCGGCAATAAGCTAAAAGATATGATCTAAGGAAGCCTATGATAGAGATTAAAAACGTAAGCAAGAAATTCGGAGATCAATTCGTTTTAAAAGATATCGATCTAAATATCGAGGACGGCGAGCAGGTGCTTTTCGTCGGGCAAAACGGCGCGGGCAAAAGCTCGCTGATGCGGACGATTTTAGGCGAATACATACCCACAAGCGGCAGCGTCGCTATCGACGGATTTGATTCATTTAAGCAGCGCAGCCGCGCTCTACGCGGTATCAGCTTCGTGCCGCAAACCCCGCCGCCGCTTAAGCTGAGCCTAAATGAGCTCATCTACTTCGCCGAGCGTACGGCTGACGCGAGCAGAGCGGACATAGTAAAATTTTGCGACGAAATGGAGCTTGATCTGAGTTCAAATTTAAACAAACCATTTCATAAGCTATCGGGCGGTATGAAACAGAAATTTTTAATTGCGCTAGCATTCGGCAGAGCTAGCAAGGCGATGATTTTCGACGAACCAACTGCTAATCTCGATCCGAGCGCGCGCGAGCGTTTTAAGACGCTTTTGCACAACCACGCAAAAGATAAGAGCTTGATCTTTATCTCGCATAGGCTCGAGGAAGTGGGAGGACTGGTAAAAAGAATGATTTCAATGGATCTAGGGAGGATCGTAGATGACAAAAATGTTTAAATTTTTACTTTGCGCACTTGCGGCGCTTGCGTTTTTAGGCTGCGGCGACGAGAAAGACTACGGCAACGTGCATTACGACAGAGACGTGTGCGAGCACTGCCAGATGGCGATCAGCGACAACCGCTTCAGCGTCGATGTACGCGTGGACGGCAAAAACCACTACTTTGACGACATCGGCTGCTTGGTGGATTTTATGGTTACCAACGACAAACTAAACTGGCTGAAGGACGCCAAAATTTACATCAATGACGCTAGCGGCAACGGCGAGTTTATCGACGCACGCACGGCGCATTTTTACAAAGGCTTTAAAACTCCTATGTCGTTCGGCTGGGGCGCATTTAAAAACAAGCAAGAGGGCAAGCAAGACTTCAGCTTCGATCAGGTAGTCGCGGCGCTTAAAGCGGGCGGCGGCTCGCACGGCATGGGAATGGGAGATATGGGTCGCGATGCGCACGGCGATATGGGAAGCATGCACGGACACGGCGACATGGGCGGAATGAGTGGAATGCAAGACCCTCACTCCGCAGAGCACGGCATGAGCGAGCCGCAACACGATATGAGCGGTATGGGGCATACTCACGGCTCAGATCATGGCATGGGCGGCGATGCGGGCAGCACGGCACACTCTCAAGGCGCGACGCACGATATGGGGCATATGCACGAGGGCAACGGCACGGCGCACGATATGAATTCAGGGCACGCGCATTAAGGGTGTTTTGGCTAAGGCAAATTTTAAGCGGTTCATGTTTTGCGCTAAATTTAAAGCGTAAAATTTCAGCACGCCGCCCGCACCGCCATCGATGAGATAAAATTTTACTTTGCAGCTTTAACGTAAGGCGGAGATGGGTCTAGAAAACGGCTGCAAAATTTCATCTCGCGACGCGGCTAAATTTAACGCGCGGCGCAAAATTCGCTCTGCCGAATTAAAATTTACGCAAGCGCGCTAATTTAAAATTTCGCCGTAAATTTAAAATATCCGGTGCAAAATCTCGCTGCCTTGAGATTTTTAGAATTTTAAAATTTTATGCCGCGGGGCGCGCCCGACTTTGAAATTTTACGAAGTTGAAATTTAAGCAGTTCCGTTAAACGGCTAAATTTTAAAACTTCGGCGGATGAGTGATAGTAGGTAGCAAACGACGCGCTGTTTGAGTGCGCCGTAGGCTCGGACTCTAAATTTAAAATTTATGCGCGAGCCGCAGTCGCAAGCGGCGGATAAAATTTTGCCGCTTGTTTAAACGCTAGACGGGCAAAATTTAAGGCCGTAAAATCTGCGCCGCGAAACGGAGCCGAGCTTAAAAGCACGCATTTAAGCCGCGCAAGCAATCTAAATTTAAAAAGCGCGCCGAGGCGCAATAAAGGAATATGAATGAAAAATTTACTCACCATCGCCGCTTTGGATATCAAAGAATCTTTCCGCTCGCGCTGGTTTTTGCTCTATCTGCTGATCTTTAGCGGGCTCGTGGCGGCGTTTTTCATCACGGGGGTGACCGATTCGCGCGTGCTCGGTTTCAGCGGGCTTTCGCGACTGCTGCTGCTATTTATTCAGATCTGCATCATCATCCTGCCCGTCTTCGTGCTCGTCACGACCAGCAAGGCGATCCTAGCCGACCGCGATCTAAATATCCTAGAATACCTGCTAAGCTTCCCGATCTCGCAGGCGCAGTACTACTACGGCAAGGCGCTAGGAAGGCTGTTTGGAGTGTTCGTGCCGATATTTTTGTCGCTGCTGCTCGCGATCGTTTGGGGCGCGATCAAGGGCACGGGCATTCCATGGGCGATCTGCCTGCTTTATACGGGGCTGCTTTTTAGCTTGTGCGCGGCGTTTTTAGGGATCGCGTTTTTGATCTGCGCCGTTTCAAAAAGCCAAGAGATGGGGCTTGGGCTCGCATTTTTCGTATGGCTTTTCTGCCTTGCATTTTTAGATCTCGTGCTAATCGGACTGCTCGCAAAAACGGGAGTGAACGAAAATCTGATCTTTGCGATCGCCCTGGCAAACCCGATGGAGGACTTCCGAATCGCCGCTATCAGCCTGTTTGATCCAGATCTTGCGGTCATCGGCACGACGGCGTATTTTATCCTAGATCACTTCGGGCGCGGGCCTTTCATCGCCTTTTCGCTGTTCTATCCGATCGCGCTGGGCGCGGCAAGCCTGATTTTGGGCTATTTTATCTTTAGATCAAAGGATTTGGCGTGAAATTTCCACTCATTTTAGCGGCATTTATAGCGCTTTGCGGCGCAGCTGAGATGCAAAATTCCGCGGCTCAGAGCTCTGGCTCGGTACAAAATTTAGGCACGCTCAATAGTACAGACTCCGGTTCTGTGCAGAATTTTAAAAGAGTGCGCAATCTTACGTGGCTTAAAGACGTAAATCTTACCTGCGCCAAATACGGCATCGATACTAGCGCGCACCCTGAATTCCGCGCCTATGCAAGGCTCAAAGACGGCAGTGCACTCGCGTTTGCTTCGCCCAAGGCGATGTTTGCATATTTTTTCGAGAGTAAAAATTTGAGCGGCAATAACGGCGGGACTTCCGCAGAGGAAAATTTGATGAGCAAAAATCCCGCTAGCGGCAATTTCGGCGAGTCAAATTCCACGAACGCAAATTTCGGCAGCGCAGAGCTTTACGTCACCGATTACGCAAGCGGCGAAATTTTGCGGGCACAGGACGCGTTTTATGTTTTTGGCAGCGTGCTGCAAAGCGCCAGAGGCGACGATCTCATCACGTTTGCGAGACTGCGCGACGCGCAGGACTTCATGCGCGAGAAAAAGGGGCATAAAATTTTGCAGTTTCGCGAAATCTCCGC
>CAURMQ010000027.1:0-15208 GCA_963525765.1 uncultured Campylobacter sp. | reverse complement strand
CGGAGCGAAGGGGCGGGTTTACTGCGGAGGATCCCGCTCTTAAGGCGCGCAAAGAGCGCGAGGCACAGCGCAAAAACGCGCAGGATTTCGAGTTTGAGCTAAGCTTGGGCGAACTTAGCCGCGAGAAAATTTATAAAATTTACCATCTCGCCTTTTGCGACACGGCGCTGAAAAACACCAAGCGGCTGATTCTGCGGATTCGCAACGGCAGCGAGGTGCTCGTTTATCCGACCGAATACATCGTGAGTGATAATTTCACCGAAAAGGTGCGCGAAATCATCGCGGCGTAGGTGCGGCTCTTTCATCGCGCTAGGTCGGTAAAAATTTTATTCTTGCTTGTTGCGCCGCACGTAAGAGGTATTTGAGCGCGCAGAAAGCCTAGACTTTGACGCGGTTGCGATAAGAGGCAAGCTGTTTGTTCCAAAATTTGTCGCGTGCAAAATTTACTGTGCGACGCATAAGAATTGTAATTACGCAGATAGTCCGTGATATCTAAATTTATTGCGTTCATCGCGGTGGAATTTTATCTGCCACAAATTTACAGGCACATAGACTGCTTCTGCTTTATTGCGTCGGCAAGGCTTGTAGCGCGCCGTTTGAGTTACTGCAATAACAGCTCGCCGTTCTCGGTAGAGTATGCATTGTCGCGCTAGCCTACGTTCGGTACAATAAATGGCGCGGACACTTTTAAATTTCTAGCTAAATTTTTGCGAAGTTTTACTTTGGCGAATCTCCACGTAGCTTTAAAATTTTAAACTTTAGCGGATTTGAAATTTTTAGGTATAGCTTTATTACGTAAAATTTTATCGTGGTAAAATTTCGCCGAGCAAATTTAGTAAGGCACGCAAAAACAGACCCAAGACGCGCAGAAAAAATCCGAAACAAAAGCTAGTTCTAGCAAACAGTGCCCGAAAAATCAAGCTAGTGCGGACTGGGCTCGAGCCGGGCGCCGAGACGCAACCTGTCTTAAATCCAAAATTTATCAAAATTGTTAAACGGCTGTATTTGAAATTTTTCGCGCTGTTATATATTGACCGTGCTAAGCGTGTTTGTCCTGCCTGAAAATATAAGCAAAACAAGTAATTGCCTGTGCGGGCTTTGTAAGCCTTATGAAGCAGTTTTTCAAATGTCGCCATGGCAGAGATTGGCTTATGCGCAGGATTTGCGGAGCTTTACTTAGCTGCGATGTGGGCGGCTAGCATCTTATTTTGGCGCGGGCTACTTTCTACGCTTAAAGAGTAGCGCCGATTAAATTTTGCACGATTTTTAGCGGCGAAATTTCGCGAGTTGAAATTCCGAAATTCTGTCGTTTCCAAGCTGCGGGAATTTGAGCCTAAATTTAGAACTTGCAAAATTTTGAAATTTTACGGCGTGAAATTGTGGAGCGAGATTTTAGAATTTTGAAATTCTATGCCGCAGGGTTTTAGAATTTCGGAATTCTACGAGCTGTAAATTTAGGCTAAATTTTAAAATTTGTAGCGATAGAATTTTAAAATTTTACGTCCCGTGGCTCGACAGCGCTTCCGCTTCTTGATAGATCAAATTTGCAGGCTGGTTTGAAATTTAATCGGTGCGGTTAGCGCCGTAATTTTTATAAGCAGCAGAGGCTTTTTAAACGACAGCGCGCCAAAACGGCGATGATCGCTCACGCAAAATACGCCGCGCCGGTTGCAAACACTTCGTGGCAGGGCAAGCAAGCGTTACGCGATCGCGCGGGCTAGTTTATCTCGCAGGTTTAAAATTTCATCGCGTTTTAGCACGAAGCTGTTTTTGTTGGCGATGAGGTGCGCGGAGCTTTGCATCACGGTTTCTGCGGGTTGCAGCCCGTTTTGTTTCATCGTAGCGCCGGTTTCCACGACATCGACGATGGCATCGGCAAGCCCTATGAGCGGGGCTAGCTCGATCGAGCCGTAGAGTTTGATGATATTTACGGCGACGGCTTTTGAGGCGAAATATTCGCGAGTGATGTTAGGCATTTTCGTAGCGATTTTTAGGCTCGGAGCGCCGTAGTTTAGCCGGGTGCCCGCATGCACGCCCACGCAGACGCGGCATTTTCCGATTTTAAGATCGAGCAGCGTAAGCACGTCGGGGCGATGCTCCTCAAGCACGTCAAGCCCTACTACGCCGATATCCGCCGCACCTCCCATAACGTAAGTGGGGATATCTTGGTTGCGGACGTAGAGGAATTTAAAATCGCCCTCTTGCATTATGAGTTTGCGATCCTCAAAGGCAAAATCAAGCCCGAAGATGGTTTTAAAAATTTTAAGCGTATCGTCGGCTATGCGGCCTTTTGGTAGGGCTATGGTTATCATGCTAGCCCCTTTTTTGCGATCAAGCTCACCATCGATTTAAAGATCAAATCCTTTTCATAGATCGAGTTGCGGAAATACCGCATCAGATAGGCTCCGTCGCCGCCCGTGAAGTAAATTTTATTATTGCCCGCGATGTTTTCGATCGTAAGCACGATAGGCTTTAAAATCCCGTAATTTACGGCGTTTACGGTCTTTTGCGGTAGCGGGTCCAGATCGATATTGGTTGAAAGCGTTACATCCAGCACGGGCGCGATGCTCGCGAAAGATTTTAAAAGCGTGCCGATACCGGGCATTATGAATCCGCCTAGGTGTGAGCTTTTAAACATCAAATCCACGGTGATCGCACTGCCCGCATCGACGACGACGCCGGTGTTTACGGCCGAACACGCCGCTATGCGGTCGATCCCAAGCCCGCGGTAGGCGGTTTTTAGCTCAAAGTACGGTGCGAGATCGACAAACAGAGGATTTTTTAGCTTTTTTTTCACGCTATCATTGACGTTAATGAAAAAAATTCGCTCCTTCGGCTCGTACCGCATAAACTCCGCTACGGGCATACTTTGCGTTACGCCGCCTTTATAAAATTTAACCCTGGAATTTCCTACGTCACACAAAAGCATAGAGGCTAAATCCGTTTTCTTTTAAAAATTTTACGCTTTTAGAGCACATTTGCGAGTTGTAAAACAGCACGCGCTTTTTGATGACCTTGCCTAGGCTTGCGCTAATGTCGTTTGCGAGCGAGAGTAGAAATTCCGCGTCGCGCACCACAAAGCGAGATTTTGCGTCGCGCATAAATAAAAGGACGTTGTAGCTTTTCAGATCCACGCCAAAATACGCGCCGTATGATCGCGAGCGCGTGAAGCTAGCGATATCTAGCGTTTGGAATTTTTGAAGCAGAAGCCCTTCGCGAACGCAGAGTTTTGAAATTTTATCTAGCATCAAAATTTAAAATTTTATCGTCGTAGTAAAACGAGCTGCCTGCGATAAAAGACTTATCCTCGAACTCGCCATTTAGCTCGTAGATCGCCTGGCCTTCTAAATTTTCGTCGGTGCGGATCACGTAGCCGTTACGCTCGATGATATACAGATAGCCGCCGCTAAGCAGCGCGCCGCTAAACTGCGCGAAGGTAAATTTACGCGATTTGATCAAATTTAGCCCGCGATCTAGTAGCTCGACTCTGCCGTCTTTTAAGAAAAGATAAATTCTATCACCGCTAAAAATCACGTCTTTGATGTCTACGTTATGGTTTTTATTGCCCGTAGGACTTACCAGCATTAGCCTAGTGGCAGTTACGGCATAAAGGTTATCGCCCTTATTTTCTAAGGCGATAATGTTGTTAAAAAACGGCTGGTTGCTTACGACGAAATCGCGTGCCGAGCGCCCGCCTACGTTTTCTGCGATGCTGACTAGTCCGTCTAACGCAGGATAAGCGATAAGTTGGTTGATAAATAGCGGTGACGCCACGCGCGAATCGATTGCGAATGCATCGCCTACTTTATGATCGAGTACCACTGCGCCCGAGCTTAGCTTGATAAGCATAATCGAATCATCGCTCATCACTAAAGCCAAATCATCGCCGCGTATATTTGCACTGAGCGCTTGTCTGCCGAGGGCTTTTTCAAATTTTACGGCGCCTGTGCCACTAACCACTTTAAGCGTGCCATTGATGTCAGTTACGACGAAATTTCCATCATATTCACCTAAAAATTTCTCACTTTTTAGGACTTTGAAATTTTTCACCAATCCGTTTTTAGAGATGACTTCGCCGTCTTTTAGCGTAGCACCATCTTTACTAACCGCTACGATTTCCGATGGCAGTGAGCCATTAAATTTCATATCGCCTGTAATGTTTTCGTCGCTAGGTTCGAAATACTGGCGCTTCGTCGAGCAGCCTAAAAATAAAAACGATAGTAAAAGCGTAAATATTAGTGTTTTTTTCATTATTTATTGCCTCCATAGTGTTTCAAAGCAAGTGCGATTTGACGAATGGGTGAGTTGAGTGGAATTTTATCTAGCTCTGCGTGAGCTTGCTCGATTTTGCCCTCTTTTAGTAGGTCGTAGCCTTTGAGCAAAGAATCGTAATCGGCGAGTAGCACTCCGCCTTGTTTGCCGTTTTGTAGATTTATTATCTCTTTTAGCACAACATCGATGCCTTGGGTATTTTCTAGCGCCGCTCGCTCGTCTGTAGAGCCGTTTTGCAAAATATAAAGAGCGTATAGATTTATATCTTTTTGCTTAAGCTCGGCTAGCTTAGCGTCATCGCGCTTGTTAAGCAGCTCGTCATAGATCGCATTAGCACTTGCTATGCGGCGATCGCTTAGAAATTCATTTGCGTAATATCCGATAAATGCTACGATCAAAACCGCAGCCAAAAATATCAGCGGCTTTTTATATTTTTTTACGAAAATTTCACTTTTTATGACGCTTTCTAGAAACTGCTCTTCTGTGCCGATCTCTTTTTTCACGCCTTCGATGTCGTCTTTTAAAGCCAAAATTCAGTCCTTTATTTGAGAAAATCGGCGTAATTGTAGCATAAAAAATTTTAAATACCGCCTAAGATAAAGAATTTTTATGATATAATGTCGCATTTATCAGAAAAAGGAAAGTTATGATAATAGACGACGCCTTGCTAAGTAAGCTGGAAAGGCTATCCTCTCTTAAAATTCCGGATGAAAAACGGGAGGAATTTAAGGGGCAATTAAATAATATCGTAGATTTTGTAGAAATTCTAAATGAGCTGGATTTACAAAGCGGTGAGGCGGCTATCACTACGCTAAAAGGCGGTACTCCGTTTCGCAAAGATATCCCACGCAAAAGCGACGTCGCAGAAAGCGTCTTAAAGCATGCTCCGCAGTCCGAAGGCGGCTACTTCGTAGTACCGAAAATCATAGATTGAAAGGAATTTTATGGAAGAAGTTCAAAGAAATTTAGTAGATATCGAAACCCTACTAAAAACCGTCGTTTTTAACAAAGCGAGCGACCTTCACTTAGTTTCGCGCTCGGCGCCTCAAATACGTATCGACGGAACATTGCGCCCGCTTGCCATGGATCCGCTTAAGGGTACGGATATCGAGTATATCTGCTACGCGCTCATTACCGATGCTCAAAAAAGTGCGCTCGAGGAAAATAAAGAGCTTGACTTTGCGATCGAGCTTCCTAATATCGGGCGCTTCCGTGGTAACTACTACTACACTATGAACGGCGATTTGGCTGCCGCATTTCGTATTATTCCTATCGATATTCCTAGCCTGGACGATTTAAAAGCCCCTACGATTTTTAAAGAGGTAGTCAAGCACGAAAAAGGCATGATTTTGGTTACCGGACCTACCGGTAGTGGTAAATCAACTACTCTTGCCGCGATGCTAAACGAGATCAACGAAAAAGAGCGCAAGCACATCATCACCGTTGAAGATCCGGTTGAGTTCGTCCATACCAATAAAAAAGCGCTTTTCTCTCACAGAAATATTGGCACCGATACCCATTCCTACGCTAATGCGTTAAAATTTGCCTTGCGTGAGGACCCGGACATTATCCTAGTTGGTGAGATGCGCGATAGAGAGACTATCTCGATCGCCATTACCGCTGCTGAGACCGGTCACTTGGTATTTGGTACGCTACACACCAACTCCGCGATGCAAACGATCAACCGTATTATCGATAGCTTTGATGGTGGCGAGCAGCTCCAAGTACGAAATATGCTCTCCGTGTCACTTACCGCGGTCATTTCGCAATCGCTTTTGCCAAAGCTTGGCGGTGGACGTATCGCGATCCATGAAATTTTGCTCAATAACAATGCCGTAGCGAATCTAATCCGCGAAAACAAGGTGCATCAAATTTACTCTCAAATGCAGCTAAATCAGCAATCTACCGGTATGATAACTCAAACTCAAGCGATGGTTAAAGCGATCCGTGCAAATCAAATTTCAAAAGACACGGCGTTTAGGTACTCGACTAACCTGCAAGAGCTAATAGGCGTGGTGGGTGCTTGATGGAAGGTATTAATTGGTTCGACGTCGGCTGTTTGGTACTCGTAGTGCTCTTCGGACTGCGCGGTATCACCAACGGCATTGTAAAAGAAATTTTTGGAATTTTGGGTCTCATCGGCGGTCTTTTTGCCGCGATGCGTTATAAAACTATGGCGGGCGAGTGGATTGCAGCCAAAATTCCCGCTTTACAGAATGCAAACGGCGTGCTTTCGGGCGATACGACGCAGGTTCTCATCGGCTTTATCGCTGTGCTTTTTGGCGTATGGATCTCGTGTCTGATTATAGGCGAAATTATTTCAAAATTCTTTAAATGGAGTGGACTGGGCTTTGTCGATAAGATCGGCGGTTTCGTGTTTAGCGTAAGTAAAATTTTCTTGATTTTTGCCGTTATCGTTACGCTTGCAAGCGGTCCTATGTCGATGAACGAACAGACTAAAAAGTATTTTGAAAGCAGTAAAACTGCGCCGATTTTCTTAAAAATCGGAAATTGGATTTTAAATCTCAAAGACGATCCGAAGATCAAACAAAGCTTGGATTCTATCGGTTCTAAGATGGATGATAAGCTCTTAAAAGATCAAAATTCTACCACCCGTATGAACTCGGATCAAAATCAAAGCACTGAACCTAGCGATTTTAACGCCAGTTCAGAAGTAAATTCTACAGAAAGGACAAAATTATGAATGCAAAAATCGAAAATTTAGAGTTTGACGCTCTAATTGTTGAGTTTAAAAAGGCGCTTGCCGCTAGCGGTTTAAAATATACTAAGCAGCGCGAGGTTTTGCTCCGCACGCTTTATAACAATAACAAACACTTCACGCCCGAAGCGCTTCATAATGAGATCAAAGCGAAATTCCCCGAACTAAACGTAGGCATAGCGACGGTGTATCGCACCTTAAATTTGCTTGAGGATTCGGGCATGGCGACGTCGATCTCATTCGGCGCACAGGGTAAGAAATTTGAGCTTGCGAACAAGCCTCACCACGACCATTTAATCTGCAAAAGCTGCAACAAGATCATAGAATTTCAAGATGCTACTATCGAACGCAAGCAGCTTGCCGTCGCCAAAGAGCACGGTTTTACGCTTACGGGGCACATGATGCAGCTGTATGGAATTTGCCCTGAATGCGCGGCAAAAAGGAAGTAGATTGTTTGATAGCCAGTTAGAAATCCAAAGGATAGACAAGGCGTCGGAACTTCGGAATTTGGGGGCTAATCCCTATCCGCACTTTCTAAAAAAAGATATGAACATAGCCGAGTTTAAAGAAAAATTTGGCTTCATAAAAGATACCGAGGATAAAAAAGCGAGCGAGGAGGTAAGCCTTGCCGGAAGGTTAAAGCTAAAGCGCGTTGCGGGCAAATCCACCTTTGCAAACATAGAAGATCAAAGCGGCAATATTCAAATTTATTACTCACGCGACAGCATCGGCGAGGAGGATTACGCTAAATTTAAGAAAAATCTCGAAGTGGGCGATATAATTTTGGTGCGCGGATACGCCTTCGTCACGCAGACGGGCGAGTTTTCGATCCACGCTAGCAAAATAACGCTCGCGTCTAAGGCGATTTCTCCGCTTCCGGAGAAATTTCACGGCCTTGTCGATATCGAGATGCGCTACCGCCAAAGATACCTCGATATGATAATGAACCCCGAGATCCGCGAGGATTTTATCAAGCGCTCGATTATCGTTAGCGAGATCCGCAGCTTTTTTGAAAAGCACGGATTTTTAGAGGTCGAAACTCCGATGATGCACCCTATCGCGGGCGGCGCGAACGCTAAGCCTTTCATCACTCATCACAACGCCCTTGACGTCGATCGCTACCTGCGTATCGCGCCGGAGCTCTATCTTAAGCGCCTCGTCGTAGGCGGCATGGAGGCGGTCTTTGAGATCAATCGAAACTTCCGCAACGAGGGTATGGATCTGACGCACAATCCGGAATTTACCAGCATAGAATTCTACTGGGCGTGGCATGATTATAACGACGCGATGAACCTAACCGAGGAGCTATTTAAAGCGCTGTTTAAGAGGCTCGGACTGGGCGAAATTTTAACCTACGATGAGCGCGAGATCGATTTTTCAAAACCTTTTGCGCGCATAAAGTATCTCGACGCGCTTACGCAGATAGGCGGCATCGAGCCGCAGATCGTAAATGATCGCGACAAGATCATCGCAAAGCTCAAAGAGGACAGATTTGAAGTCAATGAAAAGCTCGATCTAGGTCACCTGCAGAGCGAACTTTTTGATAATTATGTAGAAGCTAAGCTCATAAATCCGACCTTCATCGTGGATTTTCCGATCTCGATCAGCCCGCTTTCGCGCAGAAGCGACGAAAATCCGCAGATAGCCGAGAGATTTGAGCTCTACATCGCAGGCAAGGAGCTGGCTAACGCCTTTAACGAGCTGAACGATCCGCTCGATCAATACGCCAGATTTAAGGCGCAAATCGACGCCAAAAACGCAGGCGACGACGAAGCGCACGAGATGGATGAGGATTACGTCCGCGCGCTTAGCTACGCGATGCCGCCGACTACCGGCTGGGGGCTTGGAATCGATCGCTTGGCGATGATTTTGCTGAATAAAAAATCGATTCGCGACGTGATTTTGTTCCCTGCGATGAGGCCGCTAAATTTAGAGAAGGAGTGAACGTGTCAAATTTAGAAAAATTCGATAATGAAATTTTTAGTTTAACCAACAAAGAGCTTGCCCGTCAGTGCGATTATTTAGAGATGATTGCGAGCGAAAATTTTACTTATCCAGAGGTGATGGAAGCGATGGGCTCGGTGCTAACGAACAAATACGCCGAGGGCTATCCTGGCAAGCGCTACTACGGTGGCTGCGAGTTCGTAGACGAGATCGAGCAGATCGCGATCGATCGCTGTAAAAAGCTCTTCGGCTGTGAGTTTGCAAACGTCCAGCCAAACAGCGGCAGCCAAGCCAACCAAGGCGTCTATGCCGCATTTTTGAAACCTGGCGATAAAATTTTAGGCATGGCGCTTAGCCACGGCGGGCATTTGACGCACGGCGCAAAGGTTTCAAGCAGCGGAAAGATGTATGAGAGCTTCGAGTACGGCGTGGAGCTCGACGGCCGCATAAACTATGATAAGGTGCTTGAGATCGCTCAGATTGTAAAGCCGAAGATGATCGTTTGCGGTGCGAGCGCCTATACGCGCGAGATAGATTTTGCTAAATTCAGACAGATCGCTGATAGTGTGGGCGCGTTTCTTTTCGCCGACGTAGCGCATGTCGCTGGGCTCGTCGTTGCAGGCGAACATACTAATCCGTTTCCGCACTGCCACGTCGTAAGCTCGACCACGCACAAGACGCTTCGCGGTCCGCGCGGTGGCATTATAATGACCAACGACGAGGAATTTGCTAAAAAGATCAACTCAGCGATCTTTCCGGGTATCCAAGGCGGCCCGCTAATGCACGTCATCGCCGCAAAGGCGGTGGGCTTTAAACACAATCTAAGCCCCGAGTGGAAGGTCTATGCCAAGCAGGTCAAGGCAAACGCTAGAGTTTTGGGCGAGACGCTGGTTGGGCGCGGCTTTGATCTCGTTAGCGGCGGCACCGATAACCATCTGATTTTAATGAGCTTTTTAAATAGGGATTTTAGCGGCAAGGACGCTAGCGCCGCGCTTGAAAATGCAGGCATTACGACGAATAAAAATACCGTGCCGGGCGAGACGCGCAGCCCGTTCGTCACCAGCGGCATCCGCGTCGGAAGCCCAGCACTTACGGCGCGCGGAATGAAGGAGAAAGAATTTGAGTTTATCGGAAATAAAATTGCCGACGTACTAAGCGATATCTCAAATTCCAAGCTTCAGGCGCAGGTCAAAGAGGAGGTGCGGGATTTGGCGCACCGCTTTATCATCTACGACCGCGCGATGTATTAAATTTAATAAATTCGGGTAAGCTTACCCGAATTATTTATTTCGTAAATTTTGCGTGGTAGAATTTACAAAGTAAATAATAATCTTAGGAGAGAGTATGAACGACAAAAATTTCGATATGAGCAGCATAGACGACATAGTGATCAATAGCGGCAATGTCGATAAGAACGCGAATTTAAAAAAAGGTCTTACCGTTGCAGCCGGCGTCGTAGTTTTATTCTTAATCATTTTAATCATAATGAAGGCTATTAATAAAGACGATATTGATACTAACGCAGGTCTTACTATGCCTAGTGAAGAAGAGCTTGCCAAAGCGGAGCAAAAGCCTGCCGTGCAAGTTCAAAAACCCGAGCCTTCGCAGCCTGAGCCTGTAGAAGTGAAATCAGAACCCAATGCAGCATCTGCAGCTCCAACCAAAGTAGAGATAAAGACCCAAGAGCCTAATTCCGAAAGCAAGGTCGTCGCAAGCGCTCAGCCTGAAGCGCAGAAAGTAGAAATCCAAAAGCCCGAAATCAAAGAAGAGCCAAAAAAATCCGAAGTTAAAATAGAAAGTAAAAAGATTGAGCCTAAAGACGAAGCCAAAAAGTCTGAAAAAACGGACGTAAAAAGGTCCGAGCCTAAGAAAGAATCTGCAAAAGACGAGATCAAAAAAGAACCTTCTAAAACCGAAATTAGAAAAATCGAGCAAAAAGTAGAGCCTAAAAAAGAACCTGAAAAACAAGCAAAAGCAGAAGTTAAAAAAGAGCCTTCAAAAACGGAAGCTAAAAAGGAACATGCGAAAGCTGAAGTCAAAAAAGAGCCAGCAAAACCTGAGTCTAAAAAAGAAGCCAGCAAGCCGGAGTCTAAAAGCGAGAGCGTAAAAGCTGGCATTGCAGCAAAGAGCACCAGCACCAGCGTGGCAAACGGCAGTTATGTGCAGGTTTTCGCATCCAATGCCTACGATCCAAACGGGTCTGACACTAAAAAAATCACTAAAAAAGGCTATAATCCGATCGCTCTGCAAACTCACGTCGGCAGCAAGAGCGTGACTAAAATTTTAGTTGGACCTTTTGAGGGCGAGGCGCTACAAAAGGCACTTAGCGATATGCGCAGCATCAATAGCGGAGCGTATATCTACCGAGTGAAATAGTGGACAGATTTGCGGTTTTCGGTAACCCGATCGCCCACTCTCTCTCGCCGCTACTTCATAATTACGCGATAAAATTTTTGGAGCTGGACGCCTACTACGGGCGGGTTTTGCTGCAGCGCGGCGAGGAGTTGCGCGCTAAATTTGAAGCTTTAAGGCTTACGGGCGCGAACGTAACCGTGCCTTTTAAGCTTGACGCGCTCAAAGCCTGCGACATCCTAAGTGAAGCGGCGCAGAAGATCGGCTCGGTAAACACGCTGGTGCTAAAAAGCGGCGCGCTGCACGGCTTTAACACCGACGCGCAAGGCTTTTTCTGCGCGATCTTGGATTTTGGAGAGATTCGCAGCGCGCTTATTTTAGGCGCAGGCGGCACTACGCGAGCGATCGGCTACGCTCTAGGCAAAAACGGCGTGAAATTTGACATCCTAAACCGCAGCGCAAAAGATTTTGACTTCGGCTGCGAGGAGTTTTTTACCTATGAAAATTTCAAATCCAAAGACTACGATCTGATCGTCAATGCCACCGGCGCGGGGCTCAAAGATGACGCGCTGCCTGCGCCCGAGGGGGTAATAGATGAAATTTTATCCCGCGCAAAATTTGCCTTTGATGCGATCTACGGCAAGCAGACTCCGTTTTTGCAAGCCGCGCGCGCCAAAAATCTGCCCGCAAAGGACGGCAAAGAGATGCTGATAAATCAAGGCGCGCTTGCTTTCAATCTCTTTTTCAGCGGCAAATTTGATCTCCAAGAGATAATTAAACTTATGAGTTGCGCCGCAAATCTTCGCTAAATTTAGAGCCGGATGCGGCGCTAAATTTTATATCGCTCAAACGATTAAATTTTATCTTGCTTTAAATTTGCCGCATTAAACGATATGACGCCGCTAGCTTTATCTTTCGCGCCGCCCGGAGCGAAGTGAAATTTTAATCTAAAAAGCGGCGATACCGCACGATTTTTTTGAAAACGCGCGCTACGGCGCACCGCGATAGAGTTTGGAATTTTTTCCGAAATAGGATAAAATCAGCGCGAATTTTTTAAAATTTAAAGTTAGATTTTAATTAATTACTATATAATAAAAAATATAAACTAATAATTGCTAAAGGTTAAAATTTGATGTTTTTCGGCAAAATTTTAAAATTTTACGCGCACGGATTTGCTTCGATGAAGCTTGGCAAAACGCTATGGGCGGTGATTTTGATCAAGCTATTTATAATTTTTGTGCTACTTAAATTTTTCATTTTCGACGAAAATCTAGATTCTAAATTTAAAACCGATCAAGAAAAAATCGATTTCATCTATAAAAATTTGACTAAGGAGTAGGAATGCAAGAGCTTGCTAGCGTGGATTGGTCGAGGGCGCAGTTTGCGCTCACGGCGCTTTATCACTTTCTTTTCGTGCCCCTAACGCTGGGGCTTAGCTTTATCGTGGCGTTTATGGAGAGCCTATATGTCGCGACCGGTAAGCAGGAGTGGCTCAAGATCACTAAATTTTGGCTGCGCCTTTTCGGTATAAATTTCGCCATCGGCGTCGCGACCGGCATCATAATGGAGTTTGAGTTCGGCACCAACTGGGCGAATTACAGCTGGTTCGTGGGCGACATCTTCGGCGCGCCGCTTGCGATCGAGGGCTTGCTCGCGTTTTTCTTAGAGGCCACCTTCTTTGCGGTAATGTTCTTCGGCTGGGATCGCGTAAGCAAGAAATTTCATCTTCTCTCGACCTGGCTTGTGGCGATCGGATCAAATTTAAGCGCATATTGGATCCTAATCGCGAACGCCTGGATGCAAAACCCGGCAGGCACGAGCTTTAATCCCGATACGATGCGTAACGAGATGAGTAATTTTTTAGATATCGCGCTATCTCACTTCGGAGTGGCTAAATTTTTACATACCGTTGGCGGCGGCTACATTACCGCGGCGCTTTTCGTGCTTGGAATTTCGGCGTTTTATATGCTAAAAAACAAAGACTTCGCGCTTGCTAAAAAAAGCTTCATCGTAGCGGCAAGCTTCGGTATGCTAAGCTCGCTTTTCGTGCTATTTAGCGGCGACGAGAGCGCTTATCAGGTCGCGCAAAAGCAGCCGATGAAGCTTGCTGCGATGGAGGGTCTGTATAAAGGTGAAGTAAACGCGGGCATCGTTGCAGCGGGAGTTTTAAATCCGAGCAAACTTCCCGGAGACGATAAAGAGCCGTTTTTATTTGAGATTAAAGCGCCTTATGCGCTAGGGCTGATGGCTACGAGAGGACTTGATAATTTCACGCCGGGCATCGATGATCTGGTGTTTGGAAACGAAAAATTCGGCATCGAAGGCGCGGATAAAAAGATCGAAAAAGGCAAAATCGCCCTGCAAGCGCTAAAGGATTACAAAGCCGCCAAAGACGCGAATGACACCGCGGCGATGCAGCAGGCGCGCGAAATTTTATTCGGCAACCAAAATATGCAAAATTTAGGCTACGGCTACTTTGACGACGCGAAGCAGATCGTCCCTCCAGTGGCGCTTACCTTTTACAGCTTCCACGTGATGGTGGCTCTGGGGAGCTATTTTATCTTGCTATTTTTCGTGACGCTATTTTTGGCGATGCGAAAGAATCTCGCCGAATACAAGAAAATTCTATGGCTTTGCGTTTTTAGCATTCCTTTGGGATACGTAGCGTGCGAGGCGGGCTGGATCGTGGCCGAAGTAGGGCGCCAGCCGTGGGCGATACAAGATCTCATGCCGGTGGGCGTCGCGGCTACTAGCCTGGCGGGGACGAACATAATGATCTCGTTCGCGCTCTTTGCGGTTTTATTTACGGTTTTATTCATAGCCGAGATAAAGATCATGCTAAAACAGATAAAGATAGGATTTTAAGATGCACGAAATTTTTCAAATTTATTGGTGGTGCGTGGTTTCGCTTCTGGGCGGAATTTTAGTTTTTATGCTCTTCGTGCAGGGCGGTCAGACGCTGCTTTTTACGCTGGCGAAAAATGAGACCGAGAAGGATTTTATAATAAATTCCATCGGCAAGAAATGGGAGCTTACATTTACTACGCTCGTTATGTTCGGCGGGGCGTGCTTTGCGGCGTTTCCGCTATTTTATGCGACCAGCTTCGGCGGGGCGTATTGGGCGTGGATGGCTCTGCTTTTTTGCTTCATAATCCAAGCCGTCGCTTACGAATACAGAAAAAAGCCCGATAATTTCTTGGGCGCTAAAACTTATGAAATTTTTCTTTTCATAAACGGCTCGCTAGGCACGATCCTGCTTGGCATCATCGTCTCGACGCTTTTTAGCGGTAGCGAGTTCGCGCTGGGCGACAATAATTTCGTGCAGTGGAAAAACCCCGCTCGCGGGCTTGAAGCGCTAGCAAATCCGTTTAATTACATCTTGGGAGTTGCACTATTTTTCTGCGCTAGGACGGGAGCGAGCTTATATTTGATGAATAATATCGCCGAGCCTGAAATGATCGCCAAGCTCAAAGCCTCGCTTAAATTTAACGCTAGCGCGTTTTTGGTATTTTTCATCGCGTTTTTGGCGTGGGTTCTGCTAAAACAGGGCTATGCAGTCGGCGCGGGCGGAGTCGTAAGTCTCGAGAGTTTTAAGTATCTGCACAATTACCTAAGCCTGCCTGCGGCGCTAATCTTGCTGCTGCTCGGCGTAGTGCTGGTGTTGGTGGGGATATTCAAAGGCGCATTTACAAGCAGCGTGCGCGGAGTATTTTTCTACGGCGTAGGCGTCGTATGCGCGGTAACGAGCGTATTTTTGATCCTAGGGCTAAATCACACGGCGTTTTATCCGTCAAATTTTGATTTGCAAAGCTCACTTACTTTGGCAAATGCAAGTTCGAGCCTCTATACGCTTAAGACGATGTTTTACGTGTCGTTTCTAGTGCCTTTCGTGCTGGGTTATATCAGCTATGTTTGGCGCGC
>CAURMQ010000026.1:0-15569 GCA_963525765.1 uncultured Campylobacter sp. | reverse complement strand
ATGAGCAAATTTTTAAAATTTACAAATTTAAAACGATGAGCGACGAGCGCGGCGCAGACGGCGAGCTTCTACCAGACGAAGCGCGGCTTAATGAATACGGCAAAAAGATCCGCGCGCTAAGCCTGGATGAGCTGCCGCAGCTTTTTAACGTGCTAAAGGGCGATATGAGCTTCATCGGGCCGCGACCGCTGCTGATCGAGTACCTGCCGCTTTATTCGCCGCAGCAGCGTCTGCGACACAGCGTGCGCCCTGGCATCACGGGGCTTGCGCAGGTAAATGGACGCAACGCGATCAGCTGGGAGAAAAAATTTGAGTTCGATACGTATTACGCGCAAAATTTAAGCTTCGCGCTCGATCTTAAGATCGCGCTTTTGACGATTAAAAAAGTGCTTGCGAAAGAGGGCGTAAATAAAGAGGGCATGGCGACGACGGAGAAATTTAATGGGCACAACTAAAATTTACGTCTATGGCGCGAGCGGACACGGGCTAGTGGTCGCCGACGTTGCGCTAGCCGCGCGCGGGGCTAAATTTAGCGAGGTCGTTTTTTTAGACGACGCGGCAGGGCTGAAATTTAGCGAGGATCTGCCGAAGCACCCCGTAATAATCGCAATCGGCGATAATAAAACCCGCGCAAAGATCCAAGAGAAAGTAGCACGCGCAGGTTTTGAGATAGCGACGCTTATTCATCAAAGCGCGATCGTTAGCCCAAGCGCCGTCATCGGCGAGGGCGCGGTCGTAATGCCCGGCGCCGTGATAAACGCGCGAGCTAAAATCGGTCGCGGCGTGATAATCAATTCAGGCGTCGTAATCGAGCATGAGTGCGAGATCGGCGAGTTTGCGCACGTTAGCCCAAACGCAGCGCTTGCCGGCGGCGTGAAGGTGGGGGCGTTTTCGCACATCGGTATCGGCGCCAGCGTCATTCAGAGGCTAAGTATCGGGCAGCGCTGCATCATCGGCGCGGGCGCTGCGGTCGTGCGCGACATAGCTAGCGACAGCGTAGCCGTAGGCGTGCCCGCTCGCGTGATTAAAAAAAATAGCTGAATTTAAAATTTATAGCATTAAAAGTGATAAAATCCGAGCATTTAAATTTTATGCCGAAAGCTAAATTTAGCCTTGCTCCGCGCGAGGTTAAATTTAAAGATCAAGGAAGGATAGAGATGGCAAGAGTATTTTTAAGCCCGCCGAATATGGGCGGCGATGAGCTTGAGTATATAAAAAAGGTATTTGAGAGCAACTATATCGCGCCTTTGGGCGAATATGTCAATCGCTTTGAAGACGCAGTGAAGTCCTACACTGGTACGCGCGGCGCGCTGGCGCTAAACGCAGGCACGGCGGCGCTTCATCTAGCGCTTCGCTGCAGCGGCGTAAAGGACGGCGACGTGGTGCTTGGCTCCACGTTTACCTTCATGGCGTCGCTAAATCCGATATTTTACGAGCGCTGCGTGCCGGTGCTGATAGACAGCGACGAGAGTTGGAATTTAAGTCCGAAGTTGCTTAAAGAAGCGATCAAAAAATCGCCGAAAAAGCCAA
Source organism: uncultured Campylobacter sp. (assembly GCA_963525765.1). Classification (GTDB taxonomy): domain Bacteria; phylum Campylobacterota; class Campylobacteria; order Campylobacterales; family Campylobacteraceae; genus Campylobacter_B. The sequence continues at coordinate 14,039 of CAURMQ010000026.1, read as the reverse complement.
AGGTGCTCGTCGTTACGCATCTTTACGGACAGGCTGCGAAGATGGATGAGATATGTGAAATTTGCGCGAACGAAGGTATTGATGTTATCGAGGATGCCGCAGAGGCGCTGGGCGGATTTTATAAGGGTAAAGCACTTGGCGGCATCGGAAAATGCGGCGCACTAAGCTTCAATGGCAATAAAATCATCACCACTTCTGGCGGCGGAATGCTGATCTCAAACGACGAGGAGCTAATCACCAAGGCTAGATTTTTAAGCACCCAGGCGCGCGAGCCGCTGCTTCACTACGAGCACAAGGACTACGGCTACAACTACCGCTTAAGCAACGTCTTAGGCGCTATCGGCGTAGGTCAGATGGAGGTCTTGCCGCAGCGCGTAAAGAGAAAGCGTGAAATTTTTAAAATTTATGAGGATCTGTTTAGAGGCGCCGACGTGGAGTTTATGCCTGAAGTCGAAGGCGGTAAGGGCAACAGATGGCTTACAACGCTATTATTTAAACAAAAAGGCGCTCATCTAAAGGTTATCGATGCGCTAAATAAAGCCGACATCGAATCTCGTCCGCTTTGGAAACCGATGCATCTGCAAAGCATCTTCGCAGGCGCACTTAGCGTAGTTGACGGTACGAGCGAGGATATGTTTAGTCGCGGCATCTGCCTTCCTAGCGGCACCGATATGAGCGACGAGACGATCGAGCGCGTCGTAAAAATCGTAAAAGAAAACATCTGATGCTGTTAAAGCCCACTAAATTTAGCCGCTTCGCGTTTTTTTTGCTAGGAGATATTTTTATCTCGATCCTCTCCGTTTATATCGCGTTTTTGCTGCGATTTAGCGGAGATATACCGAACGAATTTTATAAAGGCGCGCTGCTTAGCGCCTCGAGTCTTACGGCGATTAAAATTTTCTATTTTTGGTTTTTGCGGATCTATTTAGTTCCGTGGAGATTTTTCGGTCTATATGAAGCGAGGAAGCTCTTTTATGCGCACGTTATGGCGGCGCTTACCTTTTTAATCCTATTCTTTCTAGCGAGTAAAATTTTTAACCCGTTCCCGCGCTCGGTCATCATCATCGATGCGGCGATCTCGTTTATTTTAATCGGTGGGATTAGAATTTCAAAGAGGATGTTTCTAAGTGAGAAGAAAAATATCACGAATAACGAGCCTTGTATCGTCGTAGGCGCTACGAGCAAGACCTTTCACGTCCTAAAAGGTATGCGGCAAAAATATATCAACTACTATCCGGTGGGCGTCGTGGACGGGCGGCCTGAGCTAGTAGGGACGTATTGCGAAAACTACGTCGTCAGAGCCAAGGGCGAAATTCCGCAGATGATCAAAGACAGCGGCGCCAAAACCGCGATCATCGCGCTGGCGCTGTATCCGGACGAGCTAAAGCAGCTCTACGACGAGCTTTTTGCATACGGGCTAAAGGATATTAAACTCTTTTCGCTTTTGGAGGATGAGAGCAAAAAGATACGCGATGTATCGATCGAGGATCTACTCGCGCGCAAGCCCAAAGACCTCGATACCAAGGCGATCGAAAATTTTATCAAAGACAAGATCGTGCTGGTAACGGGTGCGGGCGGCACGATAGGAAGCGAAATTTGCAAGCAATGCTTGAAATTCGGCGCAAAGCGTCTTATCATGGTCGAGCACAGCGAGTTTAATCTCTACTCGATTAACGAAGCCACCGGCGCGGATGCGCGCAACGAGTTAAAGATGATAAACGTCGTTTATCGCCATGAGCTGGAGGATGTTTTTGCAGAATTTCGTCCCGAGGTAGTCGTGCACGCAGCGGCGTATAAGCACGTGCCGCTATGCGAATTTAATCCGCATTTAGCGGTCAAGAACAATATCGTCGGCACAAAAAATGTAATCGATCTGTCCAAAAAATACGGCGCGAAAAAGGTTGTTTTGATCTCGACCGATAAGGCGGTGCGACCGACGAACATTATGGGCACGACGAAGCGTATCTGCGAGCTTTACGCGCTAAATTCCAACGACGCGGCAAGCGATACGCAAATCGTCGCAGTGCGCTTCGGAAACGTGCTCGGCTCAAGCGGCAGCGTCATTCCTAAATTTAAACGCCAGATCGAAGCGAACGAGCCGCTTACCGTTACGCACCCCGAGATTACGAGATATTTTATGCTCGTTAGCGAGGCGTGCCAGCTGGTGCTTCAAGCGGCCTCTATTGCGCAGGGCGGCGAACTTTTCGTGTTGGACATGGGCGAGCCCGTAAAGATCGCCGATCTTGCCAAGCGAATGCTGCAGCTTGCCGGCAAGGAGGAGCTGGGTATTAAATTTGTAGGCCTGCGTCCTGGCGAGAAGCTTTACGAGGAGCTTTTGATCGATGAAAACGACAAGAGCACGAAGTATCAATCCATCTTCGTAACCCACTCCGCAAAATACGACCTAGAGGAGCTCAGCTCGCAGATCGAGGAGCTTTCGGAGTGCGAGGACGCGCAGGTTGCGGATAAGCTAAAACGTATCGTGCCCGAGTTTTCGCACCGATTGAACGATATGAAGGGCACGGCTTGATCGGTATCGTGGATTACGGCGCGGGCAATATCCGAAGCGTGATGAACGCACTTGGCTTTTGCGGCGCTAAATTTTGCCTCGCGCGTAGCCCTGAGGAGCTTTTGAGCTGCGATAAGGCTCTGCTTCCGGGCGTGGGCGCATTCGGCGAGGCGATGGATAGGCTTCGCGCAAGCGGTATGGACGCCGCGATTAAAGAATTCGTCGCAAGCGGCAGATATTTTTTAGGCATCTGCCTTGGGATGCAGCTTCTGTTTGAACAAAGCGAAGAATTCGGCGCGCGCAGCGGGCTTGGAATTCTACCCGGTCGCGTCGTAAAATTTGACAAAACGAAATTTAATATTCGGGGGGCGGAATCTGGGTCCGAAGATTCTAATTTTAGATCGGGCGGGGCGGAATTTGATTCAGATGAGGCGAAGCCGAGCGAGCGCAGCAGGCAAAATTTTACTCGCACCGAAAGCCTAAAGATTCCGCACGTCGGCTGGAACAGCGCGCACTTTATCAAGCGCTCGCTGATAAATGCGGGTCTAGGCGAGTTTGAGTATCTGTATTTCGTGCACTCCTATCACGTCCTTTGCGCGCGCGAGATCACGCTTGCGACCACGTTTTACGGCTATGAGTTTGCAAGCGCGATTTGGCGCGAAAACGTATTTGCCTTTCAGCCGCATCCCGAAAAAAGCCACGATGCGGGCATAAAAATCATTAAAAATTTTACGGAGCTGTGATGGAGATTTTCCCTGCGATCGATCTGAAACAAGGATGCGCCGTGCGCCTTAGCAAGGGTGAGATGCAAAGCGCAAAAATTTATTCCAAAGACCCCTGCGAGCTAGCCAAAAAATTTGAAGATCTCGGCGCTAAGTGGCTGCACCTGGTTGATCTGGACGGCGCGTTTGCGGGCGAGGCGGTAAATTTCAAAGCGATCGAGCGGATCGTAAAAAGCACTCGCCTGCGCGTCGAAGTGGGCGGCGGCATCCGCGACGAAGCGCGCATAAAGGAGTATTTGAACTTAGGCGTCGATAGATTTATCCTGGGCTCGGCGGCGCTAAAAAACCCGGATTTCGTAAAGCAGATGGCGAAGCTTTACCGCATCGTAGTGGGCATAGACGCAAAAGACGGGCTCGTAGCGACCGAGGGCTGGGCGGAGCTAAGCCGCATAAAAGCGACCGATCTGGCGCTAGACTACACGGATGCGGGCGTTTGCGCGATCATCTGCACCGACATATCGCGCGACGGGATGCTAAGCGGCGTGAACGTAGAATTTAGCCGCTCTATCGCGAAAGCTAGCGGTATTGATACTATCGCAAGCGGCGGCGTGAAAGATATAAACGACATAATCGCGCTTAAAAACGCAGAGCTAATAGCAGGCGTCATCGTCGGCAAGGCGTATTACGAGGGTACGCTCGATCTTAAAAAGGCGTTTGAGGCTCTATAAAAACGCCCGAGCGTAAGCAAAGTTTGAACTAAATTTTAGTAATATGCAAATTTTAAAATTTAAAGGCGATGTGAGGCGATGAAAGATTTTTTTTATGAGATGATCGTAAAAAGCGCGAATGCAAGCGAGCTTTTCAAGAGCTTTGCGTTTGAGCTCGGCGTTACCTGCGTCGAAGAACGCGGCGATCGCTTCATAATCCGCGACGAAGAGGATCTGCAAAATTTAAAATTTGCGTTTGAAGAGTTTAAAAAGGGGCTCGCGGGATCTCTTAATTTAGACGCCGATCTACAGATCGAAATTTTAAAAAAGCAAAACAAAGACTGGCTCGACGAATATAAAAAAGGGGTCGCGCCCGTAGCGGTCGGTAAATTTTACGTCCGCCCGAGCTGGTGCGAGCGATCGCAAGACGGCTCTTTATTGGATCTTCTGATCGATCCTGCGCTGGCGTTCGGTTCAGGCCATCACGAAAGCACCAATATGTGTCTGGCGCTGCTTAGTGAACTCGCTCGCAATGGCGTGAGCGCGCTTGACGTGGGCTGCGGCAGCGGAATTTTAAGTATCGCGATGAAAAAACTGGGCGCAAAGGTAAGCGCCTGCGATACCGACGAGCAGGCGGTGAGCGCTACGCAGCAAAACGCCGAGAAAAACGGTGTGCAGATCGATCAAATTTGGCTCGGCAGCGTTTCAAGCTTGGGCGAGCAGGCGTCTAGTTTAAGCGAGCAAGGCTCAAGCGAAAGCGCGCAGCCGCAGTTTGATCTCGTCGTCGCAAACATAATCGCCGACGTGATTTTGATCCTAAGCGCGGATCTAAAAAAAGCGCTAAAACCGGGCGGCAAGCTCGTGCTGTCGGGAATTTTAGAAAAATATAAAGATAGGATCGAGCAAGCCTTTTCGGATTTAAATTTCGTGCAGATGAAAAAGCAAAACGAATGGCTTAGCTTCGTTTATGAAAGGAAAATATGAATAACAACCCAAATAACCAACCCCCTCAAAACGGCGGCGGAAACAATTTTTTTAATAAAAATCCGATCGGCGTTTTTATAATTTTTGCGCTTATTTTGATAGTCGTGTTTAAAGCGATATCCCCAAGCGGCGGATTTGATAGCGGTGGAGTGCTGGGCTCCGTCTCGGGCGAGAGTAGAAATGTAACTTACTCCGAGCTAAAATCGCAAATCAAAAACTCTCAAGTAAGCATGGTTTCCATCGGAAGCTCCACGATTAAAGCTCAAGTCGGCAATGTAATCTACACCGCCAAGCGCGTGGATGATCCCGAGCTAGTTCAAATTTTAGAATCGCGCAAAATTCCATACGGCGCGTATAACGAGAGCAATTTTTTGACCGATCTGCTCTTTAGCTGGGTCTTGCCGCTCGTGATTTTCTTTGGAATTTGGATGTTTTTAGCCAACCGCATGCAGCGCAATATGGGCGGCGGCGTGCTCGGCATCGGAAGCTCTAAAAACCTGGTAAGCGCCGAAAAGCCGAAGGTTAAATTTAGCGATGTAGCGGGCGTCGAAGAGGCGAAAGAGGAGGTTAAAGAGATCGTAGATTTCTTAAAAAACCCCGAGCGATATATAAGCCTCGGGGCTAAAATTCCAAAAGGCGTGCTTTTAGTGGGTCCTCCCGGTACGGGCAAGACGCTGCTGGCCAAAGCGGTCGCGGGCGAAGCGGACGTACCGTTTTTTTCGGTATCGGGCTCCAGCTTTATAGAGATGTTCGTAGGCGTGGGCGCCAGCAGGGTGCGCGATCTATTTGATAACGCTAAAAAACAGGCTCCGGCGATCGTTTTTATCGATGAGATCGACGCGATCGGCAAAAGCAGAACCGCAGGCGGTATCGGCGGGGGTAACGACGAGCGCGAGCAGACGCTAAATCAACTGCTTGCCGAGATGGATGGCTTCGGCTCGGAATCAAGCCCGGTAATCGTCCTTGCGGCCACCAACCGCCCGGAGACGCTGGATGCGGCGCTTCTGCGCCCGGGCAGATTCGATAGGCAGGTTCTAGTCGATAGACCTGATTTCGACGGCAGAATGGCGATTTTAAAAGTGCATATGCGCGACGTTAAATTTGCTCGCGATATCGATATCGAAGAGATCGCGCGCCTTACCGTGGGCTTTGCGGGAGCCGATCTTGCAAATATTATCAACGAAGCCGCGCTTTTAGCGGGTCGCGAGGCAAAGGCGGAGGTCGAGCAAAAAGACCTGCTCGAAGCGATCGAGCGCGTCGGCATCGGACTAGCTAAAAAATCGCGCCGCGTAAGCCCGATCGAAAAGCGGATCGTCGCCTACCACGAAAGCGGTCATGCGCTCATCGCCGAGCTTACCAAAGGCGCGATGCCGGTATCTAAAGTAACTATCGTGCCGCGCGGATTGAGCGCTGCGGGATATACGCTCAATTCTCCGTTTGAAAATAGATATCTGCATCAGCGCCATGAAATTTTTGCCGAGATCGATACGTTTTTGGCTGGGCGCGCAGCGGAGGATGTGTTTTTGGGCGAGATCACCGACGGAGCGGGCAACGATTTGCAGCGCGCTACCGATATGCTTAAATTTATGGCTACTCAGGTCGGAATGACCGATGCGCTCGGGCTTGCGGTGCTAGAAAAGCAGCAGTATTCCTTCCTAAACGGCGGACAAAGCATCAAGGATTACAGCGAGGTAACAGCGGTTAAGATCGACGAATATGTCCGCAAGACGCTGGATGAGCGCTATGCGGCGGTAAAAGAGACGCTAAGGACCTATGCTCCGGCGATCGAGGAGATGGTGAAGGCGCTGTATGAGAAGGAGACTGTCTCTGGCGAGCAGATTGTAGAGATCATCTCTAAATTTGAAAAAGATAACGGCATGCCTACCCGCCTGGTGCGAAATTTAGGCGCTAACGATGATATCGAAAGCGCAAAGAGCGAGGCTTAAATTTAAAGCCTCGCGCGCGGTAAGAACTTAGGGCTAAATTTTAAGGCGATCGCGCTAAAGCGTTTTATGCGCGATCTGCGGCGCCGAACGAAAAGCGGTGCAAAAATAAAATTTAAAGAGTGAGAGATGGAAGAGGAAAAGGGAAAACTAATCTACATATTGCCGAATCTTTTCACGGCGGCAAGCGTATTTTTGGCGATCATCAGCATAATTTCTACGATCAAAGGCAGCTTCAGCGCCGCGATCTTTTATATCATTTTATCCTTGATCTGCGACGGGCTTGACGGCCGCGTGGCGAGGCTAACGCATGCTACGTCGAAATTCGGCGTGGAATTTGATAGCCTTGCGGATATCGTTGCTTTCGGCGTCGCGCCGGCGCTGCTGTTTTATTGCGCGGTCGGGCACGATTACGGTAAGGTCGGTTCGCTCGTAGCTGCGCTTTACGTGGTTTTCGGCGCGATCAGGTTGGCGCGATTCAACGTCACCACGGGCACCTATGAGCCTAGCGTTTTTATCGGGCTACCGATCCCTACGGCTGCGATTACGATGGCGTTTTGGATCGGAATTTATCTAAAATATGAGCTTTCCAAAGGGTTTGGAGTATTTTTGATCATCGCAATGGCGGTGCTATCGTTTTTGATGGTAAGCAACATCCGCTTTCCGAGTTTCAAAAAGATCAGCCTAAAACGTCCCAATGCGATTAAAATTTTAGTGCTTCTAATCGTCGTATTTTTCTCGCTTTTATATCTTTTCAAGCTGGAATTCCCGGCGGTGCTTACTTTGGTTTATATCGTTTACGGTTTGGTTCGCGGAGCTTTAAATTTAAGCGCGGCTAAATTTCATAAAAAAGACAAACCCGAGGAAACGGCGAAATAATCTCAAATATGTTTATCGCCGCGATTGTTTTAAGTTTGCGCGGCTATAATTTTGCCAAATTTTAACGCTTTGAAAGGATTTATAATGGACAAAAATAAAATCATAATCTTCGATACGACGCTTCGTGACGGCGAGCAAAGCCCCGGAGCGTCGATGAATACGGACGAAAAGATCCATCTTGCGTTGCAGCTTGAAAAGCTGGGCGTAGATGTTATCGAGGCTGGCTTTGCGGCGGCGAGCCCAGGCGATTTTGACGCGATAGAAAAGATCGCCGGCGCCGTTAGCAAGGCTCGCGTCTGTTCGCTTGCGCGCGCTTTAGAAAAAGATATCAAAGCCGCCGGCGAAGCGGTAAAGGGCGCGAAGCTTGGGCGTATCCACACCTTCATCGCCACAAGCCCTATCCATATGGAATTTAAACTCAAAATGCAGCCGCAAGAGGTCATAAAGCGCGCCGTAGAGTCTGTGCAATACGCAAAAAGCCTATGCGATGACGTGGAGTTTAGCTGCGAGGATGCGTGCAGAAGCGATATGGGTTTTTTAAAAGAGATCTGTGACGCCGCGATAAACGCAGGAGCCTCCACCATAAATATCCCCGATACGGTGGGCTATCTCTATCCGGACGAGATCACCGCTCGAATAGGCGAACTCGTTAAGCTTATCGGCGAGCGCGCCGTAGTTTCGGTGCATAACCACAACGACTTGGGAATGGCTACCGTAAATTCCTTAGCCGCTATCTTGGCGGGAGCCAGACAGGTCGAATGCACGATAAACGGTATCGGCGAGCGCGCGGGCAACGCGGCGCTAGAAGAGATCGTAATGGCGATCAAGACGCGCACAGATAAATTTGCGCCGCTTTATACCGATATAAATTTGAAAGAAATTTATCCATCCAGCCGCTTGGTCGCGAGCATTACCGGCATCGAGCCGCAGCCTAATAAAGCGATCGTGGGCAAAAACGCCTTCGCGCATGAAAGCGGCATCCACCAAGACGGCGTGCTAAAGCACAAAGAAACCTACGAGATAATGCATGCCGAGGATATCGGGCTTGATAAAAACTCGCTCGTGCTGGGCAAGCACAGCGGCCGTCACGCCTTCAAGGACAAGCTGGTATCTTTGGGATATGAGCTTAGTAACGAGCAGATTGAGATCGCGTTTAATAAATTTAAAGCGCTCGCCGATAGCAAAAAGGACGTTTTCGACGAGGATATTAGAGAGCTTGTAAACGACGAGTTCGTGGGAGCCGAAAAGACCTATGAAGTGCTAGTTTTAAGCTCCAATAGCTGCAACAAAGGACACGCTAGCACCGCACTTACGCTAAGGTATAAGGATGAAATTTTAAGCGACAGCGCGCTTGGAAACGGCGGCGTGGATGCGATATTTAAAGCGATAGATCGTATCAGCGGCATCAGTGGTAGCTTGAAAGAATACCAAGTAAAAGCGGTCTCACAGGGCAAAGACGCGCTGGCAAAAGTAACCGTTAAGGTGGAATTTGCGGGCGAGGGCGCCATCATCGGCAGAGGACTTGACGTAGATACGATGCTGGCGTCTGCAAAGGCCTACGTTGCGGCGCTAAATACATATCTGGACGCTAAACGTTAAGATGTTGGCGTGTACGGCGGGATTTGTTAAATTTAACGCAAATTCCGCCAGATTAAACAAATCAAAAGCAAAATTTTAATAATATTCCACACTTAAAACGTTGGAGTAGGGGGTATTGAGCCGAAACTCGTTTTAAAATTTATTTATGGAGACTTTTATGAAAAAAGTTCTTGTATTGTTATTTGCGCTTTGCGGCGCGGCTTTCGCTAGCGAGCAGCTAAGTGCTTACACTCAGATTGTTTCTTTTTCTGCAATTACCGTTGCAGTCGTTTTAGGTCTAGCCGCTTTGGGTGGCGCATTAGGCATGGGAAATGCCGCTAGTGCAACGCTTAACGGCATCGCTAGAAATCCGAGCGTAGCTAGCAAGCTATCGAATACGATGTATATTTCGCTAGCGATGATCGAAGCGCAGGTTATCTATGCATTAGTTATTTCATTTATCTTGCTTTTCGTAAATCCTTTTTTGACAGCGGGTTTAAAGGCTGCTGCAAATTAATTCTAAGCCCGAGAAATCGGGCTTTAAACTTATATAATTCAAGGCTTAAGATCAAGCTTTAAAATTTATGCGACCGTGGTGGAATTGGTAGACACGCTATCTTGAGGGGGTAGTGCCGCAAGGTGTACGAGTTCAAATCTCGTCGGTCGCACCATCTATCAAAATTTTCCCTATTTTTTGGTTTTATTAAATTTTGTTACTAAAAAATTGAATACCTTTTCGGTAAATTATCTATGTTTATACCTTGTTGCAAAAAATATTTTTTAACTTCTTTATAAATTTCATCGTTATACAAATAGACTAAATAATATCTAGCCGATAATAATGCACCATACATAGGCACGGTGCTGTGTGGTTTATCAACCTGTATAAATGGAAATATTTTAAAATTTTTCAAGCTTTTACTTGCAAATATATAAAAAAGAAATTTTAGTATCAAATTTGCAAGATAAAATGAAATCAAAAAATACATTGTTTCCAAAATTCCAGCTGATAAAAATGTTAAACTTATCACTAGAACCATAAATAAATTAAACAATATATCAAATTTGGATTTTTTTATTGTGCATTGAGTAAAAAAAGGTCTAGCTAATTCATCTATCGCAATTTTACATTGTCGTTTTAATTTTCTGTAATCATAAAATTCTATATAGTGGTTTGTAAATTTGATTTTATGGTTTTTAAATTTGAATTTTTGAAAAATTGCGACGATGATAATATAACTCATAGGTATCAAACTTAACCAAAGCAACTCTTGCGGCACTTCTCTCCAACGCAGTTCATTTAGTATCCCAGCAAGTATACAAGCAAAAAGAAAAGATGAAACAAGCAATGTTAAAACGAAAAACTCTTCATAACTTTGAATAATCAAAGGATTTTCATCATAATCCCTAAAATTCGGATTGTTTTGTTTTTGATTTTCAAGCCATTGTTGATATTTTCGCTCTTTGATTTGGGCTTGTTGTATTTTTGCTTCTGCATTTTTTCTTAACTGCTCGGCTCGTTGCTTTATATCGTTATTCAAATCAATCCTTTTTATAAAATTTCCTAGCAAATTCAATCTCGGTCAGTACCACTGATACTGAATTTTATGAATTCACAAATTTAAACTTGCTATTGCTTTTAAATTCAAGCAACAAGTAAATTTAAATTTACAAATTTGATATTTGGATCTATTTGGTCTGAGTTAGCCCAACGATAGATTATGTCGTTTATTATCTCATTTTGTTTGGCTTTATCTGAAGCAATGTAGTTTTGAACCATTGTTTGTAAAACTTTATCTTTTACCATAGCTTGGCGCAAATTTAAAACTTCACCAAAAGTATAGTAACTCAAAACTTCCAAAGCATAATCTCTGTTGTTTAAATCAAGCTGTGCTTCTTTAATTGTTGGCATTGCCGTCTCCTTGTAAATTTAGATTTTTATTGAAATTGTTGTTTTTTAAAGTTTGGTATTGCTCTAAAATCACATTATAATAGTAATCGCCATTATATGAAAAATCATTAAAAACGATATTTTGGAGTGTAGGTCTATTGGCAGGAATATATTTAAAATAATATTCTCTCCTATATGTTTTTTCAAAAAATCTTTTTTTGTTTGTTGTCAGTAGATTATGGGTAACGCAAAATTCTGATATTTCGTTATTGACAATAGCATTTGCTAAAAGCCAAGAAAACATAATATTTGATACAATGACTATGTCGTTTTTTGTATCGTGATATTTTAAGACTTTTTTATTTATAAATACAAAATCTGAAAAAAGTATATGCTTATTTTCGCCAATATAAACGAAATTTTCCAAAAATTTACCATTTTCATCAATAATGTATTTTTCATTGAACGGATAAAAAGGTTCTATTTTTAAAATTTCATCATTATCAATTATCTCTTGTGCGTTTTGCATAGGTGTGTCGGCATTACAAATTTTAGAACCTAAATTTAGTAAATATTCTAAATTTAATCTTTTATCAAGCTTGAAAAATTCGCATTTGTCATCAGGGTATTTGTCTCCATTGCAAAAATAAAATCTTGTTTCAGCAAAGTCATTTATATCTCTATGGATATTTTTCATCTTTTTTATATCTTTTGCTGGATAATTGTCTAAATAGTGAATTTTTTGTAGAAAATCTTTTATGTGAAAATTAATTTTTTCATGCTCGGTTGCTGTTTTAAAATCTATCTTGTTTTCCAAATATTTTACTTTATCGTATTTATCAAACATAGCTTCTAATTCGGCAGTATGCCTTTTGTCGTCTTTATAAAGTTGATAAGCAAATGAAATAATAAGACACAAAGTAAATAAAATAAATATTATAAATAAAATTTTAAATAATTTTTTCATATTTTTCCTTTCAAATTTAAAGTTTAACTTGCGAATTTAAACTCGGTCAGTATCGTTTGATACTGAATTTATTAAATTTACAAATTTAAACTTACTTTACAAATTCACACAATTAGTAAATTTAAATTTGCAAATTTAATATTTGGATCTGTTTGATCTGAATTAGCCCTCAGTTAAATCTAAATAGCATAGTAGTCTTTTTTATACCATAGCTTGTTAATTGTTCAATCCCATATACCTCGCCCAAGCTAGCTCTGCATATGTTTTTAGTGCCTCAAACTTTCTCATTTTCTATCCTTTCTGAAGAATTCCTCTATCATCTTTTGATTACACTTTTCTATTGAATTAGTTTCATTTTTGTTACACATCCAAAACTCACCGCCAGATTGCGGACCCAAAGCACTCACTAGAGCTTGCAATATCCAAGTGTGATAAGACTCATAGATGTATATATTGTCGGCTAGTATCTTGCCCGTATTTATATCTTTTATGATTCCACCGTAGTTAAATCCCATGCCCAGCATATTATCGAATATAGTTTTTATATTAGGCTTTGGTTCTAGGAGATGATATGGATCTTCCACTATAAGCTCGGTAGGCGCTATCTCATCTTTGGAGATTTCTTTGCGCGCTATGCATTTGTCTTTATAAATTTGCTTGTAGTATTCCATTTTTTTATCTACGTCTTGTAGCCTATCTATAACCCGCTTTATTTGATAGTCGTCCCATGTAAATACCTTGCCGTTCATATTAATAGGGTTTGGGCTTCTATATCGTTCTTGCACTATTTTTATTATTTTGTCCACTACTATTCTTTGTTGCTGCGGGTAACTCTTTTTTCTCTCTTCGTTATCAAACCAAGCATCATAATATATCTCTTTATACTCGCCAGGTTTTGAGTGGTACTCGTCGTAAAGTTGTTTAAATTCAGAGTAGGGTATTTTTTTATCGGATAAGTAGTCCTTTAGTTCTTCATCTATCGACATAAAGCATTTATTTGAAGTATTGTTATCTACGTACATTCTAAAAAATTTACCATTATTGGCACTATCTTTCGCTTGAACTCTATAATCTATATAGTCCAAATCGCCATTTATCAACATCGTAAAAGCAATGTCTTTAGTATAATCTTGCGATGAGAATTGATTTGCTTTGGGAAATCCTAGATCAAATTTCTTTTCTCCGGCATAATATGCTCTGATAGCGGGCTTTTCATAGACGTTTATTTTGCCGTATAGATATCCGTAGCAGTGAAATATGGCAGAAACTATAAATCCGTCACCGAAAAATACGACAAACCAAACAAAAAGCCAAAAACGTTTGCGTTTGCCTTTAGGGGCGATTAAGGCGACAAAAAAGCTTATGGTAAAAAAAGCGGGTATTATGAAAAGAAATACTATACTGCGCATATCTAACCCTTATAAAAATACATATGCAAATTTGTAAAGCCCAAAGAGCTTCTTTAGTAGCAATATTTTATTGCTCTATATCTTAGCTCGTCATTAAATTTCATATAAATTCATCGGCTTAAATTTATATGGAATTTTAAAATTAGCTTGAGCATTTTAAAGTTATTTTCAGTTTTTAAGTCTTTTTAGCTCTTCAAACTTCTGTTTTAATTGAGCTCTTTATAAACGGAATTTCGATGCATTCTATACGAAAGGGGATTAAAATTTTATAAAACAGCGGATGAAATTTTAGGTTTGCCGTCACGATAAACGGGCGGATTAATCTGCGATTTTCAAACGCAAAAAAAAGCACTTCAAAAGCCCGCGAGTCGAAGCGGAATTTAGACGCAACGGCAGCGTTTTGCTTTGCAATTTGAGTTAAAATTTGATATGATTGTGCGAAATTTATAT
>CAURMQ010000025.1:0-15978 GCA_963525765.1 uncultured Campylobacter sp. | reverse complement strand
GGCTCGTCCTGCTCGCGGCGGGATTCCGCGATCATCTTAACGCCTAAAAACGATAAAATTCCAAACGCGACGAAGTGATCGATCTGCGCGATGAATTTTACGAAATTTATCCCCAAAGCGTAGCCTGCAAGCGGCATTATAAACTGAGCCGCCGCGTAGAAAAACGCGACGCGCGCGATCTGTGCAAATTTGAAATTCGGATATTTCGCGCCGTTTGAGATACTAAGCGCGACGCTGTCCATCGCAAGCGCGAAAGCGATGAGTAAAAGCTCCATATTTAGCCCTTTTGGTATTATAAAAGCGTTGATTATACATTAAAATTTCTGAAATAAAATGAACAATCTTAAATCGGGAAAAAGCCTTGCTTAAAAATCTAATTTTTTGCCTTTTGCCGCTCATAGCGGCTGCGAGTTGGGAAGAGGTCGCCGTAAAGGGGCTGGATGTGGTCATCAGCGCAAACGTGGGCGATAGTGAAAATTTTAAAAACTCGCTAAGCACTCTAATCGAGCGCGCCGCAAGCGAATACGAGCGCGAAGGGATCGAGGACTACGAGCTCGATCTGCCCGCTTATCTGACGCAGCGCGCCGGCAAAAAAAGCATCGCCGTGCAAAATATGCGCCGCCTGGCCACTCAAAAGCTAAATCCCGCGATTAAGCCGCTAAAAAATTTGATACTTACTAAAATCAAAGAGATGCCCGAGGCCGATACCAAGGCAGTTATGAGCGGCGAAGTGCTGTTTAGCCACTATCTGCGCACAAACGCCTTTGATGAAATTTACGATATTTTGCTGCCGTTCGCGCGCGCGCTGGGCTCGGACACGGGCTTTGCCAAAAGCTACAAAAATGCCGTGGGCAAGGAGATTGCGGACGATTTCGGCAGCGAATTCAGCAGCGCCTTTATCAACGAAAGCTTTGATTTTTTAAGCAAAAACGAAAGGGAATTTCGCAAAAACTCGGGCGCGATTTTAAACGCGATAAAGACGGTCAAATAGGCGCGCGACGGCACTAAGATCTCGGCGAAATTTTACTTTAAATTTATGAAAAATTCTATCTTGGAGCCTGCGGAAAATTTTAATTCAGAACCCGCTTTAAATTTTATCTCGGATCCGGTACGCGAGTGCGCTAAAAACACAGCTTTAAATTCTGCTTCAAATGCGGCGTTTACGTGCGTAAAAAACACAGCGCTCTGCGGCGCGGCGAATTTTGCTCCAGCCCCCTGCCTCAAAAGAAATTTCAAATTTCAAGATGCAAATGTCCGGTTAAATTCTATCTGCGGAAGAAATTTAAAATTTGCTTCCGCTTCGGTGGGTTTTGCCGTGCACAATCGCGCCTCATGCGACCTTACAGCGCTATATTCCGCTCCGTGCGTCAGAAATATTGAAAGAAAATCCGCTTTAAATTCCGCAGCTATTGCGCTAAATTTAAAGCCCGCGCAGATTCCTAGCTACGCCGAAAATAGGGCTTTAAATTCCGCGAAATCCTCCAAAACAGATTTTTGCGAAAATTCCACAAAGAATTTCAAAGGAAATTTTATATTAAATTTTATAGGAAATTTCACTCATAGCGGCGCAAATAGCGCAAGTTCGTTAAGCCGTGCGAGCGCTGCAAACGATCCAAATTTTAGCTCCGTAAAAAGCTTCGCCGCCATTCATACGCGACGTTTCAAAAAAATTTTTACCGAGGCCCTTGCAAGCGATCCGTGCTCCGCTAGTGCGCCGCAGGGCTTTAGCTATGGCGCCGCGCGAAACCCTGGCACTCCGCGAAATTCTAATACTACACAGAATTTTAACTCCGCAAAAAATTTAAATTCTACGCAAATCTCGAATTCCTCGCAGAGTTTCGGGCAAAATTCTAATTCCGCGCAAAGCCATGCGCAAAACCCCGTTCCGCCTAGCAGGCTGTGGGATCTGGGGCTGCTTTTCGTAGCGATCGTTTGGGGATGCACTTTCGTGCCGGTTCAGCGCGCGCTGCATAGCGGCGACGTTTTTAGCTTTTTGTTTTGGCGCTTTTTGGCGGCGAGCATTTTTACCTACCTCGCCTGTCTGCGCTTCGGCGTCAAATTTGACCGTGGCACGATAGGGCGGGGCGTGTTTTGCGGGCTGATGCTGTTTTGCGATTTTTCGTGCCAGACTATAGCGCTTGATTATGCGCTATCATCGACGGTGGCGTTCATTTTGGGGCTCAACGTCGTCATCGTGCCCTTTTTAATGCTTGCTTTTTTCGGCAAAAAAGTCGGTGCGAGCGCCTTTGGCGGCGCAGTCGTGGCGCTTTTGGGGCTATATTTTTTAAGCGGAGCAAGCGGCGCGATGGGATTTGGCATAGGCGAGCGGTTGACGCTAGTTTCGGCGTTTGCATATGCGCTTCACATCGTCTTTACCGGCGTCTGCGCGCGCAAGAGCAATCTCTACGGCTTTGTGATCGTGCAGTTTATCTGCGTCTGCGTCTGCGCGCTGATCGCGGCGGTTTTCACTCCGCACGCGGAATTTGAAGGCGAGATAAAGGTACTTGGAAATTTGATCTTTTCGCTGAGCTTCGACTTCGTTTTTGCGCTGGTTTTGACCTCGATCTTTGCCACCGTCGCGGCGTTCGTGATCCAAACGATGGCGCAAAACCACGGCGTAAGCGAGATAAAAACGGTGCTGATTTTCGCGCTGGAGCCCGTAAGCGCGGGCATAATGGGGTATGCCTTCGGCGAGAAGCTAAGCGCGCTTCAAATTTTTGGCGCGGCGCTGATACTAGCAGGTATCCTGCTTAGCGAGCTAGGCGGGCTTTTAGGCGCGAAGTTTACTAAAGATCGAGCTTGCGAAAAAGCAGACCGAGGCGACTAGGATTATCGAAGCGCCGCTGGTTAGATTGAGTTTAAAGCTCAAAATAAGCCCCGCCGCGCAGAAAAGCGCCGATAGCGCGCAGCTTATCGCCATCATCGAGCCTAAATTTTTTGAAATTTTTTCGGCGATGAAGGGCGGGATCGTCATCAGCGAGATTACTAAGATTAGCCCCACGATCTGAATCGACGCGACCACCGCGAGGCTCGCCATCACTACGAGGACGTAGTAAAAGACGCTCGTATTTACTCCGCGCAGCAGGGCGAATTCCTTATCGAAGCTGATCGCTAAAAACTGCCTGTAAAAGCACGCCGTAAGCGCCGCAAATGCCGCGCCGCAAATGCCGATGAAGATCAAATTTTCATGATTTATCGCTAAGATCGAGCCGAACAAAAAGCTCATCAGATCGGATTTGTACCCGGGCGTAAGATCGGCAAAGATTATCCCCAGCGCCATTCCAAACGCCCATATCGCGCCGATTACGGCGTCGAAGCGCTCGGTGTTTCGCAGCGTAACGTAGGCGATTAGCAGCCCTAAAAACAGCGCAAATACGCTAGCTCCCAGTACGGGCGAGATGCCTAAAAATAGCGCGATGCCGATGCCGCCGTATGCGCCGTGCGCGATGCCGCCTGCGATGAAGCTCATGCGATTTATCACGACTAAAGAGCCCACGACACCGCAGACTATACTGACTAAAAGCCCGCCGAGTAGGGCGTTTCGCATAAAATCATAGGATAGAATTTCAGCCATTTTCGCCCTCCTTGCAGCAGCATTCGTTAAGCGCGAGATCGACGGCGCAGAAGTGTCCGTGCTCGCGTCGCAGGTGATCTAAAAATTCTGCTCTGCCCCCCGGATCGATCTCGTGGGTATGCGCCGAGCCGTTTGCAACGTAAAGCGCGCGGTTTGCATAGTTTAGCGCAAGCTGTACATCGTGGCTGATTAGAATTATGCCGCAGCCGCCTTCGTTTAGGGATTTTAAAAGCTCGTAAATTTGCACCTGTCCCATCGTGTCGATGCTCGCTAACGGCTCATCGAGAAGTAAAATTTTAGCCTTCGCGCACAGCGCCCGCGCGATGTAAACGCGCTGTCTTTGTCCGCCGCTAAGCTCGCTGATACGGCATTCTGCAAGGTCTTGCATACCTACGCGCCCTAATGCTTGCATGGCTTGCTCGCGCTCGGATTTACTGTAAAAGCCGAAAATTTTCTTATCTATCAGCCCCATTAAAACTACCTCGAGCACGCTGATGGGAAAGCTTTTGTTTATCGCGATGAACTGCGGCACGTAGCCCATTTGCGCCCTGGCAAGCGCTGGCGATCTGCCTAAAATTTCGATCGTGCCCGAGCTTGGTCGTAGCAGTCCCAAAAGCAGCTTTAAAAGAGTGCTTTTGCCGCCGCCGTTGGGCCCGAAAATCGCTAAAAAATCGCGCAGCTCGTAGCTTAGGTTTATATCTTTTAAAATTTCGCGTTTTTCGTAAGCAAAGTTTAAATTTCTTATCGTCACGTCCGCCATGAACGCCCTTTCGCCTAGATTTTGAAAGCATTTATTATAGCCCAAATTCGGAAAAATTGCCAAATTTTGCTATTATTACAAAAAATTTAAAGGCGAGCGGTGGAGAAAATCGGCGGAAAATCAGATGAAAATAGCTGGGATAAAAAGTCCGAAAGTTACGCTAAATTTAGCGGCGAGCCGGGCAGTTTCGGAAAGCGGATGTTTGAGATACTGCGCGGCTGGGGCGCGAGCTTTGCGGGCAAAAGCGTGCTCGACGTGGGCGCCGGCACAGGAGTTTACTCGCTGTATCTCGCATCGCTGGGCGCCAAGGTCACGGCGATCGATAGTTCGGAGGGGATGCTGCGCGAGCTAAGGCGCAGCGCGGAGGAGTTTGGAATCCCTTTGCAAAACGTATTAAATTTAAGCTTTGCGGAGTTTTCCGAGCTGCTTGGCTCGGGCGGCTTCGCAGACGCGGCGGGCGAAAATTTTAAAATTTATCCGCGCTCGCAAAACGAAATTTCAAATGCGCAAGCTCAAGAAGCCCAGGCTTTAAATTTTAAAAATTCTGCGGGCAAAAACCGCGAGAGCGAAAATTTTAAAATTCCCGCAGTTTTTGATATCGCGTTTCTTACGATGAGCCCCGCGCTGAAAAGCACGGAAGATTTTGAAGCGTTTTTGGCTTTGGGCAAGCGAAAAATTTATCTAAACTGGGCGAGCGAGCGTAATTCATCAATGCTAGCGCCGCTATTTGAGCGCTTCGGTACGGGGCATAAAAGACTTGCTACCGCCGCCGAAAAATTTGAGGCGCTGCTTGGCGCGCGCGACATCAAATTTAAAAGCGAAATTTTAACTGAAAAGCGCGAGCAAAAACGCAGCCTGCAAGAAGCGGTGCAAAACGCCGCATGGCACCTACATATGGACGGCGCGAAGGCCAGTGAGCGCGAGATCGAGGAGCTTTTGAAAAAGCGGGCTAAAGGCGGGATGATAAGCGATGAGATCGAAGCGAGTTTTAAGCTGTTTTATATTTAGCCTGGCGCCGCTTTTGGGGCTTTGCGGCAATCTTTTCTCGCCGCTTGAGGTGCCTAAATATGATCCGCAAAAGGCGCGGCTGGGCGCAAAAATTTTTACCGATGTAAGATTTAGTAGCAAAGGCCGCTCCTGCGAGAGCTGCCACAATTTTTATTTAAACGATTCGGGTGCTTCGGTGCGCGATGGACGCGTGCCTACGCTCATAAATTCTTATTATTTTGACCGCTACTTAGGCGATTATAATTTCGCGGGCTTTGAAGCGCGGATCGCGGCGTCGGTTTTTAGCGAGAATGAACTGGATGCGAGCGAAGATAGAATTTTAGAGCTTATCAGGAAGAATTTAGCCTACAAGCAGGCTTTTGAAAGTGCTTACGGCGAGGCGAATACGGCGAACTTCATTGATGCGCTAAAGGAATTTTTAAAATCCAAAACGGCGATAAATTCCAAATTTGACCGATTTTTGCGCGGCGAGGTTAAGCTAAATGATGCCGAATATAACGGATATGTGCTTTTTGTGCGGCTATGCTCGGCATGTCACAACGGCGTTAGCCTAGGCACCGGCAGCTTTACTAAAATTCGCCCAAGCACGGAAGAGGAGGATGCGCCTAGGCATAGGTTCACTTCCGATGGATTTGAGTTGCGCCGCGTGCCTAGCTTGCGCAATATCACGCAAACCGCGCCTTACGTAAACGGGCAGACGGATTTGCGTCTTGCGGTGCGGCAGATCGCAAAGGATCTGTTAAAATACGATCTTAGCGATGGGGAACTTGATGCTTTGATGAGCTTTTTAGCTACACTTAAGGGCGAGATGACGGAGGCGCAGGATGAAAGATAAGATAATGTGGACTTTGATGGTGGGGATTATGATATTAGGCATAATCATCGCCGGGAATTATTTCTCGTCGCTAAGAGATGTAGCGAAATTTAGCACGATTTCGCGCGAGCTAGCTTTGATCGATAACGCCGATAACCGCTTAAATATATTATTTGATGCAAAGATCGCAAGAAGGGACTTTTCGATTGCAAATGCCGATATGCGCGGCATCTATCAGGTGCTGCAAGCTTTACAAAAAGACAAAATCATCGATAAAATCGGACTTAGCAGCGATGTGCGCGCGATCGGAAGCGCTTTTAGCGATAAAATTTCACTTTTGGACGAGCTTGGGGCTTTAAATTCGCAGAATTTAATCCTTTTTCAAAGTCTGCAGCAAAAATTTTTATCCAGTGGCGCAAATGCGCAAAGAGCAAATCTCTACTCTCAAATTTTAGGGCTTAATTATAAAAATCGCTCCGAGATCTCTGCTTTAAAAAGTGCGCTAGAAAACGCAGATGCGTCAAGCCCCGACGAAGCTGCGTTTATAGGAATTGCACGGCAAATTTTAAGGAATTTCGAGCGGCAAAATATCATTGTAAGCGATAATCTCTCGTTGCTAAACGAGCGCTTCGCAAGCCTGCGCGAGCGATTTTCTTACGCTAGCGAGGAATTTTACGGCTCGTTTATGCAAATGACGATGCTTTACACGGCGGTGTTTTTGTCGTTTTTACTGCTTACTTACATCATAAATTCCGATGCTTTGCGTAGTAAACGCGCCCTCGCGCCCTATCACGCACTATGCGAACAAGCAGGCGAAGCGATAGTTTTAGCAGATCAAAACTTTAAAATTTTATACGCTAATAAAAGCGTGCTTAACTTAAGCGGCTACGAACAAAGTGAGCTGGAAGGAAGCGATCTTGGAGTTTTGATGCCCAAAGATAAAGGGATCGAACTTCCTGCGATAGTAAATAAAAGCGCCAAAGATACGCGCCTGCTTCGTAAAAACGGCGAACTAGCCGATGTGAGCCTAAGGCTAGCAAATATCGCCACCGCATC
Source organism: uncultured Campylobacter sp. (assembly GCA_963525765.1). Taxonomy (GTDB): domain Bacteria; phylum Campylobacterota; class Campylobacteria; order Campylobacterales; family Campylobacteraceae; genus Campylobacter_B. The sequence continues at coordinate 8,766 of CAURMQ010000025.1, read as the reverse complement.
CAAGCCGCCGCTATATGCGCTTTACGCTCATGACATCGGCGAGCGCGAGATTATGAAGCTAGCTCTTGCGAACGCGAAGGAGAGCTTAAACAATCAAGTCTATATCGATCATCTTACGGGCCAGGGCAACGAAGCAGCGCTATATGAGCTAATAAACGCAGAAAAAACGGGCGTAGCGATCTACATCACTATCGTAAATTTTGCAAATTTGCGACTTTTTTACAAGGCAGAAACGACAAATGAAATTCTGCGCTCCTTTGCGCGTACGCTTGCGATGTGTATCGAATCGCACGAGATCAAAGCTAGTATCTTTCGCATCCAATCGGATGAGTTTTGCCTATTTTACGAGGGACTAAATGTCGCGCGCGACGTGGAGATCATAAATAAATATTTCACCGATAAGGTCTTTAATCTACATACCACTGAGGGCTTTGCCTCCGCGCCTTTAAATATCACGATGGGCGTGAGCGAGCGCGCCGACGTAGCAGGCGGCGCAAATAGGGTCTTTCAGGCGGTTATGGCGATGTATGAGGCGCAGAGCAAAAACGAGCACGTGGGCTTTTATTCGCGCCCAAATGCGATTGAGGAAAAATATCTGCAAAACCAGATTATGATCAACACCATTCAAAATGCGATCAAGAAAAATCAAGTCTTTGTGCTTGTTCAGCCCATATTTGATATCACCCACCGCGATCCTAGTGGTAACACCTACGGCACCGAGGGCGGTGATTATGTCCCGTTAGTATATGAAATTCTAATCCGCCTAATCGATCGTTCGGGCAAGACGCGCTGCCCAGGTGAGTTTATCGATATCGCAAAGCAAACCTCGCTCTACATCCCGCTAACTCAGGTCGTAATAAACGAAGCCTTTCGCTTGCTAGACCGCTTCGCAGGGACTTGCTTTAGCATAAATCTTTCATATTTTGACATCGCAAACGAAGGTATCAAGGAGCTTTTAGAGCGCAAGCTCGCATCCAGTCCAAACGCTTCAAATCTATTCATTGAAATTTTAGAAAGCGAGGAATTTGACGATTACGAGAGCCTACGCAGCTTCATCGCTGTAGCTAAAAACTACGGCTGCAAGGTCGCGATAGACGATTTTGGCAGCGGATACTCCAACTACTATAGAATTTTAACGCTCGATGTGGATTACATAAAGATCGACGGAGCGCTCATCAAAAATATCGCAAACGACAAAAACTCGCGCGCTATCGTCGAAACTATCGCTAACTTCGCGCGCAAGCAGGGCTACGAGCTCATCGCCGAATACGTAGAAAACCATGAAATTTCAATCATCTTAGAAGAGATGGGGATTAAATATATGCAAGGCTACTTCTACAGCAAGCCGATGGAGCCTTCGAGGATAAAATTCTAATCTCATTTCGTCGCAGCCTTATGGCCCGCCTTTTTAAATTTACGAGCCAAAGACCGCTTTCGTAAGGCGAGAAATTCTGTTTTAGCAAGCCACCTCTTTAATACGGAATTTATCTTGGCAAATACTACGCGGTTTTATCGCAAACTTATAGCGCACCCTATAGCTAGGATTGGCTTGGCAAATGAAGTGAGAGCTAAATTTAAAATTTAGTAGCGGATTTATGGATGAAATTTTGCGAAGTTCAAAATTTTAAAATTCCAAGCCGTAGAATTTTAAAATTTGAAATGCGCGAGCTGCAAATTTAAGGCTAAATTTTAAAATTCCGTAGCGATAAAATTTTAAATTCCGCGCCTTAAACCCGTCTGCAAATTTTAAAATTTTACGGCGCAAATTTTCAATGCATTCATATAATAAACATTTCGCGCGAGCTTTGTAAAAATAAAAATTTTAACGAGCTTTGCTCTAAGCAGCGATAGGGCTTTCAAATGCAGGCGGAATTTTTAAGTGCAAACTTTCCCGCTTCAGCGAGAATGAGCTTAAATTTTAGGCTTTAGCGCATTAGCTCAAGCAAATCCTTCATACTCCCCGTATCTTTAAATCTTTGATGCCACGACAGCGCCTCGCTTAAGATGTGTGGAGTATGCCCCGCACAGGGCTGCGCACATGCCCGCTCAAAATAATCTCTCAGCGCGTCTTGGTAAGTGGGATGCGCGATGCTTATCATCGCGCGAGCACGCTCACGAGGGCATTTACCGCGCAGATCGGCGATGCCGTATTCGGTAATGATGACCTGGGTGTCGTGCTCGGTATGATCGACGTGGCTCACGAAGGGTACGATAGCGCTAATCGCGCCGTCTTTAGCGAGCGACGGGCTAAGAAATAGCGACAAATATCCGTTGCGAGCGAAGTCACCGCTACCGCCGATGCCATTTTTCATCTGCGAGCCCATGACGTTAGTGGAGTTTACATTGCCGTAGATGTCTGCCTCTAGCATGCCATTCATCGATACGACGCCAAGCCTTCTGATGAGTGCTGGCGAGTTGGAGACATCTTGTGAACGTAGTATGATGTGCTTGCGGTAGAAATCGATGTTTTTTTGAAATTCCTCGACACCTGCAGGGCTAAGCGATAACGCTGTGGCACTTGCAGTGCCTACGACGCCTCTTTTGATGAGATCTAGCATGCCGTCTTGAATCACCTCGGAGTAGCACTGCAGCCCTTGATAGCCGGCGCCTTGTAGCGAGCTAAGCACGGCGTTAGCAACGTTGCCGATGCCCGATTGTAGCGGCAGCAGCTTCTTTGCGGGAAGTCTGCCACAAGCCTCCTCGTTTTTTAGGAATTTTACGACGTTGCGCCCGATCGCGCTTGAAATTTCATCTACGGCGGTAAAATTATTGACGCGATCATGCGTCCTGGCCTCTATGACAGCGACTACTTTGGCAGGATCTACATGCATGTAAGGGCTGCCTACGCGATCGCCTACGTGCTTGATCGGCAGATCCTCGGCATGCGGCGGCAGGCGCAGATCCGTAACGTCGTGAATGCCCTCCAGCTCAAGCGGCTGATAGTAATTCACTTCTAAAATCACGCGATCGGCGATATCGAGCCAGGCTTGGTTGTTGCCTAGCGATGTAGACGGCACAAGTTCACCGCTTTCTTTAATCGCCACTACTTCGATCACGGCAAAGTTTAGATGCGGAAAAAAGCCCGCCTTAAGCTGCGTGGCAAGGCTTGATAGATGCACATCCGCGTATCGCACGGCGCCGCTATTTATCGCACGGCGCATATCGGCATCCGTAAAAAACGGCGCGCGAAAGCTCACGGCACCTGCTTTTGCCAAAACTCCGTCTAAAAGCGGATCGGTCGATGCGCCTGTAAAAATTTCGATTTGATAGGGCTCGCCTTTTTCGTGCAGCGCTGTCGCTCGTTGCGCTAGAGCTTGTGGCAGCGCTAGCGCGCAGCCCGCCCCAACAAAGCCACTAAAGCCCACCGATGCGCCATTTGGGATCAGCTCGCAGGCTTTCTCGGCGCTCATAATTTTTGATTTTAGATATTCGTTTTGCACGCGTGAGTTCATTTTCCGTCCTAGCCGTGATTTGGGCGAAATTATAATATTTTTGCGCTAAATTTCAAAATCTAAATTTCGTGCACGAGCTAGGCTATAGAGCAAAATATGAGGCGCGGTCGGTTGGGATACGCCACAAACGCTTCCGATTGGGCTTTTTTTACTTCGGCGGTTTGCAATATCCGCTTGCGCAAGCGCTCGGTAAATAGGGTTTTAAGCGTAATTGAAGCTTGGCTTGATGATCTTGCTGCGATACTGCAAACGCTTATCACGCACCTAATCTTGCGGAATTTAGGCGCAAAATTTCATCGCATAATTTGTGGACCGCGATATTTAAATTTAAGCTTCCTTTCGCAATTTAATCGCTCGCCACACTCAAATTTAAATCTCCGCCTTGTAATTTTAAAATAGATATTTTGAAATTTATCGCTCGTGGCGTTTGAATTCCGCGCCTAACACAAGCCTTGAACTCATATTTGAAATTCCATCGCTTGTGGTGCACGCATTTGCCCGTTACGCTTGAATTTTAATCCGCATTAATTGAAATCCCTCTGTCTGGAATTTTTGCCTCTTCGCACAATATGGCAGTTTAAAATTCCAATTTCGCGCTTTTTTTGGAGCGGCTCGACGTAGATACGTAAAATTTTGATAAATTTTACGCTCTCGAAATTCTAAAAATTATATCGTCACGACTAAATTGCAGATTTTGTTTAAATTCTAGTTCTTAAAATTGTAGCTCCAGCCATTACACGAGATTTTTAATTCAAAGAGCATTGCCGCGCAAATTCTAATCTCTGCTGAGCCAAAAAATTGACGCCGCTTACGACGCAAATTTAAACGCGTTTTAGAATTTAAAATTTAGTCCGCCTTGTTACCATTTTCGGCCGAGCTTTATAAAATTTCGGCAAATTTTATACTTGCAAAATTTTAAAATTCTATCGCCGCAAAATAGGGCAAAATTTCATCTCTGCGGCTTGCCGTCGCCGAATTTCGCGACTATCTCCTCACTGCAGCTCTCTTTGGGCGCCCAGCCATCGCGCTTCATCCGCGCCAGATTGTCGCACGCCTCCTGCGAGCCACCCTCGCAAAACTCGTCGTATATCACGAGGCTGCGGCACTGCCCGCTCGCGAAACTCTCCAGCGCCGCCGCGTTGCCCAGGCAGGCTCGCTCGCGCAAATCGCTCATCGCGTGCTCGCCTGCGCCGCTCATTTTATCTCCCTGCCTCCGCTCGGCGAGGGTGGCGAGCTCGCACGCATCTGCGAAAAAGCCCTGCGCTTTGAGGCGGTTTCGCACGACGCCGCGACCGCCCAGCTCGTATCTCATCGCCGCTTCGTAGCATGCGGCGGCGTCCTTTTTGCTGCATTTTGCTAAAAGCGCGCTAGTTTTTGCGCCGCTAAATTTAAACTCTTTGGCTTTGCCGTCCGCGTTTGCCAAGCTAAGCGCCAGCGCCGCAGCCAGCGCAAGCTTTAAAACTTTCATCTTTACTCCTTTTGATTTTGTTTATCCGCTCGCTAGCCCCGATTTACTGCTTCATTGCGCCGCACCCGTCGCCCGCTAAAATTTAAAAGGCTCACGCGCCTTATTTGCGATCGAAGCTTGGAATTTTATCGCCTCTGTCGCGCTAATTTTTCGGCAGTAGATCGAGCACCGCGCAGGCGCGCTTGTTGTGCATTTTGCATGCCTTATCTAGCGCCTGCCCTGAGAGCTCGAAGCTCTGAGGGGTGCCGATTCCTTGGAGATATTTGACCGACAGCTCGTAGCACGCTTCGCTGCTGCCGGCATCGCACTGCTCTCGAAAAAGCTCAAACGACGCCGCGACGTCCTTCTCCACGCCCAAGCCCCGCCCTAGCGCATCTGCGTAGAAAAAGCACGACAGCTGATCTTTTCGTTCGCAGCCGCTTTTCAGACCACGCGTGACGCGCTCGCAGGAGCCTTCGTCGCTTTTTACGATGCAGCTTTGCAGATCCGCCCGTGAAATTCCGTCCGTTTGGATGACCGCATCGGCGCTGCTTTGCGAGCCGGCGCTTGCTTCGCCGCTCTTTAGAAAGTGCGCGCTTGCGGTCTCGCCTATACTCGTTGTTTTGTCCGCTCTGCCCGCCGCAGAAATTTTATCCGCCCGCCCGCTTTCGTTGCAGTTTGCCGCAAGTGCGCAAAATAGCGCCAAAAATAGAAATTTTTTCATACCCGCCTCCGTTAAATTTAGCGCCATTTTAATTAAAAATGCTGAATTTAAGAGAAATACGCTCCGCTCCAAATTTCAGTTCTATGTCGCAGCGCGTTTGGAGCGCGAAATTTAAAGCGCGATGCCGAAGCGATCGATCATAGGCTCTTTAGCGCCGCAAGTACGTTTTGTGCGTCCTGCTCGGGATTAGCGATGCGGCTAAAGCGCTCTATCTCCTCGCCGCCTCGAAAAATCAGGGTTTGGCGGTGGTAAAATTTCTTCCCGTCGCCGGTGGTGAAGGTTTCGAGCTCAAGCGGCGCTTCAAGCTCGAATTTTTCGTCGTTTATGAACTCAAACGTGGCGCCCGTAACGCGCTTAAACTCGCTCGTGCCCGCCTCGCCCATGCTGCCTACGGCGATAAGCTCGAAACCGAGGTCTTTTATCTGCGCAAGCGCGCTCTCGTAGGCCTTGCACTGAAGCGTGCAGCCAGTAAGGCCCGCTACGCCGCGCAACTCCTCCGGCAAAAATTTTCCGCTGTCGCCCATTTTCGGGTAGGTAAAAACCACGCAATTTTTCGGTAAATTTATCATCTCTCGCCTTTTGATCGAAATAGGTCGCAAAAATAGCATAAAAAATCTTAAACCCGCTTAACGGATGAAATTTTAATAAAATTTATCCCGCATTTCGGGCTTTTACTCGTTATTTCCCGCGATCGTTTCGATGAGTTTGCGCTTGTTGCGGCGGTTGTAAAGCACCGACGAAAGGAGCGATAGCGCGATGAATAAGATTCCCACGGTGCCCGTTATGATCTCGCTTACTTCAAATTTCAGCTTGGCAAACATTATAAACGCCAAACACGCGATGGCGTAGTGCGCGCCGTGCTCCAGATACGCGAAGTGCGACAGCGTGCCGCGGGCGATGAGATACAGCGTGATGGAGCGCACGAACATCGCGCCAGCACCTAGCCCCAGCATAATGATGAAGATATTATCGCTTAGCGCAAACGCGCCGATCACGCCGTCGAAGCTAAAGCTCGCATCCAGGGTTTCTAAATATAAAAAGCCCGCGAGACCGTTTTTTACGCCGTCCGTACCGAAAAGGCGGTCGAAGCAGGAGATGAGCAGATAGAGCAGGATCGCGCCGAAATACGCCGCGCCGAGCGTTGCCGAACCCGTTTTAGCAAGCAGCACGAGCCCTGCGGCTAGAGCGATCAGCGTGGGGGCGTTTGGAATGCGCTTTAAAAATCGTACGAGTCCGTTATTTTCGATTATGCCTAGCCAGTGTAGCTCGCGCTGCGTATCGAAGAAAAAATCGCAAAAGACCATCAGCAAAAACGCGCCGCCGAAAACGTAAATTTGCGCTTCGTTCTCGCTTAAAATTTCATGGTAGCGGTGCGGCTGCTTAAGCGCTAGCACGAGGGTTTCCCAAATACCCAGATGCGCGCTTGCGGCGACGATTAGCACGGGGAATAAAAACCTCATGCCAAAAACCGCGATCGGAATGCCCCAGAGGATAAATCTGCTCTGCCACACCGGCGCCATATCTTTTAGCACCTTGGCATTGACTACGGCGTTGTCGAAGCTGAGGCTGATTTCAAGTGCGCACAAAAGCGCGCAGATATAAGCACTGCCAGCGCCGCCGATATAAAACGCGATAGCAAGCGCAATTAGGCTTACCACAAAAGAGGAGTAAAAATATTTCATCGCTGTCCTAGCCGATTTTTTGCGCGATTTTAGCAAAATTTAGCCCTAAATTCTATATAATTGCAAAAATTCCAAAAAAGGCAAAAGATGCTTACCAATCCCGTATTTATCAGTATCTGTGTAATGTGCGCGCTGTGCTTGCTGAGGTGCAACGTAATGCTTGCGATCCTAATCGGCACGATCTGCGCCGTGCTCTCAAGCAAGATCCCGCTGGGAGACGCTATAAATTTATTCATAAACGGTAACCCCGAAAACGCCGGCAGCCTCGGCATGGGCGGAAATTTAGAAACCGCGCTTTCGTATCTGCTGCTAGGCGTCATCGCAAGCGCGATCTCAAAGACCAACCTAACGGCGATCTTAGTGCGCGCGGTGGCAAATTTAATCAGCGACAAAAAATACGTCTTTATCTTTTCGATCGCCTTTTTTGCGTGCTTTTCACAAAATTTAATCCCCGTGCATATCGCCTTTATCCCGATTTTGATCCCGCCGTTAGTCAAGATCATGAACTCGCTAAAGATCGACCGCCGCGCCGTAGCGTGCGCGCTGACGTTCGGCTTGCAGACGCCGTATATGGCGCTGCCGCTGGGATTTGGACTTATCTTTATGGGGCTAATCGAAAAAAATATGAACGCAAACGGCATCGCGGTAAGCCTTGGCGACATATCGAGCGTGATGTGGCTCAGCGCCGTGCCGATGCTCGTGGGGCTAGTGCTAGCCGTGATCTACTACCGCAAGCCGAGGGAGTATGCCGAAACCAAACAGAGCCTGGATGCGCATTTTAGCGAGCTTAAGATGGGTATGCGAGAGTGGGGCGCGCTAGCGGGTATCGCGGTGTGCTTTGCGGTGCAAATTTGGATCAAATCGCTTCCGTTTGCCGCGCTTAGCGGAATTTTAGTAATGCTTGCTAGCAAGGGCATCGAGTGGAAGAAGCTCGATAGCGTATTTGACGAGGGCGTGCATATGATGGGCTATATCGCGTTTTTGATGCTGATCGCCGCAGGATACGGCACGATCTTAAAAGAAACCGGCGGCGTGAACGAGCTGGTGCACGTAGCGAGCACTTTAAGCGGCGGCAAGCTAGGCGGTGCGCTGCTGATGATCGGCATCGGACTGCTCGTGACGATGGGTATCGGCTCGAGCTTCGGCACGATCCCTATCATCGCTACGATTTATTGTCCGCTAGCCGCACAACTGGGCTTTAGTACGGCGGCGACGATCTTTATCATCGGCGTGGCTGCGGGTATCGGCGATGCGGGCTCGCCTGCGAGCGATAGCACGCTCGGGCCTACCGTGGGGCTAAATATCGACGGCGAGCATAGCCATATGTGGGATACCTGCGTGCCGACCTTTATTTTCTTTAATATCCCGCTAATCATATTTGGCATAATCTTTTCGATGATGCTTTGAAATTTTATAAAATTTAGCCGCGCGGCTTTGCTTTTAAATTTGCCCGCGCGATTT
>CAURMQ010000024.1:0-16549 GCA_963525765.1 uncultured Campylobacter sp. | reverse complement strand
AGAAGTCTCTTTCTTTTGATAAATGCTCTTCATACTCTTTTTTGAGCGTTGCATTTCTATCTATTTGCCAAAAGCTAACGGTTTTTCCGTTGAAAGTGGTTTCTCCTTCTACCATACCGGAAGGATTGTTTCTTACTACTTTCCTATCATTAGCTTTCCATAAAGCTATTTTTAAATCAAAAGGAATTTCCGTATCGCTTACATCGTTTGCATTCGCAAATAGTACGAATGCGATCATTAAGATGAAAATATGAACCCACATAACCGCCCCTATCGATAAAGCTTCGTATTTACGTATGAATTGCTACAAACAGGCATTTGTAAAATACCGTCTTTAAATTTCCTGATTGTGACGTTGAATAGTTGTCCGCTTATCCGTATTGTCAAAATCTATGAAAAGTAGATAGTCTATATCTTTATAACGTATCGGTTCGGCATAAAACAGACGTGGTTTATATATGATATTGCCTGGAATCTCCAAATTTACCCTGCTACGAGGATCTTTTGTGATTTTACTACACTCTTTGGGATCTAAAATGTAAGCAAGATTTGCGAAATCATCCGTCTGATATATATAAGGAGTGGTTTTGTAAATCATAATATACAAAAGCTTATTATCAAATTTATACAATGTAAATCCTCGCCCGCTAAAGCCGTCTCTAATCGTTTCATTCATATCCATATACCAGCAATCGCCCATATTTTTCTTTAAAACTGGGTTATTGTAATCCGTCGTATCAAAAACCAGAGGTTTGATTATATTTATATTTTTCCATTCAAACAGATCATCGTAAAAGTCGTTGCAGAAGTCTCTTTCTTTTGATAAATGCTCTTCATACTCTTTTTTGAGCGTTGCATTATCTTCTATCGTAACAAAATAAAAACTCTTGCCGTTAAAGGTAGTTGCACCCCGGATCATAGGTTCGTGAAGAGCTTTTCTTACAACTTTTTTATCTTGAATTTTCCATAAAATAGGTTCCAGTTGCCATGGCATCAATGGATGCTTTATATCATCCGCTTTTGCGAACGATACGGCAAACAATATCGCTAAAATAAAAGCACGAACTTGCATCCCTCACTCCTTAAAATGAGCTTTTGAAGCCTTAAAAGCGTTTTTTGTTATCGGTCGTATAAGCTTATACAACATAATTACTTAATCTAAAGTATAAAATACATTTCATATCCGCACAAATATGAATTTATGCATATACCGCCGATCTATACGGCAGGCTTTCGGTGTTTAAATTAACGATCACTTTTATTCACACTCATGAATATATGGATCTTTTAGGGTAAATTCGCCGTAATTTCCCAACCAAAATTTCGCATGCTCAAAATTGTCAATCGCAAATGTCGCATGGTGTTCGCTGTATACCCTGCGCGATCTGCATTTTTTGCCTTTGTAATCATAGTGATCTGATAGCTTTTTATAAAACTCGATGCTTTCGTTATCAAAGTCGTAGCCCAGCGCGATATCTTGATTTCGCCCGTCGTAAAAATGAATATAGTCGAAATCGAGGTTGTAATAAACTTTGCAATGATCATTATCGCCGTTTATTATAGCATCGCCGCAATATTTTTCTAGCTTTAATTTCTCTTTTTCAAACTCATGCCGTAGCTCAATCTGCTCAGACGGGTCTAAATTTTGTGTTTTCTCAGTAAAAAATTTCTCTTCATACCTAAGCGCTTTTTGCAATAAAATAGTCGCATATTCGGCTTTTTTGGAATAAAAATATAGGAAATAAGAGGTGTATAACATAAAGATAAACCCTACAAAAATCATAAAATTTCTAAGTAGTTTTTTCAAATCGTTACCTTTTTAGATGCTTTATAGATTATTGGGTATCTCTCGAACCAACTGAATGCGTTTGCATGATTTACTCCTTAGTAAAAAATTTCTTTTTATCTATCAGATACGATATTTCACATTTAGTCTCCAACTTACTATCTTTAATCTCCTTAAGCCTTATAGTAAAGCCGAAGCCCAAGCCAGGAAGATTTCTCTCAATATCCAACGCGTAGTATCTATCTTCATAAAAAATGGGTCTAAAATAAACGCCTTCCACATAATTTCTATAATTTTCTAGATGAATCCTACTTTTATACGGATCATAATTAAAATCCCTTATAGCTTTGGTACACTCTTTGATATCTAAAATATAGGCTAAATTTTTAGCAAGATTGTTCGATACGTTATATTCCGCATACTTATAGAACATTATATATAAAAGCCTATGATCGCCGATCTTATACAAAGTGAAACCTCTGCCACGATACCCTGCTTGAACCGTTCTATTCATATCCATATACCAACAATCACTCATATTTTGCTTTAGCTCAGGATCATTATAATCTATGCTATCGTTAACTACAGGGCGGATAGCGCTTATATTTTTCCATTTAAACAGATCGTCGTAAAAATCGGTGCAAAAGTCTCTTTCTTTAGCCAAATGCTCTTCATACTCTTTCTTAAGGGTCGCGTTTTGATCCATTTGCCAAAAATACACGCTTTTACTGTTAAAAGTAGTAATACCAAAAGTCGCATTGGTTTCACTGCTCTTTCTAGTAATATTTCTATCCCGTACCTTTGATAAAATCGAATCTAACATCCAAGGCATAGCAGTAGTAGTATTGTTCGTATCGTTTGCATCTATAAACGATACGCTAAGTATGATCACAAGCGTAAATTTTATAAGTAAAGCAAATCTAGGCATTCTGTCCTCCATTCAAAAAGAGCAATATCATACTAGACTTATGGGTGCATTATATCCTCACTCAAGTTAAATTATACTTAACAATTTGATATTATTTTTTGATTTTGATTTAATATGAGATAGGCGGTAAAGCATAAAAATTCAGCGTTGCAATACATCAAATCCTGCAGGTTCTATGGACAAAATTTATGCGAATAAAATTTTATAAATCGCGCTTAGCCGAAGTTTACGGGATCCATATCGATCTCGACGGGCAGATGCTCAAGCGCGCGCGCGGCGTTGATTAGCGGCACGTGCGAGCTAGCGCGCAGCAGAATTTCAAAGCGAAATTTCGACGCGATATAGGCGATACCCGCCTTGCCGTAGCCGATGATCTCAAAGCTCTTACTCGCCTTCTCTTTCAAATACTGCGCGGAATTTTCGGCAGCATTTTCGGCCGCTAAATTTATAAAATTTTGCGCAGCGCTCTTTCTTTCAGGCTTTAAATTTACGCTATCCGCGTCCCCGTCGCAAGCTGAAATTTGCGCGGCATTTTTCAAATTTGAGGTGTTTTTTTGATGGTTTAAATTTGCGTCGTCCCTGCACAGATCCGAGCTTTGAAATTCAGAATTTAATATTTCGCTGCTGCCGCCCCCTGCGGCATTTTCTAAATTTAAAGCATTTAAACTTGCTCGCTTCGAGCCCGTATCCAATCTGTCATACGATGCAAACGCGCTGCCTCTCGCCTGTTTGCGACGTAAAAGCTCAAGCGCGGCATTCATTATTTCGCTCGCCGCCTTTTCATTTTTATGCGAGATTAGCACGCGCAAAAGTCGCATATACGGCGGATAGAGCCCCTCGCGAAACTCCGCTTCGTCGCGCAAAAAATCGTCGTAGTTTTCGATATAATCCCTAAAAAAGCCGCTCTGGCGCGTCTGTATGACGACCCTGCCCTGCCCCGAGCGACCCGCGCGGCCAGCCACCTGCATCGCAAGCGCTAGCGTCTTTTCGCGCGCCCTAAAATCGGGATAGCTCAGATGCTCGTCGATCCCCATTATCACCGCAAGATCGACGCCATGGTAATCGTGCCCCTTGCTAAGCATCTGTGTGCCTACCAGAATGTCGATTTTATGGGCGTTGAAGTTATTTAGCAGCGCCTCAAGCTTGCGCTGCGTGGTGATCTCGTCGCGATCAAATTTCGCGATGCGGGCGCTTGGGAAACGCGCCGCAAGCTGTGCCGCGAGCTCGCCCGTGCCGATCTTGCGCGCCTGCATCACCTCGCCGCCGCAGTTTTCGCAAGACGCCTTGTAAAACGTGCTAAAGCCGCAGTAATGGCACTTCAGCGCCGCAGCGTCCGCGTGATAGCTCATCCCGACGGCGCAAAACGGGCAGCGCACGATATGCCCGCAGTTTTCGCAAACCATATATTTGTAGTTCGCGCGCGTCGGCAAAAACACGACCGCCTGCTTGCCGGCTTCGAGGCTGCGCTCGATCTCGGTTAAAATTTTAGGGCTCAGCCCCGTCTCGCTCTCGTCAAAAATGAAGCGCTTGGCGCTGCTAAAATAGGTGCCGCGCAGGCGGAAGTGCGGCTGCTTCGCGTAGGTGCTAAGCGCAGGCGTCGCGGAGCCCAAAACCACGCGGATGCCGAGCTTCTTGCCGACGAAAATCGCGGCGTCGCGGGCATTTAGGCGCGGCGCGGCGGCCGATTTATAGCTGTCGTCGTGCTCCTCATCCACGACGATGAGGCCTAGATCGCTAAAGGGCAAAAACAGCGCCGAGCGAGCGCCCGCGATGAGCCGGATCTCGCCTGCGTTAAATTTTTCTAAAATTTCGCGCTTTTTTTTGGGCGAAATTTTAGAGTGCCAGACGCCGAGCCGCTCGCCGAAATAGCTTTGTAGCCGCTTCGTCATCTGCGGCGTAAGCGAAATCTCGGGCATCAAAAACAGCGCCTGTTTGCCCGCAGCGAGCGCCTGCGCAATCAGCGCGATATAAATTTCGCTCTTGCCGCTGCCCGTATCGCCGAAAATCAGTGACGTCTCGTTGGCTTCGGCAAATTTACGCGCTTGCTCTTGCGCGGGGGTGAGGTTTGGAATTTTACCTATTTGAAGCGGAGATAGCGACGGCAGGACGGGGCTTTGTGCCGCGGCGTCTGAATTTTGAATTGAGATAGAATTTTGCGCTGAAGTAGAATCTTGAATCGAAATGGAATTCTCTCCCTCGGCAAAATCCCGCTCTTGGATAGAATTTTGCGCGATGGCTAAATTTTGTTTGTGTGCTGGCTCGAGGGCGGCAACAAAATTTATGGCGGTCTTCATGGCGGCAGAATTTTGAGTAAATGTAGAATTTTGAATTGAAACGGAATTTTGTTCATTGACAAAGTCCCGCTCTTGGATAGAATTCTGCGCGGAGGTAAAATTTAACGCTAAATTTTGCGAGATAATATTTTGCGCCTGCTTCAAATTTTGCTTTTGCGCAGAATTCAGCGCGGTGGCAAAATTTTGCGTGATGCTAGTGTCCTTACCGAACGCATTTTGCTCGCTGGCGGGAGTTTTCTCGGAGGTACAATCCTGCTTGGTAGCAGGATTTGCAAAATCTTGCGTCGTCTCACTTGCAGGCTCGAAAATCCCAAATGCAACGCTCTTTTCGCAGACATAGTAGTACGCGATAAAATTTGCAAGTGCGATCTGAAACGGAGTAAATTTAAGCTGCGAAATCTCTAAAATTTCCTTGGTTTTGAAGGTCGGTTTTGCAACTTCGCACAGAATTACGGCGGATTTGACACTTGATTTTACGGGAACGGATACGATTTGATAAGTTGGGATTTTAAAATTTGAACTATAAGTAAGCGGCTTTAGGCTGGCGCCCAAAACCGCAACTTCATAATAGAGCATTTAGCTATTGAGCTAAGGATTGGCAAAGCTCGTCTTTGTGATCGCAGTCAAATGAGCCTACGTTTCTCCCTGCCGCCGTAGCCAAAGGTGTAGTAGGATAGTAAGTAAAATTAGTGCTTCTGCCTGCTACAGTAGCTGTATATGTGGATGTCGCATTAGCATTGCCGTTTGTAACTAAGGTCCAGCCGTTTCTGCCGCCAGCTTTCATAGGATAGATAGGCTGCTGCAAAACGGCGTCAAAAAGGGTGTTATTGTCTGCGCCCTCCAGTGCAGGCCAGCTAGTCACACCTCTCATCATATTTTCGCCTCTAAGCATCGCAAGTCCGCCTCTAATGGAAGCAATATCACCGCGCATCTTAGCGATCGTAGCATCATCACGCGTAGCGGCTAATCTAGGCACCGCGATGCCCGCCAAAATACCTAAAACGACGATGACGAAAACAAGCTCGATCATCGTAAAAGCTTTTAAATTTTTCATGTTAAATCCTTTGATTTAAAGTGGGATGATTATAGCCAAATTTAAATAAAATTAATTTTAGTTAAACGGAAAATATCTAATTTTAGATAAAAATTTACTAAAATTTGCCTAGTTCTCCGATTTTTTGCGAAAATTTTACGGCCGTCTCGGACGAAACGCTAAATTTCAAAAACTCGCTTTGCGCTACGAGCACGATCGTCGAACCCAGCTCAAAATTTCCCAAATGATCGCCCTTTTTAAAGCTTAAATTTTCATATTCGTAAAGCGCCTCAGCTCTATTTGCGCACGCATTCGTTTGTATTCGCGCATCGAAATCAAATCTCATCTTACCGACGTTTAAAGCGCCCACGAAAACCATCCACAAAATCCCGCCGTTACGCATTTTGCACTTTAAAATCACGCGCTCGTTTTTTGCGTAGAGGTTTGGAATTTTAAGTAAAAATTTCTTCGCCACGCTGTAAAGATCGGCAGGAATATAAAACGCCTGCAGCACGCTCAGATCGCACGGCGCGTGATAATGATGATAATCGCGCGGGCTTAGATAAATGTTTGCGTAGCTTAAATTTACGCCGCTTGTATTTTCGCCGCCTTGGGCGTCCTCTGCGCTCGTTTCGCGGCTCACACTACTTTCATCACTATAAATTTCAGCTTGCACGCCGCTCGCGGCATAAGTTGCGCCGCTTTCGTCGCTTATGATTTTCGCTTGCGCGGCGCGAAATTTCATCCCTGCGCCGGCATCTTTTGCGCATCCGGTTCCAACCTCGCCGCTCCCGTTCGTAGTAACCGCCCCGTCATCTAAATTTTTAACCGCTCCGCCGCTTTCGCTTGCCGTAAACGTCCGCCCTAGCAGTTCGCTAAGGCTGTATTCGCAGCCCTTCACGCTAAAAGCCCGCAGATCGGCGCAGCATCCGCTCTCAAAGATCACGCCGTCGCTAGGGCTTATGAAAGCTCGCTCGTCTGCCGCTATCTCGCGCGGACGCAGCAAACGGCGAGTAAAAAGCGCGTTTAGGCTCGCGTAGCTTTGCGGCGGATCAAATTCGCTTATATCGATTTTGAAAAATTCCACATATTTGCGGTTGATAAAATTTTGTATAAATTTAGGGAATTTCACCGCGGCGATAATCCCGAAAATCCTCGAAATAAAACTTCTCATCTATGCCTTTCTAAGCTTAAGCAGCGCGATCTCGGCATCCGCAAAGACCCTTATCGGCGGGCCCCAAAACCCTACGCCGCTGCTTACGTAAATTTGCTTCAGCCCGTCGTTATACAGCCCGTAAAGATACTTCTGGCTAAGCAGCACCAAAAGCGTCCACGGGAAAATTTGCCCCGCGTGCGTGTGCCCGCAGATGCACAGATCGACCTCGTCGCGCACGAAATCCACGACGTATTTTGGCTGATGCGCGAGTAAAATTTTTGGTTTATCGGGGTCTGCCTGCGCTAGCGCGGCGCTTAGATCGGGCTGCATATATCCGAAGCGAAAGCCGCTAAGATCGTGCACGCCCATTAAATTTAGCCCCTCAAATTCCACGCTTTCGTTTTGCAGCACTCGCACGCCCGCTTTTTGCATCGCCGCGATAAGTCCGCTTGCGTCGCCGCGGTAATACTCGTGGTTGCCCGTGACGAAAAAGATAGGCTTTTTGATCGCCTCAAGAGGCTGCAAAATATCCCCGAGCTCATCCGAGCGCAGATCAAACATATCGCCCACGATCAGCAGCGCATCGTAATTTAGCGAGTTTATCTGCACTACGACGCCTTGCAAAAATTCCTTTTTCAAAAACTCGCCCAGATGCACGTCTGAGATGACGGCAAAGTTTAGCTCGCGAGCTAAGTTTTTGATTTTTATTTCGCGCTCGGTGATTTTTGGAATTTTTAGCGCATTATAAAGCCCTTTAAAAATATAGCTAAACGCCATTATTACGAAGGTTACATCTATAAAGGTTTTTAAAAATTTCCGCCTGTTTTGGCTAAATTTAACCACATGCGCGGCGGCGCTTAGCACGTCGTAAGCAAGGCAGATAAAAAAGAGCGAAAAGGACGCTGCCATGCAAAATACGCAAGCTTTATAGAGCAGCTCGTTTTTAAAGCTTCCATTAAGCCCAAAACCTACAAAAAATATCGCATCTGAAATCGCCAAAGCTACGCAAAGCAAGCTCAAGGCAGGGCGAAACGTAGCGAAGCCTTTATATGGCGTAAAGCGCGCGCTGATCGATCTGTAGACGTAAAGATTAAAAAACAGAAATAAAACCGTGCCGACGATCGGAAAAATATAGGCGCTTTTCAAACTCTAGCCTTGGATATACTCGTCCAGCTTATCTTTATCAAAGCCCGTGATTTCTTGTTTATCGTCTAAAATTAGCGCACCGCTCTTTTTAAATTTAGTGATGGTGCGCGAAAATGTCTCGGGGGTAACATTTAGAATTTTGGCTATTCTGGTGTATTTCGTGCTCATAAAAATATCGAAATTCTCGTTGATAAACTTAGCGATCTTGCCGTCGCAGCTAAGCACGACTTGATTATCAAAGACCGCATTTAGCGCGCGGATCTTCTCAGACATCGATTTTAAAAGCTCCAGGCAAATTTTAGGATCGCTCATAAACTCGTTTTTAAATTTTTCATAATCGATCTTTAGCACCTCGCCGTTTGTCGAAAACACGCCGCTTGCAGGATAGCTCGTCTCTTCGAAATTTACCATCTCTGCCACGAGCGAGATGGGGCGGATCTCGCGCATATGGATCTCACGCCCCTTTGCGGAGGTTTTATAGATTTTTAAAATTCCTTTTAGCAGGATTAATAGATACTGCGAGCGCTCGCCCTCGAAAAATAAAATTTCGCCCTTTTTGTAGCTTTTATGGATGCTAATCTGCTCCAAACGATCGATTTGCGCTGTGCTCAGAGCTTTAAAATAAGGAATTCTCTCAAGCATCGCCGCGACCTATTTTTTAAGCAGGTCTCTTATCTCGGTAAGAAGTTTAATCTCTTCGCTAGGCTCGGCAGGTGCGGCAGGCTCCGGCGCAGGCTCGGCGGGCTTTTTAAGCTTATTGATCGCCTTGATCGCGCAGAATATACAAAACGCGATGATTATAAAATCGACCGTTACCTGGATAAACGAGCCGTAGTTTATCGTAACGGCCGGGGTCTGCCCTACCGCTTCTTTTAGCACTATTTTAAGATCGGTAAAATTCATGCCTCCCGTAAGAAGTCCTAAAACCGGCATCATGATGTCGCTTACGAGCGAGGTTACGATCTTGCCGAAAGCCCCGCCGATGACGACGCCCACCGCCATATCGATGACGTTTCCTTTCATCGCGAATTCTTTGAATTCCTGAATGAAACCCATATTGTCTCCTTAAATAAAATGCGCCGATATTAGCCTATTTTTGCTTTGTTTTTGCTTTTTATTAGGAAGTAAAAAGTATAATCCCAGCTTAAATTTAAACCCAAAGGACCTAAATTGTATCGCTTCGCTCCGTCGCCCACCGGCGATATGCATATCGGAAATTTACGCGCGGCTATTTTTAACTACATCTGCTCACTGCAGGATAAAAGCGGCTTTATTTTGCGCATCGAGGATACCGACACTGCGCGCAATATCGAAGGCAAAGATCAAGAGATCATCGAAATTTTAAAGCGCTTCGGCATCTCATGGCAGAGCCTGTATTATCAAAGCAAAAATTTAAAATTTCATCAGCAGTTCGCAGCCAAGCTGCTCTCCGAGAAAAAGGCGTTTTGCTGTTTTTGCAGCGAGGAAGAGCTGGAAGCGAAAAAGCAAGCCGCCAAAGACGCGGGCGAGGCGTATCGCTACGACGGGCACTGCGAGCATTTAAGCGACGAGGAGGTGCTTGGCTGCGAAAAACCCTTTACTATCCGCCTCAAAAAACCTGATCACGCGCTGGAATTTATCGATGCGATCAAAGGCCATATCGCATTTGAGCCGCAGAATATCGACAGTTTCGTCATAATGCGCGCGGATAAGACGCCAACTTATAACTTCGCCTGCGCCTGCGACGATATGATGCAGGGCGTGAGTTTCGTAATCCGCGGCGAGGATCACGTCTCAAACACCCCGAAGCAAAACTGGATCCGCCAAAGCCTCGGCTACGAGGGCGAGATCAAATACGCGCACCTGCCGATCATATTAAATTCCGAAGGCAAAAAGATGAGCAAGCGCGAGGATAGCTCCTCGGTAAAATGGCTGCTTCAAAGCGGCTACCTGCCCGAGGCGATCGCGAACTATCTGATCCTGCTGGGCAACAAAACGCCGCGCGAGGTCTTTAGCATGGATGAGGCGGTGGAGTTTTTCGACATCGCTAAAATTTCAAAAAGCCCGGCGAAATTTGACGAGGACAAACTCGCCTTTATAAACCGCGAGCATATCAAAAAAGCAAG
This sequence comes from uncultured Campylobacter sp., assembly GCA_963525765.1. Lineage (GTDB taxonomy): Bacteria > Campylobacterota > Campylobacteria > Campylobacterales > Campylobacteraceae > Campylobacter_B. Next base: position 6,101 of record CAURMQ010000024.1, on the reverse strand, counting down.
CGAGCAGCGCTTAGCAGAGCTTTTTGAGCTTGAGCCGAAATTTGCGCCTTTGATAAAATTTTACACTCAAGAAGCTAGCCTTATCCCACAGATCAAAGAGAAGATCGCAGCGATCTACGGCGCGAAAGATATCCCGCAGGAGTGGGCGGCGCAGGCGCAGGCGCTGCGAGAGGCGATCTTAAATTTATTGAGCTTAAACGGCGCTCCAATGGAATTTAATGATTTCAAAGCGGCGCTTTCGCAGGCTACAAATTTAAAAGGCAAGAGCCTGTTTATGCCGCTTAGATTTTTACTAACCGGCGCGCCGCGCGGTCCCGAGCTTAGCGAGCTGTATCCGCTGATCCGCACCGATCTGAAGGAGATACTCGATGCTACTAAATAGCGTATTTTACGGCATTTTAGTGAGTATTCACTACGTGATTCAAGCTTATATGATGCTAATTTTCGTCGCCTGCGTTTTAAGTTTCATCCGCCCAAATCCGTTCGGTAAATTTTATAAAATCTACCGCGTCATCTCTGCGCTCACGGAGCCTGCATTTGCTCTCGTGCGTCGCTATCTACCTACGACTTTCGGCGGCTTTGATCTTTCGCCGCTTCTTATCCTGCTCGTGCTTAACTTCTTTGACAGCGCGATAATCTATATCATCAATAGGACAGTCATTTGAAAATATTTCTGAAATTTAGCCTTGTTTTGGGACTGCTGTGCGCCACAAGTAGCGGTAAAATTTTAAGCTACGAGGAGATTAAAAACGAACCCAAATCCCTAGCTAAGGATTATTACATCTATCGCCTAATAGATGAGACGAAATACAACAAAGCGGAGATTAGAGCCTTAAAACAGAGTATCTTTCGCTACAAAGGCAAACTAAAAGAGAAGCTGGATAGAATTTTCGGCGCTATTCGCCCTCCTAAGCGTCCGGATCGCTGCGCAGGAGTAACGACGGCAAATATTTTAGATGCAAATTTAACCTGCAAAAAGGCGCGCTCATATCCAAATTTCATCGCCAAACTAAGCCCATCCGTGCGCGAGACGCTCGCTTCGCAACTAGAGAGTCACCAAGACGCGGCTTCGCGAAACGCCGTAAATTTACTGCGCGGATTTAACGACGAAAATCCAAGCGAGTATTTTATGCAAAGTCGCAACGCGCAAAACTACTTTTTATATTACGACTACTTAAAAGGTGCGGGCAAAGACGCTCTGATCGACATCGACGCCGACGCAGCCTTCGTAAGCGAACTAGCTTCGCAAAAAGGTTTCAAAGCGGTTCTCAACGATGCGCTAATTAACCGCAAATACCCGCACTTGCGCCGCTCGCTCACGGGCGTCGATCCGTCGGCTGTAGAAAAGGACGTAGCGTTTATGCTGGGCGTAAATGCCGTCATGCAGGGCGATGAAGGGGCTGCGCTTGCATTTTTTAGCCGCGCGGCTGCGAGCTTTGAGAAGCCTCACGACGTGCACAATGCGAAATTTTGGATCTACCTGCTAAATGGAGATCAAAACGTCTTGCGCCAGCTTGCTAGCAGCGATTATTACAGCCTCTACGCGCTGTACGCCAAAGAGGTCTTGGGAAATAAAAATTTAAACATAATCATCCCAAACCCCGCTAAAAATTCCATCGAAGGCTACGATATCACCGATCCTTTCGCTTGGGTTCGCACAAAAAATAGCGCCGATAGAATGTCTCGCGAGCAGCTTTTGGAATTTGCCAAAAAATTCGACACCAAGCAAAGCATCGGCGAGTACTCATACATCATGAATAAAGCAAGCGGCGGCAAGGATAACTTCTATCCAACGCCGTTTATGGAATATATCGGCGACGGCGACAACCGCCGCAAGGCGCTAATTTTGGCACTCGCCCGCCAAGAAAGCCGCTTCGTGCCCGCATCGGTTTCTACCTCGTACGCACTCGGAATGATGCAATTTATGCCGTTTTTGGCTAACGAGATCGGCAAAAAGCAACTCAAAATCGACGGCTTCGATCAAGACGATATGTTCCGCCCCGAGATCGCTTACCGATTCGCCAACATCCATATCGACTGGCTGGAGCGTAAAATTTACAGCCCGGTTTTCATCGCATACGCTTACAACGGCGGGCTTGGGCTCGTTAAAAAGATGCTGCAGCGCGGCGATATGTTTAATAAGGGCAAATTCGAGCCGTGGCTTAGCATGGAGCTCGTGCCGTATGCCGAGAGCAGAGACTACGGCAAAAAGGTGCTCGCAAATTTTATCATCTACTCGCAGATCCTCGATCCGCGCGCGAAAGTCTCGGTACAACAGGAGCTGCAAGATCTGCTGATCCCCTCTCGCAGCGATAACTTTCGCTAAAGCTAACGGCGGGTTCGGAGGATGATTTTAAAAAGCGGCGAGTGCAAAAGATAATTTTCAAATACGGCGAGCGAGAAATTTTAAAAGCCGCCGCTTCAACAAAAGCGCAAAATTTGCCCGCCAAGAGCTTAGACGAACAGATCAAAACGGCGAAATTTCATTTCTTAACACCGAATAACGGCCATTTCCTGATCTGCACGAAAGGTGGCGCGCCATGCAAATTATCGCGACCGTAGTTCTCATAATAGCCGCCATTTTGTGCGTATCGTCGTTTAAAGACAAAAAGAAACGCTCCGCAAATTTAGCGGCTTGCCTGTTTTTTATGGCGTTTGCGTATTGCGTGCAATTCGGCATAGGGGACGATAGCTACGTCCTCGTGGGCGGCGCGGCGCTGATAGTCTTTTTTATCTTTGCGCTTGCTTTTTTCGAGCTTTATTTCTGGGGTGACGAGCTTTAAAATTCAAAATTCATTGAAATTTTAACGCGGCGTTTTGTGAGCGATCAAATTAGCGCCCGAACGTATAATTTTAAGTGACATGAAATCAAAATCGGGCGCTTTTGGTTATGGAATTTAAACATATAACCTATCCGCAGCTTATCCGCCGCAAAGGCTGCGGCAGGTTTAAATTTAGCCTCTTTTACGGCCTGCTTGCGGCAATTTAAAATTTCGTAACTTCGGATATGCAAGCTATCTTTTAAATCTCGGCAAGTTTTAAATTTTAAATTTGCGCTTGCCGACTGCTCCGTTTTAGTTAAATTTAACGGCGCGGAGCCTACAAGCGCGAGATGATTTAATCGCGATTTAATCGTGCGGCTCCGCAAGCCGTTTTAAAATTCAGCGATCAAATTTACTATTTGAAAAGCCCTTTGATCTTGCCGAAAAGCGACTTTTCGCCGCCTGCGGAGGTTTCGCCTTCATGATCTTCTGCGGCGGAATTCTCGCTGCCGTCTTCTATCGTATCGCCGCTGCACGGAACGGAATTCTCGCCGCCTGCCTTAATTGCGCCGCTATCCGCTTCCATTGCACTGCCGCCGCCCGTCGCATTGGCGCTGCGCAAGGTAAAATTCTCTCTGACCATCCTAACGCCTCCGCCTGCCTTGCTGCGCTCTATCGCTTCGCCGATCTGCTGTGCGGCGATTTCCGCGTAGATCAGCGCGCCCTGAGTATCGCAATTAAAAAGATTTGAAAACGACTCGGACCTATTAAGATCAATCGGATTGGGCTCAACCACCTCGGTAGCCTCAAGTAGTCCCACTTCAAGCTTGCGCGCCAAATTTAGCGCCTTTAAAAACACGGGCAAATTCTGCGCATAAAACTCATCTATCGCCTCTTTTATCTCGCCGTCCGCTTCATAATCGCGCAGCAGTTTCCGCACGTTATCGGCATTTAGATACGCGCCGCAGCAGTAATTCTCGACGATCTCGTTGTGAATTTCACCGCTAAATTCCGCTAGAAATTCCGCCGGCAAAACCTCGCGCCAATCGCTTATGTAGGGTTTAAATTTAGAGCTTCGCTCCGCCAAAAAGCTAAACGCCGTGCCGCGCGTGTAAAAATACTCTCTAAAATAGCCCTGCGCCACGGCGAGGTGAAATCCGTGCGTTTTATTAAAAATGCCCCCTGTGCCGTACTGCAGCGCCGAGCGGAAGCCGTCCGCGTATTTTTCTACATAAAATTCATCCATCCCCGCTTCGCGCGCGATTTTAGCGATAGCCTCAAAATCCCCCTTCTGCGCGAGCTTTAGCGGCTTAAAATACCACTGCGAAATTTCATCTTTGCCGATCGCGTGGTAGCTTATGTCGTAACCCACCCCCTCTCCTTTAATCTTTCAAATCGATCTGCGGCTGCCAATACAGCGACTTTGAAATTTTACGAAATTTCATCGTGGCACCCAGACCATTTGAAGTGCGGTAGCTAAGCACCAGCTCGTCCTTATCGCTCTTAGGCGCGGTGATCTTGTAGCGGCTCGCCCACGCGATCTTAAAAAGCTCCTTTTGCAAAAGCGGATCGCCGTCGCTTAGCGGCACTACGTTTGCGTTTGCGCCGTTGATCTGCACCGCGAGGATCTGCACCTCTTTAGGATAGGAGGTGAGCAAAAACACCTCGTCCTCCGCAGCGTTTCTAAGCTCGGGCGCGACGGGATTTAGATAGGTCGCCACTCCCAAATATCGATCGCCCGCACGCACCGATTCAAATTTTTGCGTGTAAGCAAGAAACTCGTTTTTAAGCGGATCGTGACGGGGATCGTTTGCGGAGCAGGAGTTTAAAAATAGCGCTAGCGCGGCTAAAATAGCGCCCTTTGCCGCAACGCTTAACGAGCCCCTTGCCGCGCTACCTCGCGCGCCGCTAAAATCAAATTTCTTCATCGATCTTCCTTTGAAATTTTAGGCGCATTTTAACGAATTTTGCTTTTTAAAAGGCTAAATTCGCTACAATCTGCTCATCTTAAAAAGCCGGATTTTAAAAATGAAAAGACTTGCTATCGCATTTTCAGGCCCTTCCAACAGCGGCAAAACGACGCTAATTTGCAAGATCGCTAAAATTTTTATCGCTAGCGGGCTACGGACTGCGATCGTAAAGCACGATCCCGGCGATAAGGCGCGCTTTGACGTAGAGGGCAAGGACAGCGCCAAATTTAGCGAGCTCGGCGCCGAAACCGTCGTGATGAGCCCTACGCGGACGAGCTATTTTTCACAGCGCTGTATGCAGATTGACGAGGTCGTGCGGATGCTCGGAGAATTTGACATCCTGCTCGTAGAGGGGCTAAAGACGCTGCCGCTGCCGCGCATAAGCCTGTTTCGCGACAGGATCGATCCGGCGTATCTGCCATTTTCGGATGCGATCGCTTCAAATTTAAGCGGCGAGCAGATGGATAAATTTTGCCGCGTAAATTTCGACATCAACGATGCTGCGGGCATTAGCGAATGGATCTTAAAAAACGCCAAAAAAATGTAAAGGAATAAAATGCAAGAGATCGTAAAATCAATCCAAAATATCGCGCTACAAATCGCCGAGGAGCTGAAATACGCGGACTTCGGCTACACAGATCATCACAACAGCACGGGCGATACGCAGCTCAAACTCGACGTAAAAAGCGACGCCATAATCGAGGCGGAATTTCGCAAAAACCCGCTCGTACGCGCCCTAATCAGCGAGGAAAAAGATGAAATTTTAACGCTGCGAGAGGATGCGCGCCTAATCGTCGCCTACGATCCTCTCGACGGCTCTAGCCTGGTAGACGTAAATTTCGCCGTGGGCTCGATATTTGGCATCTACGAGGATGAAATTTCGCCCGCAAACTTAAAAGCGGCGATCTATTGCATCTACGGACCGCGCCTTGAGATGGTCGTTTGCGAGGACTCGCCGAAGCTCTACCGCCTAAATCGCGAGGGCAAATTTAGCTTCGTAAAAGATCTACGACTGAACGAAAAAGGCAAGCTAAACGCCACCGGTGCGACGCAAAAGGGCTGGAGCGAACCGCACCGAAAGCTCGTGCGGGCGCTGTTTGATGAGGGCTACCGCCTGCGATACAGCGGCGCGATGGTAAGCGACCTGCATCAAATTTTATTAAAAGGCGGCGGACTTTTCAGCTACCCCGCTACCAGCGATCATCCGAGCGGCAAGCTTCGCGTAACCTTCGAGGTTCTGCCGTTTGCGTTTATCTTCGAGCGCGCCGGAGGCGCCACCAGCGACGGTGCGAACGGCTCGCTTTTGCAGCTTAAAATCGAGAAAATCCACCAAAGCAGCCCTTGCTTTTTCGGCTCGAAGTACGAGATC
>CAURMQ010000023.1:0-16703 GCA_963525765.1 uncultured Campylobacter sp. | reverse complement strand
ATAGCCCGCTAAAACGCAACGTCACGACGCAAGACGTCGGCAACAGCGCGATGTACCTGCTTAGCGACCTTGCCAGCGGCGTGACCGGCGAGGTGCATTACGTAGACTGCGGCTACAACATCATGGGCATGGGCGACGTGGCGACCGATGCCGATGGTAAGACGATCCTTGCATGGGATGCGGCTAAGGCCGAATAAGCGGCGTGCAAAAAGGGCAAAATTTGACGCGCGCCGCAAAATTTAAAGGTAGAAAATGAAAGATTACATCTGCGTATTTGATTGCGAGACGATCCCCGACGTAGCGGCGCTGATGCGGGTGCTGGATGAGGACGCGATCGCGGACTGCTTTGAGCCTTTCGATAAAAAAAGCTTCGCAAAGCTTCTTGACGCGCAGCTCTCGCAAAAGATCGGTGGCGAGAAGCAAAGTGCGCCTTTAAATTTTGCTGTAAATTCGGCGGAGCAGAATTTTAAAATAGAAAATTCCGAGCAAAATTCCGCGCCGCAAAGCTTTACGCAGCAAGACGTCGCGTCTCAAAGCTTCGCCAGTGAAAATTCCGCTGAAAATCTCGCGCAGAGAAATTTTACGAGCGAAAATTCCATGTCGCAAAATACGGCGCTCAAAAATTCCGCGTCGCTAAATTTAACCTACGACGATACCGCGCCTCAAAGCTCCGCAGCACAGTGCGTCGCGGTAGAAAATTCCGCGCTCCGAAGCCCTGCGCCTCAGAATTTTGCAGCGGAAAGTTTTGCGTCTCGAAGCTCTGCATCCGAAAGCTCAAAGAGCGAAAATCTCGCTTCAAATTCCGCGCAAGATCTCGCGTTAAACGCGCTAAATTTTAAAATTTACGGCGAGCAGCCGATCTTTAACGCGGATAAAAGCAAAATTTTAAACCACAAATTGCTCTCGCTTAGGGCGATGGAGATTTTCAAAGAAAAAACCGGCAGCGAATTCCTGCCCGTCTGCTTCCACCGCGTCGTTAGCATTAGCGCCGTGATGGCGGACGGATTCGGCAGGTTTTTGCGCGTCTCGACTCTTGATGGCGAGAATGAGCGCGATAAAATCGCAAAATTCCTAACCTTCATCGAGGATTTTAATCCGCGGCTCGTGAGCTTCAACGGGCGCGGGTTCGATCTGCCGATGATTATGGCGCGCGCGATGTGCTATGATCTAAGCGCCGCGGCGTATTTTGAGACGAACGATCGCGATAACAACAAGAGCAAATGGGAGAACTACCGCAGCCGCTACGACGGGCGGTTTCATCTGGATCTGCTTGATCACATCAGCGATTTTGGCGCCGTTCGCGGGCTCAAGCTCGATCATATCTGCGCTAGCGTGGGCCTTCCTGGCAAATACGACGTGCACGGCGATCAGGTCTTGCAGCTGTATTACGCAGGCGAGCAGGCCAAGATCGACGAGTACTGCAGATCCGACGTACTCAACACCTACTGGCTGTTTTTGAAATACGAGCTTTTGCGCGGTAAGATCACCAAGGACGATTATCTGAATTACATCGCGGTGATGGGCGAATTTTTGCAAAAAGAGTGCGCGGGCATGAGCTATACGCCCGTTTTTTGCGAATTTATAGAAAGGGAGCTAGCGGCATATGCGAAGTGAAATTTTTAAAATTTTAAAAGGCGCGGTTTTGGGTGCGCTATTTTTAGTCTGCGGCGCGGTTGCGGATGAGGCTAAATTTAAACCGATGCTGCTTAAAGAATACGTCCCCGGCATGAATATCACGGGCTGGGTCGTTAGCGAGAAGTTAGACGGCGTGCGCGCGATCTGGGACAGCAAAAATCTGCGCTCCAGGCGCGGTAAGATCATAAACGCTCCCGAGGGCTGGAGCGCGGGCTTTCCGCCGTTTTTCGTGGACGGCGAGCTATACACGGCGCGCGGAGAGTTTGAGCAGCTCGTCTCGATCGTCTCTTCTAGCGTGCCCGATGAGCGCTGGAGCAGGGTGAAATTTTACGCGTTCGATCTGCCGAAGGAGCAGAAAAACCTGAGCGCGAAGATGGAAATTTTAAGAAATTTTATCGCCTCAAGCGGCGCGCAAAATTTGCTCATCGTGCAGCAAACTCCGGTAAGCACGCACGCCGACGTGCAGGCGTATTTTGATCGCGTCATCGCAGCAGGCGGCGAGGGGGTCGTACTGCGCGATCCGAACGCGCTTTATGAGAGCAGGCGCAGCGATAAAATTTTAAAATACAAAAAGACGCACGATAGCGATTGCAAGGTCGTAAAAATCAATCCGGGCTACGGCAAAAACGAGGGCAAGATGGGTTCGCTTAGTTGCGTGGATCTACGTAGCGGAGCGAAATTTAAAGTAGGCACGGGCTTTAGCGACGAGATGCGGGCAAATCCGCCTAAGGTGGGCACGATCATCACCTATCAATACCAAAACCTAACCCGCGAGAAAAAGCCGCGCTTCCCCGTATTTTTGCGCGTGCGACCAGCGATTTAATCTAAGGGGCTATAATCGCGTATTTTGATAAATTTGATCCGAAGGAGGATAGATGAAAATTTTAATCACAGGCGGCGCGGGATACATCGGCAGCCACGTTGCAAAGGCACTTTTAGAAGCGAACCGCCACGACGTCGTTATACTGGATAATCTTTGCAAGGGCTCGATGCGAGCGATCGAGGCGCTCCGCAAAATAGGCGAGTTTGAGTTCGTGCAGGAAAGCCTGGAAAACACCCCTGCGATCGAGAAGCTTTTTAGGCGCGAGAAATTTGATGCGATCATTCACTTTGCGGCGTTTATCGAGGTTTTTGAAAGCACGCAAAATCCGCTAAAATACTATCTAAACAACACCGCCAACGCGATGAATTTGATCGCGCTTGCGAATAAATACGGCGTGAAAGACTTTATCTTTAGCTCCACTGCTGCGACCTATGGCGAGCCGGATATCCCGCAAGTAAGCGAGGAAACTCCGCAAAATCCGATCAATCCGTACGGAAGAAGCAAGCTGATGGTCGAGTGGGTGCTAAAAGACGCGGCGGCGGCAAATCCAAATTTTAAATATGGAATTTTGCGCTACTTCAACGTTGCAGGTGCGGCTAGCGACGGCACGATCGGGCAAAACTATCCGAACGCGACGCATCTAATTAAGGTTGCGACCCAAACGATCGTCGGTAAGCGCGATAAGATGAGCATCTTCGGCGATGATTACGACACCAAAGACGGCACCTGCATACGCGACTACATCCACGTAGAGGATCTCGCAAGCGCGCATCTGGCAGTGCTTGATTATCTGCAAAGCAATGAGAGCGCGGTCTTTAACGTAGGATATGGCACGGGCTTTAGCGTAAAAGAGGTCGTCAATGAAGCTAAAAAAGTAAGCGGCGTAAATTTTAAAGTAGAGATCGCTCCGCGCAGAGCCGGCGATCCTGCCTGCCTCATCTCAAATGCGGATAAAATTCGCACCAAAACCTCTTGGCATCCCGAGCACGAGAGCCTGGATGAGATCATCCTAAGCGCGCTTAATTGGGAAAAGAAGCTCTAGGTTCTAGCGTGAAAGTGAGATTTGAAATTTTAAAATTTTACTCCGCCGTGTTTAATAGCGGCGAGCAAAAGGAAGCCTTGTTTGCTTAAAATTCTAAACGCCCCCGAAGCCGCGCAGCGCAAGCTCGGCGTCGTGCTATCGTATGTGAATATCTTTGTTTCTACGATACTTACTTTGGTTTATACGCCGTTTTTCCTGCGGGCGCTGGGGCAGAGCGAGTTTGGGCTATATTCTTTATCAAGCAGCGTTATCGGCTATTTGGCGATTTTGGATTTGGGTTTCGGCAACGCCGTGACGGTCTATACCGCTAAATACGCCTCAAGCGGCGAAGTGGAGCGCATGCATAAGCTGCACGGCACGATTTTTAGCGTGTATTTGGTAATGAGCGCGGTGGTCGTGCTTGCAGGAGCTGCGCTGCTAGCCAATCTGCACGCGATTTTTGGCGCTAAGCTAAGTACTAGTGAGATGGGCGAAATTCGCATTATGCTAATGCTACTAACTGCAAATTTAGCGATTAGCTTTCCTTTTAGCATCTATTCGTCGATCCTTACGGCGCATGAGAATTTCGTATTTATCAAGCTAGTTGGGATCTTTCGCACGATCGCTCTGCCGCTAGCTGCGGTGCCTGCGCTACTTTTGGGATATAAGGCTATCGCGATCGTAATCATCGCTACGGCGGTAAATTTAATCTGCGTCGCGGCAGATTTCATCTACTGCAAGCGTAAAGTCTCGCCCGTGATAAGCGTGCGAAATTTCGACGCCTCCACGCTTAAGCAAATTTTTGGCTACTCGTTTTTTATATTTTTAGGCATCGTAGTCGATCAAGTAAACTGGAATGTCGATAATTTTATCTTAGGCGCGGTCGCAGGCGCTACAGCGGTTTCCACGTATGCCGTAGCAAGCACGATAAATGCCACTTTCGTCACGCTTTCGCTCACCATTAGCGGCGTAATGCTTCCTAAAATCGCCAAAATGGTCTCTGCAAACTCCACTGATTCCGAGCTTAGCGCGGAATTTATCAAGATAGGCAGGCTGCAATTTTACGTGATATTTTTTATCGCGTCGCTTTTGGTGATTTTTGGACGGGAGTTTATCGTGCTATGGGCTGGCGCAAATTATGAAATTTCATACGCAATCGCGCTTATTTTGGTGCTTCCAGTAAGCGTACCGTTGATTCAAAATTTAGGCTTAGCTGTGCTTCAGGCAAAAAACAAAGTCAAATTTCGCTCAATCGCCGCGTTTTGCGTCACGCTCGCAAATATCGCTATTTCTATTCCGCTAGCTAAGGCTTACGGTGGCGTGGGCGCTGCGTGCGGCACGGCTTTTGCGATCACCTTGCTAAATATCTGCGTGATGAATATCTACTATGCTCGTGTAATCGGACTTGACATCGCTAAATTTTGGCGAAATATCGGCGCGATGGTAGTAAAATTTGCTCCCGCAATCGCAGTAAGCCTAGGGGTAAATTACGCACTAGGCTTGCATGGAGTGAGCTTTTTGCTAATTTGCGGCGGGCTTTATTCGGCTATGTTTGTGCTAAGCGCGTATTTTTGGGCGATGAACGACTATGAGCGCGCGATTTTTGGCGGCATTGCAGCTAAGATAAGGAGGCGGGCTTGAGCTTCAATGTAATTAGCGAAGTGGTTACGAAAGACCGCTGTATCGGCTGCGGCGTCTGCGCGAGCAGCTGCCCTTTTAGCGTGCTAAAAATGCGGCTTGGAGGCAATGGATTTTACGCGCCCGAGGAGGGCGAAGGGTGCCGCGACAAATGCGACATCTGCCTAAAAGTCTGCCCGTTTTACGAAAAAGATACGCTTGAAAATGAGCTAAATTCTAAATCATACGCAGAGCTGGAAAGCTTTAGCCCTGATTTTGGCAGGTTTTTAGCCACTTACAAATTCTACAAAAAAGATGAAGCGCAGCGCCTAAGCAGTGCAAGCGGCGGTGCGGGAGATTATATTTTTCGCGAGCTTTTTGCGCGCGGGCTCATAGATTACGCGATTTGCGCCGTGCCTGCGGACGAGGGGGATTTTATAGCCCAAAATCCCAAGCGGGATTTTTCTGCCTGCAATAATTTAGCGCAGCCACAGAATTTGCAAAATTCCGCAACCAAAAATTCCGAACAGAATTCCACAATTCCGAATTTAACGCAGAATTTGGCGGATGATGATTCTATAAATTTTACGAGTGCGCAAAATTCCTTTTGCGAAAATTTTACGCAGAATTCCGCGCAGAATTTTACAAATGAAAATTCCGCACAGAATTCTAAAGCTTCTTGTAAAAATTCCGTATCAACGCAGAATTTTGCCTGCGAGAATTCTAAAAACACGCGAAATTATGCGGGCGAAAATTCCGTGCCGCTATTTAAATTTAGCGTGATAAAAAATGCCGATGAGCTTACTCGTGCGCGCTCGTCCGCTTACTATCCGCTAACGCTTGAAGCGGTGTTAAATGAGATGTCGCGCCGTGAGGGTAGATACGCGATTAGCGCGCTGCCGTGTTTTGCCAAGGCCTTAAGGCTTGCTGCGAGTAAAAATCCGCGCCTTAAATCTCGCATAAGCTTTATTATCGGGCTGGTTTGCGGACAGGGCAAGGGCGCTGGTTTTACGCATAAGCTGGCAGATCTTGCGTTTAAAGAGCATAAGCAGCTCGCGGCGGTTAATTACAGATATAAAATCGCGGGCAAAAGTGCGATGAGCTTTGGCTTTAAATTTCACGCTGCAGACGGCAGTGAGGCGATAGACGATCGCAGTAGTAGCGCCTTTGCGTACTGGAGTTCGCGCGCTTTTACGCCGCTTGCGTGCAACGCCTGCACCGACGTTTTTGCCAAATGCGCCGACGTCGTGCTGATGGATGCGTGGCTGCAAAGCGAAATGAGCGAGTGGCGCGGCACATCGCTCGTAATTACGCGCGCAGCTCAGATCGACGCGCTATTTTCGCAGCCTACGAAGCAGGCGCGCGAGGCGATTTTTTGCGAGCGGATATCCGCAGCGGAGGTGCAGCGCTCGCAGCAAAGCCAGGTGGAGTGCAAAAACGAAATTTTCTACGGCGCGAAAAATCCGCTTAGACGCTACATCTTGCGCCAGAAGCTTCAGATCCAGCGATATAGCGCTACGCATTTTGATTGCGATGATTTCATCGCTGCTAGGCTTAAAAAAATTGCCGCTACGAATAAAGCGCTAGCGCTTTTGGCGCTACCAAAGATCGCGGCATATAAAATTTATAGGAAGTTTGCATGAAGATCGGGATTTTTACCCTGCCGCTAGTAAATAATTACGGCGGAATTTTACAAGCTTACGCGCTAAGCCGCGTGCTAGTGGGGCTAGGGCATGAGCCACGTCTCATAAACTTGCGCCTGCAAAGAAGTAAACTATCGATTGCGTATCTTAAATTTTTAGTGGTATGTGCGCTTAAAAAGGAGCTTCGAGGCGCGAAATTTAATCCCTCTTACGAGCGCGATACTAGCGAGTTTGTAGCGGAAAATATCCCTTTAACCGTGCCTGTTTGCACGCCCGCGGATTTAAAAGCGCTGTGCGAGAAAGAACGCTTTGAAGCGGTGATTTTAGGAAGCGATCAGGTTTTTCGTCCTAGCTATTTTGCGGATTTTGCAGATTGCTTTAGCCTTGGATTTTTGCCGCCTAACTGCACGCGGATCGCCTATGCTGCAAGCTTCGGCGGAGATAGGCTCTGTGGGCTTAAAAATCCCGCAGATTTAAAAGCTCACGCTGCAAATTTGGCTAAATTTAAAGCTATTTCGGTGCGTGAGTGCGATGGTGTAAAGCTTGCACGCGAATGCTTTGGCGTAGATGCGCACTTGGTACTGGATCCTACACTTTTGGCTAACAAAGAGATTTACGATAAATTTTTAAGCCATGCACCGCAGCGCAAGGGCTTTGCCTATATCCTAGATCCATCGTCTCGCTCTGAAGCGGCGATAGAGCTGCTAAAAAAGCAAAGCGGCCTAGAGATAGATGAGGTGAACGACCGCGGCAACCGCATCGGCATAAAAGCATGGTTAAGCGCTATTGCGGGCGCGGAGTTCGTGCTAACCGACTCATTTCACGGCTGCGTATTTTCTATAATCTTTAATAAGCCGTTTTTTGTGCTCGTTAATGCTAGTCGCGGCGCGTCGCGCTTTAGCTCACTTTTGGGCTCGTTCGGGCTTGAAGATAGAGCTTTGCAAGATCCCAAAGACGCGCGGTTGGACGCGACTATCGATTGGGATGGCGTAAATGAGGCGTTGCGCCGTAAAAGAGAGGACTCGATGAAATTTTTAAAAACAAGTTTAGGCTCATAAAATGAAAATAGCTATGGTGATTTCTGCTTTAGGCAAGGGCGGTGCTGAGCGCGTGCTAAGCGTGCTGGCAAATTTTTTCTGCCGCGAGAATGAAGTCTGTGTGATAAAATTTGACGCAGACGAGCCGTTTTACGCGCTGGATCCTAAGATTGAGCTTATTAGCCTGGATTTAGGAGTGGGCGATTTAGGAGTTTTTGGCAATATAAAAAAGCGCTACGATAAAATTTTAGCCTTGCATAGGCTTCTAAAAAGTCGTAAATTTGATGTCGTGATCTCGTTTTTAGATAATACCAATATTCTTACGCTGATCGCAAATCTTGGAGTTGGGCAGAAAATCATCGTCTCCGAGCACACCAATCATCGTTTTTTAAAAAGTCCGATCTGGCGAGCTCTCAAGCGGATCTTTTATCCGAGGGCTGCAGCTCTTAGCGTGCTTAGTAAATTTGATCTGGATCATTACACATATGTGCAAAATCGCGTGATTATGCCTAATCCGATGTTTGAGATCAGCCATGCTAAAGACGCTCGCCCGCCTAAAGAAAATATCATCCTAGCAGCCGGCCGGCTCAATGTCTATAAGGGCTTTGATGTCCTTCTTAAGGCGCTTGCGCTTATAGATTTCAATCTTTTAAAAGAGTGGAAGGTGGTGATTGCAGGCGACGGAGAGGAGCGAAAGAGCCTTGAAAGCCTAGCTGCGAAGCTGCGCTTAAATGTGCAGTTCATCGGCTTTGTGCGCGATATCGAAAGCTTATATGAACGCGCTAAAATCGTAGTTGTAACCTCCAAGATGGAGGGCTTTTGTAATATTTTGATGGAGAGTATATTTTTCGGCACCGCTAGAATTTCTACGGATTGCATCGCAGGTCCTAGCGAGCTTATAAGCGACGGCGTAGATGGGTTTTTGTGTCCAGTGGGCGATAACGCAAGTATCGCTAAAAAGCTTGAAATTCTAATGAGCGACGAAAAGCTGCGCGAGCGACTCGTGCAAAATGCCTCTAAGCGCGAGGAGAGCTTTAAAATTGAAACGATCGGGCGACGCTGGTTGGATTTCATAGCCGCTACGATACACAGGGAGGAATAATGAGCGAAAATCCCCTAATCTCGGTCATCATCCCCGTTTATAATGTCAAAGAATTCCTGCGCGCTTGCATGGAGCGCATCACGGCGCAGACTTATACGAATTTAGAAATTTTGCTCGTAGATGATGGCTCAAATGATGGCAGCGAGGCGATTTGCGACGAATACGCTGCGCGTGATCCCCGTGTGTGCGTGCTGCATAAACCAAACGGCGGGCAGGCTAGCGCGCGAAACGCCGCTTTAGATGTCGCTCGCGGGGAGTTTATCAGTTTCGTAGATAGCGACGATTTGATAAGCCTTGATTTGATTGAGACGCTTTTTCGCCTGACTCAGAAATTTTGCACCAAAATAGCTATGTGCGGCTACACAGCATTTAGCGACGAGAGCGAAATAAATAATTTCAAGGCGGCTTTAAATTCTAAAGAAAATCAAAATTCTAAAGAGATTAGCGATCCAGGAGGAACTGCAAATTCAAATGCCAACGCAGGTGAATATAAAATATCGCCGCAAGAGCTTTTTAGACGCAGCTGCACGCAGGATCCGTATTTTAGCACCGCGGTTTGGCGCGCGCTGTTTGCTCGCGAAATTTTCGCTGCTTTGCGATTTCCTGCGGGGCAGATCTATGAGGATGTAGCGATATTTTTTGATATTTTTAATGCTTCTATTGCGGCGTGCACGGATGAAATTTTATATTTTTATCGCGTAAGGGCGGGCTCGACCGTAAACTCATTCGCGCGCAGGCATCTTGCGGTCATCGCTGCGGTGCGCCGCTATACTGAGGCGATCGCTGCGAATTATCCAAGCTTGGCGCGTGAGGCTAATTTTACTCGCTGCGAGTCCGCGCTGAATACGGCGTTTTTAATTATCAAATCGAGCTTTGATCTTGCAGGCTTGGATGGAGATGCAACTTCTCCTTCCGAGGCTAATACGTGCAGCTTGGCAAACGAAGCGGATTTGCATAGCGCTGGTAGTTTATCTTGCGCATGCGGTAAAAATTCCGCATTTAAAAATTCCGTCGGGCAAAATTATATGCGAAATTCCGAGCAAAATTCTGCGTCGCAAAGAAAGATCGCAGATCCCCGCTCTCCTTTAAGCGCTACAGAAGCTGCGGATCAGATCCGCTCACTGCACGCTTTGGTGCGCGAGCGGCTGGATTTTGGATTTTTCGCGGCGCATGCAAGCCACACGCAGACACTGATGATGGTCTTGTTTTACGCTAGCCCCGCGCTTTTGCGGCTATTTTATAAAATTTATCGGAAGCTAAAATGAAAATTTTATTCGTCATTGCGGCTCTTAGAAACGGTGGCGCCGAGCGCGTGCTTCAGGTTTTGGCGAACCATTTTGCGCGCGCAAACGACGTTACGATCGCGATTTTGGAAAACGACGAGGGCAGGTATAAATTTAGCGAAAAGATAAAATTTTTACATCTGGATGTTTATAAAAACGGCGGCAGGTTCGATAAATACAGAATTTTGCGCGAGTGCTTCAAGCGCGAGCGCCCAAGCGTCATCATCAGCTTTATGGACTGGACGAACGTAGCGTGCGTGATCGCAAGCTTTGGGCTAGGCATCCCGCTCATCGCGACAGAGCACAACGCGCACGATTATCTGCCAAGCGGGCTTTTTAGCCGCGTGCGCGATCTGTGCTACAAAAAAGCAGACGCGCTTACGGTGCTTACGCGCTCGGACTTTGAGTACTATTCGCGATTTGTCAAAAACTGCTTCGTCGTGCACAACCCCTTTTTCGGCGAGGTTGATGGCGCTAAAAGCGTCAAGCGAAACGTGATCTTAAGCGTCGGTAGGCTCGAGCCCGTCAAGGGGTATGAAATTTACTTTGACGCGCTAAGCAGGATCGATAAAGACCTGCTTTCGAAGTGGGAAATTTTAATCGCGGGCGACGGCTCGCTGCGCGAAAGCTTGCGCGAGCTTGTGGCGTGGCTTGGGCTTAAAGTGCGTTTTTTAGGGCATAAACAGGACGTGAGCGAGCTGTATAAAGAAGCCAAAATTTTTGTACTTAGCTCGCTTAGCGAGGGGCTTTCGAACGTGCTGATCGAGTCTGCGTTTTACGGCTGCGCACGGCTTAGTAGCGACACGGCGGGCGCAAAAGAGCTCATAAAGGACGGCTTTAGCGGCATTTTATTTAAATGCGGCGATGCGAATGAACTTACGAGCAAGCTTGAAAATTTGATGCGCGATGAGGCGCTGCAAAAGCGGCTCGTGCAAAATGCAAATGAAAATTTAGACGATTTTTCGCAGGAGAGCATAGTCGAGCTCTGGCAGGGCTTGATCGATCGGTTTGCGCGCAAATAGTAGTGCCGTTTATTACGTCGCCGCGGCGCGTAGGGATTAAATTTAAACTTCAGTGTGCTATAAGATAGGCTCTTGCGCCTGAGCGTATCGGCGCGGCTAAATTTACAAAGCCGCGTTGCGTGATGAAATTTAGCCGCTTAGAACAGCGCAAAATACGCTAAATTTAAACGGAGTGTGCGGCGTATGTTCGCGTAAAAAGGCGCGAGCAAAGTTTAAATTTATGGCGCGGCAGAAATTTAAAAGGTAAAGGGATGAAGAAATTAAGCGTTTTTATATATTCTATGGGAGGCGGCGGCGCCGAGCGCGTCGTAAGTAACCTATTAGGCGAGCTTACGGCGCGCTACGAAGTGCATCTGGTGCTGATGAACGAGAGGATTTTTTATGAAATTCCAAGCGGCGTGCAGATCCATTTCATCGAAAAATCAGCCCCCTTTGAAAATGGGCTGCTGAAGCTTGCAAAGCTTCCGTTTTTGGCGCTGCGATACAAAAAGCTATGCGAGAGGCTGGGTATCGACATCCACTTCGTTTGGATGAACCGTCCTTGTTACGTTGCGGCGCTGGCGCGAGTTTACGGACTGCGCGGAGCGATGATTTTTAACGAATGTTCGACGCCGTCGGTGCTGTATAAAGAGCCGAGCTTTAAATCCAAAATTTCAAAGCTTCTGCTTCGCAAGCTCTATCCGAAGGCCGATTTTATCTTTCCAAACTCGCTTGGAAATCTGCGCGATTTGGCGGATAATTTCGGGATTGACGAGTGCAAAATGAGCGTGCTATACAACGCGATCGATCTTGATGAGATCAGTCGCAAAGCTAGCGAGCCTATCGCGCAGGAGCGGCCGTTTTTCCTAAGCGTCGGCAGGCTCGATGCGGGCAAAAACCACGCGCTTTTGATCCGCGCATATGCAAATTTAAAAAATAACGACAAAGACCTGTTGATCTTAGGCGACGGCGTGCTGCGAGCCGAGCTTGAGGCTCTGATAGAGGAGCTCGGCTTGGGCGGTCGCGTGAAGCTTTTGGGCTTTGACGCAAATCCGTATAAATATATGGCCAGATGCTACGCGTTTGTTTTCGTAAGCCTTTTTGAGGGCTTTTCAAACGCGCTAATCGAGGCTCTTGCGTGCGGCAAGCTCGTGATTTCAAGCGATCATCAAAGCGGCGCGCGCGAGCTTATGGGGCAGAGCGAATGGGGCGTGCTGGTGGGTGTGAACGATCTAGAAAGCACCCAAGCGGCGATGCAAAAAGCGCTGGATGATGAAAATTATGTAAAATTTTATGAGAAAAAGGCTAAAATTAGAGCCTCGTTTTTCGATAAAAAACGGATAGCAAGCGAGCTGATCGCAAAAATAGAACAAATCGACGAAGGAAAATAGGCGTGGGTGAAGAAAAAAAGGCTTTTAGCGTCAGAGAGATCGACGAAGGATCGGACGATCAAAAAGGCGCGCAATCAATGGGTGCCGACAAAGCTGCCTTAAGCGAAAATTTCGCTAGTGAGGGAAATTTTGACGCAGAGTATTCCGCAAGCGGCGGAGAGAATTTTAATGGCGAAAATGCCGAGATTGAGGGTAGCGAGGATACCGTGCCTCAGAGCGATAAAAATTCCGCGCTTGATGCAAAAAATTCCGCGAGCAAAAATTCCGCGCAAGTCGGTGCTAAGAATTTAAGCGACGATCAAGCGCGCGCTGTTTCTGCAAAAATGCGAGCACAAAAAAAATCCAAAAAGGCTAAAAAATCAAGCGGACAAAATTCCGCCTCGGTAAATTCTGAAAATTCCGCAGGCACAAATTCTGCAAACTCAAATTTGAAAGGCACTGCGAATTCCACGAGCAAAAATTCTACAAATAAAAATTCCGCAAAAGCCGCTAATTTGGCTAAATTTAAAAATGCGAATTCCGCAAGCGCTTTAAATTCTACAAACGGCATAAATTCTGATAATTCTAAAAGCTTTACAGCAGAAAATTCCCAAAATTCTAAAGATCAGTCAGCTGGCGCGCTTCCTGCTAGGCGCAGAATTTTTGGCTTCATAAAAAATTATGAGTTTTCCAAGCATATTTTGCTGATGATTTTGTTTGCATTTGCTTTTAGCGTGGCGTTTCGCATGTGGTGGGTGCACTGGGCGAGCGGTTTTCCGAATTACTTTTTTTGGAACGGCGAGCTGATGATAAACACCAACGACGGCTACGCCTTTGCAGAGGGCGCGCGCGACCGACTCGCCGGCTTTCATCAGCCCAACGATCTTAGCTACTTTAGTGCACCGCTTTCGATCGTGACGGCGTTTTTGGCTGAAATTTTGCCCTTTAAAATCGAGACGATATTCGTTTATCTGCCGGCTTTGTTTAGCTCGCTCATCGTAGTGCCGATCTTGCTTATCTCAAGTGAGTTTCGCTGCATGCGCGCGGGCTTCATCGGCGCGCTTGTCGCGAGCGTGGCGAATAGCTACTATAACCGCACTATGGCGGGGTATTACGACACCGATATGCTAAATATCGTGCTTGCGATGTGTATTTTGTGGGCGCTCATCCGTATCTGCACGCGCGGTTCGCGCAGCACGCTGTTTTGGCTGGGCGCATTTGTGATATTTTATATGTGGTGGTATCCCTCCAGCTTCTCGCTAAATTCCATGATGCTCGCCGTATTTTTCGCCTACACGCTGATTTTTAAGCGAAAAAGCAGGGTAAATTACGAAGCGATGATCATCTTTTTGATTGCGCTTTGCTCCACGCCTTTGGTGGCAAAAATTTTAATCTCGCTTACGCTATTTTGGCTCTTTGCATTTAAAGGAAAGCTATTAAATTTTAAATCCCTAGCCCTTTTGGGCGGCTTTGCCGTGGCGTTTTTCATCGCAAACGGAGGCCTTAGCCCGATCATCTTTCAGGCGAAATTTTATATCTTCCGTTCCTTTGCGGACAACGCCGATACGGCATTTCATTTTTTCAACGTCAATCAAACGATCCAAGAATCAGGCATCGTGCCGCCTAAGATCTTTATGGAGCGCATCAGCTCGCACGTCGCGGTTTTCGTGATCGCGGCAATCGGATATTTGGTGCTTTGCTTTAGGCATAAGGAATTTTTGCTCTCGATCCCGCTTTTGCTTTTGGGCTTTGCGGCGAACAAAGCAGGCCTTAGATTTACGATCTATGCCGTGGGTGTGATGGGACTGAGCTTCGGATATATTTTGTATTTTTGCGTAAAGCGCTTGGATCTGCCAAAGATCGCGGGACGCGCGATACTGCTTATTTTGACGGCACTTGCGATCTATCCTGCGTGGCAGCACATCGTCTCGTACAAGGTCGATACGGTCTTTTATCAAAGCGAAGTGCGGGTGCTCGATGAGCTTAAAGATAAGGCGCAGCGCGAGGATTACGCGCTTTCGTGGTGGGACTACGGATACGGCATACGCTATTACAGCGATGTAAAGACCCTCATCGACGGCGGCAAACACCTCGGCAACGATAATTTCCCCGTTAGCTTCGCGCTTTTTAAAGATCAGATGAGCTCTGCGAATATGGCGCGCCTGGATGTCGAATACACCGAGCGCGGATATAGCGAAAAAATTCCAAACAAGCTAAAGCAAATTTTAAAAGATTATAATGCCACAGACGTAAATGATTTTATCTTAAGCTTGGGACTGGCCGATTTTAAGCCGCCAAGGCCTACGCGCGACATCTACTACATCCTGCCCGATCGCATGATGAATATCTTCCCCGTTGTCACGCAGTTTTCAAACATCGACATCACCGACGGGAAGCAGCTGGGCGAGCTGTTTTTCATAACGAGCGATAGGTTTGTTCAGGATCAAAGCGGCGTGCATATGGACAACGGCTTTTCGATCTCACCGAGCCTTTTAAATTTAGAGTATAGCGGTAGAAAATTTGCGATCAATACCTTTTACGAAACGAGCTACGACGCGAATGGCAAGCTTTCGGTAAAAGAGTTTAATATGGACAGCAGCGCGCAATTTTACGTGATTTTCATGCGCGATTACGGGCGATTTTTGCTGCTAGATAAGACGATGCTAAACTCAAGCTATATTCAGCTTTTTGTATTTGAAAGATATAGGCCCGAGCTATTCGAGCCTGTGATCTTAAGCCCTGCTGTGAAAGTTTATAAATTAAAGCGCTAGATAAAATTTTTGCCGCAATCTAAGGAGAAATTTATGAAATTTAATCTCGCAACGCCAAGCAAGGGATGCAGCATATGGCTCGCATAGGGTTTTTAAGCCATGCCGATATGAGCTTACATTTCTTTCGTCGCCCGATAATGCAGGCTTTAAAAGAGCGCGGACACGAGGTTTTTGCAATCGCTCCTCGAGGCGCTTATACGCAGGATTTAGCGCGCGATTTTAATGCCATAACCTACGATCTTGATCGAGCGAGCTTAAATCCGTTTACCGTATTTAGCAACACCAAAGCCCTTGCGCGCGAGCTAAAGAGGCTAAATTTGGACCTGCTGCAAACAGCCGCGCATAAATCAAACGTGTTCGGTACGCTGGCGGCTCGAGAGGCGGGTATAAAATATGTAATAAACTTAGTCGAGGGGCTGGGCAGCTTTTATATCGACGATGATATTAAAACAAGGCTTGTGCGAGCGGTTTTGGAGAAGCTTTATAAATTTTCATTTTCGCAGGCGGATGCTTGCGTATTTGTAAACGATGCCGATCCCAATTATATGCTATCTCGCGGGCTTATTGCGAAGCAAAAGGTCATAAGGATTAAAAGTGTAGGCGTAGATGCTGAAAGATTCAACCCCAAAATCGTTAGTGCGGCGGATCTGGGCGAGGATTTGCACGGCAAAAAAATCGTGCTGATGATAGCTCGCGCGATGTGGCATAAGGGCGTGAGAGAATTCTACGAAGCAGCAGAAATTTTAAAAGATCGATCGGATGCGAAATTTGTCTTTGTAGGCGAGGGTTTTGCGGGCAATAAAAGCACCGCTGATCCTGCGTTTTTGCAAAGCGGTGCGGTGCATTATCTGGGTGCTAGAAACGATGTGCCTGAGCTTTTGAAGGCTAGTTACCTACTGGCACTTCCTAGCTACAAGGAGGGCTTTCCGCGCACGGTTTTAGAGGCGATGAGCATGGCGCGAGCCTGCGTGGTAAGCGATTGCAGCGGCTGCGTCGAAGCGGTGCAAGATGGCGTCAACGGCTTAATTTGCCGCACTCGAGACGCGAATGATCTTGCGCGAAAGATCGAAATTTTATTGGACGATGCTGCGCTTTGCGAAAGGCTAGGACGAAACGGGCGCGAGATGGTGCTTGCAAATTACGACGAAAAGATCGTCACGGAAAAATATTTAGAGGTTTATAGGAAATTTATCGATGTATAGGTGTTTTTTAAAGCGCGCGCTCGATTTTACGGCGGCTTTGGTTTTGATCATTTTGGTTTCGCCAGTGATGGCGCTTACGTGGTTCTTGATCCGCAAGCACATTAGCAAAAGCGCGATTTTTACGCAATCTCGCCCTGGGCTTGATGAGCAAATTTTTAAAATTTACAAATTTAAAACGATGAGCGACGAGCGCGGCGC
>CAURMQ010000022.1:0-16865 GCA_963525765.1 uncultured Campylobacter sp. | reverse complement strand
CGAGTGAAAAATACGAGCGACTTGCTCGGATCAAAATCGGTCGTAGGGATGATCGCCATGATCTTTTCGTCCGCGCCGAGCTGGATTAAATTTACGACCGCCTTGCCCTTTGCGGTGCGCGAGCCCTCCGGAATTTTATAGACTTTAAGCCAGTAAAGCTGCCCGCGGTCGGTGATAAACATAAGCGTGTCGTGGGTGTTGGACGTAAAAAAGCTCTCGATGAAGTCGTCATCGTACGTCGTGACCGCCACGCGCCCCTTGCCGCCGCGCTTTTGCTTCTCGTAAGTCTTGCTAGGCACGCGCTTGATGTAGCCGCGGTGAGTGATCGTAACGACCATATTTTCATTCGCGATAAGATCTTCGATGTCGATATCTTCGTAGTCATCGACGATTTCGGTGATGCGCGGGCATCTGAATTTATCCTTGATCTCCAAAAGCTCATCTTTGATGATCCCCTCAATCAGCTCCTCGCTCTTTAAGATCGCATCAAGCCGCTTTATCTCGGCTAAAATTTCTTTTAGCTCCTCCTCGATCTTTTCGCGCTCAAGTCCGGTGAGGCGGCTTAGCCTCATATCCAAGATCGCACCCGATTGCGCCTCGCTGAGGCCGAATCTGCTCATTAAATTTTCGCGCGCTACGTTGGTGTCGGCGGAATTTCTAATCACGTCGATCACTTCGTCGATGTTATCTAGCGCGATCTTTAAGCCCTCCAGGATGTGCGCTCTAGCGCGCGCTTTTTGAAGCTCAAAAATCGTGCGGCGGATGATGACGGTTTTTCTGTGGTTCAAAAACAGTTTCAAAAGCTCTATCAGCGTAAAAATCTTCGGCTCCTTGCCGTCGATTGCGAGCATTATCACGCCGAAAGTCGCCTCCATCGTGGTTTGCTTAAATAGATTATTCAACACGATCTCACTCATCGCGTCGCGCTTAAGCTCGATTACTACGCGAATTCCGTCGCGATCGCTCTCGTCGCGCACTTCGGAGATGCCTTCGATCTGCTTTTCTTTTACGAGATCTGCGATCTGCTCGATTAAGCGCGCTTTATTTGTCTGATACGGCAGCTCGTCAATTACGATGACGTCTTTACTAGCCTTTTTTTCGATATGGGTTTTAGCGCGAATTTTAACGCGCCCTCTGCCCGTTTTATACGCCTCGATAATCCCCTTTTTGCCGTAGATGATGCCGCCGGTCGGAAAATCAGGGCCCTTGATCTCGCCCATGATCTCCTCTAGGCTTGCGTTTTTATTCTCAAGCAGTATCAAAAGACCGCCCACGAGCTCATCTAGGCTGTGCGGTGGGATATTCGTCGCCATTCCTACGGCGATTCCGCTTGAGCCGTTAAGCAGTAAATTCGGCACGCGCGCAGGCAGGACGTCGGGCTCGTTCAGGCTCTCGTCGTAGTTCGGCACGAAATCGACCGTCTCTTTATCCAGGTCTTTTAGCAGCTCTTCGGCTAGCGGCGTCATACGCGCTTCGGTATACCTCATCGCCGCCGCGCCGTCGCCGTCGATCGATCCGAAGTTACCCTGCCCGTCCACGGAAGGAATTCTCATCGAAAAGCTCTGCGCCATTCGCACGAGCGCATCATAAACGGCGGTATCGCCGTGCGGATGGTATTTACCGATAACGTCTCCTACGATACGGGCGGATTTTTTGTATGGCTGGCGAGAGCCCACGCCAAGATCGTTCATCGCGTATAAAATTCGCCTATGCACCGGCTTTAGGCCGTCTCTGGCGTCCGGCAGCGCACGACCGATGATAACGCTCATCGAGTAATCAAGATAGCTCGTCTTGATCGATTCTTCGACGTCGATATCGATGATCTCCTGATTTTCAAACATATTTGATTGCATAAATATCCTTTTAAATTTTAAAGCGCGATTATAGCGAATTATTCTTTTGCATTAGCTAAAACCAAGCCGCACACGGGCATAAAGCCGCCATCGATCAAACTCTCGCGCGCTTGCAGCATGCTAAGGCCCGAGGTGATGATGTCATCTACCAGGATTACGGGGAATTTCGGCGGGGTTAAAATTTTAAAATTTCGCTTGTGTTTTAGGCGAAATTCCAAACTCTGCCCCGTGTATTTGACGCGGTTTTGCGCGCGCAGGCAGTGAAATTTCGGCTCAATCAGTTCGCTTTTTAGCGCGCGAGCTAGGATCGCCGTGTGCGAATAGCCGCTGCGAGCGTCATCATCCAGCGGCACGGCGTTAAATTTAAAAATCCCGTCCGTTTTAAACGTTTCGTAATTTTGCGGATTTGCAGAAATTTCGCGCTGCAGATGAAGCGGGAATTTCGCTAAGCTTAAAGAGGCTATGCGCGCAAGCACCGCAGCGCCGTATTCGTGATGTTTAGAAAGTATAAGCTCGCGAATTTCGGAGTAGCCGTAGTAGTAAAACACGCTAAAGCCCTCCACCTGCCGCATACTTAGGCGGCATTCGGCTAAATTTGCGGCGCAGGCGGCGCAGATCATGCGCAGGCTAAACGCGCCGCAATTTACGCAGCGCATCTAAAGCGTAGAGATGATTTGATCGGCGGATTTTTTGACGATGTCGTCTAGCAGGCTTTGCACGAAAGGATTAAGCGATCTGGCCGTGCGAAGCGCCGTAAATTTGCTCTGATCTTGAGCTACGCGCTTGGTCGTAGTTTTGTTGCCCTGCACGATAGAGATCGCGACCTCGCCTCTTGCGCTCATATTTTCCTTCGAGTAGCCGTTGATCGCCGCCGAGATGCTTCTAATATTTACGGTTACGATATTCGGGCTTGCCGGATCGATCTTTACGCCGCGAGCCTCAAGCTCCGCGCGTAAAGCTTTGTCGAACCACGCCGAGAGATTGTTTTTTAAAAGTACCTCATCGACCAGCTTGCCGTTATTATCGTTGATGACGGCGATTACCATCTGATTTTCGCGCTGATCGTTGATCGCGTTGATATTTACCGACTTGCCGCTTACGGTCTGATCGGCCTTAGAAAGATACGGATTTAAGCTGATGACGCTGCTGGTTTGCGAGCAAGCGACAAAAAATAGCGCAAATACGCCGATTAAAAATTTTTTCATTTTTATCCTTTTTCTGAAATTCGGGCGCATTGTAGCACTAAATTTAAAATTTATAGATTTTTTTGTATCATTGCGAGATCAAAGGAGAAATTTTGCAAGCACTCGCTTTAAAATACAGACCCAAAAGCTTCGATCAGCTCATCGGTCAAGACGCCGTCGCCAAAAGCCTCGCGCACGCGCTGGATTCGGGCAGGCTGAGCCACGCATATCTTTTCAGCGGACTTCGCGGCAGCGGCAAAACCTCGACGGCTAGGATTTTTGCCAAAGCGCTTTTATGCGACAAAGGCCCCACCGGCAAGCCGTGCGAGCTCTGCGATAACTGCGTAATGGCAAACGAGGGGCGCCACATCGACATCATCGAGATGGACGCCGCCAGCCACCGCAAGATCGACGATATTCGCGAGCTCATCGAGCAGACGAAGTATCATCCCGCAAGCGCGCGCTTTAAAATTTTCATCATCGACGAGGTGCATATGCTCACCAAAGAGGCTTCCAACGCGCTTTTAAAGACGCTTGAGGAGCCGCCTAGCTACGTAAAATTTATCCTTGCGACCACCGATCCGCTCAAGCTTCCCGTCACGGTTCTATCGCGCACGCAGCACTTTCGCTTTAAGCCGATCGCCAAAAGCGCCGTCGTAGCGCATCTAGAGCAAATTTTAAAAACCGAAAACATCGCTTACGAAGAGGGCGCGCTCGAAATTCTAGCGCGCAGCGGCTCGGGCTCGCTACGAGACACGCTCACGCTCCTCGATCAGGCGATTATCTTTAGCCGCGAAGGTATCACCGAGCGTGCGATCGCCGATATGCTAGGCCTGCTCGATCCCGCCAAAATTGGCGAAATTTTAGACGTAGTGCTGCGCCAAGACCGTGCGGGCGCGATCGAGATCATCAAAGAGGTCGAAAACTACAACGCCGAGACGATAATCGACGAGATGATCGCAAATTTAAAGGATAAATTCCTGCGCCGCGACGCGAAATTTAGCCTGCTGATGTATGAGCGGTTTTTCCGCATTTTAGCGGGCGCTAAGAGCATGCTCGCCATCAGCCCCGACAACACCTACGCGATTTCTATGATGATTTTTATGATGATGGAGGCGGTCAATCTGCGCGAGATCGACGAGCTGATCGAGGTCGGCAGATCCCTGGATCAAGGCGAGGGCTATCCTTCCGCTTCGGCGCCTAATTTAAACGCGCAAAACTCTGCGCCGAATTTTAGGTCAAATTTCAACCAAAGCGCGACTTTTGTGCCAAACAGCGAGCCGGACAGCGCAACTTTTACGTCAAGCGACCAGGGTAGCGCTACAAGCGAAGTGCCGAGCTTTACGGCGAGCGCGAAACGTCCCGCAAGCCCTGCGCAAAACTTCGGTGCGGCGAAACAAAGCACTGACGCGAGCGACGAAATAAAACCAAACGCAGGCAGCGACGCGCAGACTAAAAATTCTAGCCCATCCGCCAAAACGGGCGCTCAAAATGAAATTTACGAGAATTTTCTAGCCAAAATTTACGACCGCGATTACGATCTGGGCGAGAAATTTAGCAAGTGCGTGGAATTTTTAAAATTTGAGCGCGGCACGCTGTATCTGCTCTCGCGCGCGCAGGGGCAGGACAGAGAGTACCTGCGCAAGGGCTCGCGAGCGATAAATAGCGTGCTAAAATCGCTTTTCGGCGAGAGCGCGGCCATCAAGATCGAGCAGGGCGCGCCGCAGAAGCAAGAAAATTCTACGCCGAGCGGCGCGCAAAATTCCGAGGTAGGCGCGAGCGGAGCCGCGAACTCCGAGCAAGATGAAATTTCAAACGGCGGCGAAAATTCCGAAGACAATTCCGCGTCGAAAGCGGCAAAACCGCAAAAAAAAGGCGATAACAGCGAGGGCGAAAAACAGCCGCCCAAAGACGATCTGTTAAGATCCACCGATCCGCAAAACTACGCCGCAAAGCCCCGCGATACGAGCAAGAGCGTGCGCGCCGCCAAGGCAGGCCTCGCCGAGCTCGCAAACGGCGCGCAGGACGGCAAGGAAATTTTGATCTCCGAGATGAATAGACTCTTCGGCGAGCCCACCAAAATCACGGAATAGCGCCCGCTGCGGATAAATTTACACTGCGCCGCGTGATTTTAAATTTAAGCGCGCCAAAACGATATAGAAATTTACGCGGCGAAGCAAGCCTGCGCGATTTTAAAATTTAAGCGCGCAAAGGCGGTGTCTAAATTTACATGGCAGACCAAAGTCGCGCGATAAATTTTAAAATTTTGCGGCGCGCGATCGAGCTCTAAACAGCAAGCTTTAAATTTG
Organism: uncultured Campylobacter sp.; assembly: GCA_963525765.1. Lineage (GTDB taxonomy): Bacteria > Campylobacterota > Campylobacteria > Campylobacterales > Campylobacteraceae > Campylobacter_B. Next base: position 11,519 of record CAURMQ010000022.1, on the reverse strand, counting down.
ATCGTCAAAGCGCGCTTTAAATTTAACCGCGCTGGCGATCCAAAATTCATACGCCGCGGCAGTCTAAATTTAGCGCGCCGCAAGTATCCGCGCAGTCTGTCCCGTGCAAGCTCAAAATTTAAATTTAAACGCACTCTCCGCAGTTCAAAAATAAAATTTGCGCGTTTGCATAGCAAATATAAAATTTCGCGCTCATCCGCACCATGCCCTGTGCGATACGACTTTAGCCGTACCGCGCTCCCGCCTGATGCGCTATCTCAGACTTTCATCAAGCTTTGCGATACGGTTTTGCCCGCAATCTGCGCGACTGCTCGTACGAAAACGTGAGTGCTGATCGCTCGCGGGCACCGTAATCCGTAGCCAAATTTTGCCCAATCAAAACCGCGGCGAACCGAGCCGCCCTGAAATTTTAAAGAATTTATCTCGCAAACATGCGGCGGTCCGCGATGCTCGCTTATGAATTTTACGCGAGCGCAGCGGGCGAATTAGCTAAAATTTAGCGCTTTTGGTGTAGAATTCGGGCAAATTTCAATCCAAAGGTCACCAAAATGCGCGGATATAAAATTTTCTCCGGCACCGCAAATCCCGAATTTGCCAAAAAAATCTCCAAATATCTCTCGCTGCCGCTTAGCGAGTGCGCGATCAAAACCTTCAGCGACGGCGAAATCAGCGTCCAGATCGGCGAGAGCGTGCGCGGCAAGGATGTCTTCGTCATCCAACCCACATGCGCGCCCGCAAACTCCAATCTGATGGAGCTTCTGATCCTAACCGACGCGCTGAAGCGCTCCAGCGCGAACTCGATCACGGCGGTGGTGCCCTACTTCGGCTACGCTCGCCAAGACCGCAAGGCGGCTCCGCGCGTGCCGATCAGCGCGAAGCTCGTGGCAAATATGATGCAGACGGCGGGGATCGACCGCGTCGTCACGATGGATCTGCACGCGGGGCAGATACAGGGCTTTTTCGACGTGCCGGTCGATAACCTCTACGGCTCGCTGATATTTTTGGATTATCTGAAAGAGAAAAATTTAAAAAATCCGATCATAGCCAGCCCCGACGTGGGCGGCGTCGCGCGCGCCAGAAGCTTCGCCAAAAAGCTCTCGCTCGATCTGGTGATCGTCGATAAGCGCCGCGAGGAGGCGAACAAAAGCGAAGTGATGAATATCATCGGCGACGTCGCGGGCAAGGACGTGATCCTAATCGACGATATGATCGATACCGCGGGCACCATCGTCAAGGCCGCGGGCGCGTTTAAGGAACAGGGCGCGAAGAGCGTCAGCGCGTTTTGTACGCACGCCGTGCTGAGCGGCCCGGCATACGAGCGCATCGAAAGCGGCGCGCTAGACGGCCTCGTCGTGACCGACACGATCCCGCTAAAGCAGGAAAGCGACCGCATCAAGGTAATCAGCGTCGCTCCGCTTTTCGGCGAGGTCATCAGGCGGGTATATCACGACGAGAGCGTAAACAGTTTATTCAAATAAAATTTTAAAATTTAAAACGTTGCGCGGTTTGAAACACGGCGCGAAAATGCGTAAAATAGTCGTCTTGTAGTAATAGGTCGCGGCTCAGCCTAAGTCAAGCGCTTACGCTTTGTGGGCTCTAAATTTGCAGCGTTGAGCTCGCTGCGATTTAACTATTTGGAATTTAACTGCGACGCGAAATTTAGCTTCTAGGCGGCGAATTCAATTTATGCGCGACATTTACTCCACGCGGCGGAAAAATTTAACTGCAACCGCGGAGCAAATTTACCGCATTAACCGCTGCAAGCCGCATTTTAACGCTTGAAAAATTAGTATTAAAAACACTCTTATTTAAATTCATAGTGAAAATTTAATTATCGCTCGCTTCTGTGCGCATCGGCTACGCTTCGCAAAGTCTCATTAAATTTCTCTGCAAAAACCCACGGCGCACACTAATGACAGATACCCCCAGCTCACTGCATTTAAATTTTGATATTTACAACGCGGCGTAAATTTTTAAAGCTCATTGCGCCTTTAAATTTATCATTCGCTCCTTAAACTGTCAAGAGCAAATAAAATTTTATTCATCAATGCCTATAAATAGCGATTGCACGAGAGAATCAAATATGCTTGATAGCGATAACGCCTTTTAATATTTCATAAATATTTAATCTTTTCGGAGCTATAATTTCGTCCGTGAATTTCATTCGCAAAATTTTATCAAAAGGATATAATAATGCGCAGTTTGCATTTATCACTCGTGGCAGTTTCGGTTTTAACCGCACAACTATGGGGGGGGGCAAGAGGCCGATTTAGGAGAGATCGTCGTAAGCGCCACCGCCTTTGAGCAAGATATCAAAGAAGCGCCGGCGTCGATCTCGGTAATACCTCAAAAAGAGATCGAAAAGAGAAATCACAAAGATGTAGCCGAATCGTAAAGGATATACCAGGCGTATATTCCGCGCCTAGATTTAGCTCAATGAAGGGCAAAAGCGATATCAGAATGCGTGGTATGGATTCAAAATATACTAAAATTTTAATCGACGGTCGTCCTGTTTCCAGCGAGAGCGCATTTCCGGGTTTCGGCTCGCAAGGAAGCATCCAAAGCTTCATCCCGCCCGCAAATGCTATTGCCCGCGTGGAAGTCATTCGCGGACCGATGAGCTCTCTATACGGTACCGACGCTATGGGCGGCGTGATAAACATCATCACCAAGGGCTTTTCTAATGAACCTAGCGCCAATATAAACGGTTACTACGATATCGCGCAGCACAAAGACATAGGCAATGGCTACTCTACTGGATTTTATGCAAGCGGCGCGATAGTGCCAGACGCACTCGGAATTTCGCTCTACGGGCGATATTTTCATAAATTTGAAGACGCCAAAGACTACGGCAATCCAAAAGACGCGGATAAGAATTTCGGTGCGAAGCTTATGTATAAGCCTACCGAGAACGACGATCTCGCGCTTGATTACAAACACACTAAAAACTTGACCTCAAGAACTCTAGGCAAAACGGCGTATCTAGGATATAACACTCACGAAGACGACAAAGACGATCAAATTTCGCTCTCGCATAGCGGAAGATACGATAAATTTCTAACCGATACCTATCTATCGCACGAGGTTACAAAAACCTTTTCCGATCAAGCCGCTAGCAATATCAAACTAGGTTCTACGATATTTAATACCCAAGGTTCATATCTTTTTGACTCAAATACTTTAACGCTCGGCGCGCAGTATCGCCGTGAGAAGCTTGATTCTTCGCAAAACGAACCCGGCTTTAGCGACGACGCACACCTAAAAGATGGGATTTTTCGGTGTTCGGCGAGGATGATTTTTACGTCACGGACGCGCTTACTTTGACGGCAGGTTTAAGATATAACTACGACAAAGACTACGGCGGACACATCGCGCCGCGCGGCTACATCGTTTATCATTTAAGCGAAAATCTATCTTTTAAGGGCGGCGTATCGGCGGGATACACGACGCCAAATATCGACGACAGAACCGAAGGACTAAAAATACCGATAAACCACGGGCGTGGTATTAGATTGGGAAAAAGCAGCCTAAAGCCCGAAACTAGCGTAAACTACGAGATTGGAGCATCGTATGATAATAACGAAAATTTAAGCTTTTCTGCAACGGCTTTTCATACCGACTTTAAAGACAAGGTCGATAGCGTCGTGAGATGCTACGGCTGGGGATCGGGAGCGAATTTTAATAATCCCGCTACTTGGACTTGTGTTTATCAAGGCAAAACCTATTTTGGAATTTATGAAAACGTAAATGTCGGCAGAGCTTCCATAGACGGACTTGAGCTTAGCGGCGAGTGGAAAATTTTATCAAATTTAGCATTTCACGCAAACTATACCTATGCTAAATCAAAACAAAAATCAGGCGAAAACGAAGGCAAAGCGCTGACCGACACCCCGCGCTATATGATAAAAACGGGACTTGATTACGACTTTAATAGCGATCTGAGCTTCTGGACGCAGGTAAATTATATAAGCAGGATAAAAAACGGCGTATATGTAAGTACCAAGGGCTACGCCGTCACCGACGTCGGGACTAACTATAAAATCACGAAAAACGCTAGCGTAAATTTTAGCGTATATAACGTATTTAACGAAAGAGTAATAGACGATAAACCGACCAGGGCCCTCATAGCTGAGGGTCGTAAATTTCAGCTCGGCTTCAACGTAAATTTTTAATTCGAGCAAAATTTAAAGATGAAATTTGAACGATGAGGAGAGTTTTAAAGAAAAACTTTTGGTTCAACGTCCATTTAATTTTGTCTCTGCTTTGTGCACTACCGCTGCTCGTAGTCGCCTTGTCGGGCTGTTTCATCTCGTATCACGATGAAATTTTTGACGCGATTAACGAGCGGCAGTCTTTCGCCGTCCAAAAAGATGTACCTCGCCTAAAAATTTCTGAAATTTTAAAAATTTTCGGCGAGAAGCAAAGCAGCTTCACGCCGGAGCTAATCGGCATAAAAGACGGCGGCGCAAGCATCGAAGTCGCGGGCAAAGACGGCAAAGGACGAGCAAGAGCGTATTTTTTGAGTCCTTATGACGGACAAATCGTCGGCGAGAGCTATGAAGAGAGGATAATGAACGTTGTGCTAAGCCTACATACAAATCTAGGCTTTGAGCTTGCCTTTGGCGAGGGGGCTCGCGAGATCGGCAGGCAAATCGTGGCACTTAGCACGCTAGGGCTCATTTTGCTTTTGCTAAGCGGGATTTTGATCTATTATCCGTTTTTTAGATGCAAGCTCACAAAAGCGCTGAAGATCAACTTCAAAACTCGCGGCTACGCGCTGCTTTATCAGATCCACGGATGCACGGGCATCTATGCGGCTGCAATACTTTTTGCTATAAGCGCGAGCGGGCTATATTTTTCTTATGACTGGCTAGCAAGATTAACGAATAAAATTTTGGGCGAGGAGCAAATTTATAAAGCTGAAAAATTTGAACCTAGCCAAAAGTCTGGGTTTAAGGATACAAGCAAACTGCAAGAGATCGATGCTATGTTTGAAATTTTTACCCGAAAGCATGGCGAAAATTTTAAATTTTTTAACATAATGCTTAATCCAAAAGACGGAGTATATAGCGCGATATACGGGATTGCGAGCGACGAGAGCGATGAATTTAATAGGATCGCGATCAATGCTACGAGTGGCGAAATTTTAAGGGATGTTAAATTTGCCGATATGAAAGCGCAAATGCCGCGTTTTATGACGATACGCATGGCAGTTTTAGATATTCATTCGGGCGAAATTTTCGGGCAGATCGGCAAGCTTATATTTTGCCTATCTTCGCTTTCATTTTTGTTTTTAGCCGCGAGCGGTTTTTGGATGAGCTTAAAAAGGCTTATAAGATAGATTACGCAAAACACGCAGTACTCAGTACTCTACATAAAGGCTTTGCAAAAGAGGCTACGCTCATAGCCTATAAACAGGTGCTTTGTACCGCAGAATTTCAAATTTATAGCATTTAAAATTGGGTTATAACGCAGAATTTGACTGCGAGGAAGCGGAATTTGCTTCAGCAAGGCTACTACCATCTGCAATTTCAATTGATTTCTTAATTTCTACAAAACTACACTTCAATTTACCGCGCAGGTTTGCAGCTGTTTTTTTAAATTCCGCGATTTAGAAACCTGCAAGACGTCGAAAACTATTTATGATGATTTAGATCATGCGAACCGCCACATACGCTAGCCAGTTGTGCTTTAAAATTTTACTGCAGTTTAGTTTGCAATGCAAAGCCCTTGAGCCACTAAAAGCTCTTTATGATCTCCATTAAATGCTTGACAAGAGCCGTAATTGCGGCATTTTCATAGCTATCATCCGTATTTTGCAACGCTATGGTTTTCATATTGCCGAAAAATCCCGGATCGTAATGCTCGATGTCATTTTGCACGTAACTTCTTAAAATTTGACCGTTTCTTACTAGTTTAACCTCATAAATAAACTCTATGCCACCGATTCTATCGCTAGGAAACGGAGTAGCTTCGCCCGTAAAGCCCCTGTGGTGCTTTATTGTAATTTTAAGCTCGTCGGTAGAGTTTTGATCCAGTAGGTTCGCCTCCTTTAACGCCGCTAAAAGCTGCTCGTTATACTTTTTCTCGACCGCTTCCGGCGATTGATAGACAAATTTTTTCGGATTATGGTTTTGGAAGTGTTGGTAGGTAATCCCCTTGAATTTATACGCGCTTGCGATCGGCACTTTCGGTTGAGACTGCCCGCAACCAACAAAGAATAGCGCCGCAAGAAGCAAAGCAAAAAATTTTTTCATTTTCTATCCTTTAAAATTTCATGAAATTATACAAAAATGGGGTTTAGCCCGGGCTAAATTTACGATCTTTCGGTGCCACTATGCGTTTAAATTTTGATAAATTTAAGCGAAAGCGTAAATTTTAAGCGTAGCTGGGCGGCTAAATTTCAAATCCTTTAAATTTGAAACTAGCTTAAATTTCAAAGCCTCTTCAAATTTGAAATTTAATCCGAATTTGATCTGAAATTTTATAAAATTTCACCGTTTTAAACGGGCTTTCAAAGCGCAAAAGAGTTTCGCAAGCCCGAAAGAAAGGAAGCTGATGCCTACTTTTAGCACCAAAGACTACAAAGCCGCCCTTCGCAGCCGCGGCGCACGAACCGCGAGTGCAGGCGGATTTAGCGTCAAAAACGACAACTCCTTCATCGTGATCTTCGTCATTGCGATGATGGTCTTTATATTTTTTTACGGCGTGTCGGCCCGGCTTGATTTAGATGAAATTTTTTTAGGTAACGGACGCGGTCGCGGCGGAGGCGGGATTTTAGGGCTTTTGATCGCGGGCGTAGCTTGGTATCAGGGGCGCGACGGCGGCGGGCTGTATAAATTTAGCGACCACGCGATCACCTTCGTTTCGGGCGCGGGCAAGAGCGAAATTTTGCTCTTTAATATCGACTACGTTAGGCTCACGCCGGGCTTTTTGCGCACCTGCACGGGCTACACGGCGCTTAGCCACTCCCGCTACGTAAAATACGAGCAGTTCTTCACATTTGGAATCGGATCGATCATCGTGCTGTGGCTAGTCGGTATCGCCATGAGCGAGCGCGTGGGGATGGCGTTCGTGATAATGGTCGTGGGCGTCGTGGTCTTTTTCTTCGCCAAGGCGCTCTCGTCATGGCGACTAAACGGCGACTTTCATGATATCTTGCTGCGCGACACCGTGCTGATCCGTGGCAAGGATCTAAACGACCGCGTGCTGTGGTTTGCGATCACGCCCGGTCGCAACGACCGCCGCAGGCTGCGCGCCTATTTCAAAGAGCATCTTGATTTTGACATCGACGGCGGCTGATTTTGGTTTAAAATTTAAAGGCTTGGGCGCGGATAGAGTAGCGGAATTTTACGGCGCAAAATTTTAAGACAGAATTCCACGCGGCAGAATTCCGCGATACAAATTCTACCAAGCAAAATTCCGAGGCGCAAAATTCTATGATATAAATTTACAGGGCAAAATTTTACGGCGTAAATTTCAAAGCCCTGGAATGCACGGCGCGAGATTTGCGGCTCTATACGGCAAACTCCACCTCGCTTAGCCGCCCCAAATTATCAAACGAAAAGAGCGCATCATTTTTAAAATTTGCTACGATCTTGCCCGCCGCTTCGCTAAATTTCGTGCCGTTTCTCATCAAAAGCGCCCCCGATAAAACGGCGTGATTTGACTTAAATGCACCTGTGTAATCGCGCGCCAAAGAGATAAGCTCGTTTGCATCCATGCTGAGCTTGATCGTGCCATCGGAGCTCACGCACTCGCCCGCCGCAAACGCCACAAACACTGCTCCGCCGGCGTGCGGGCAGCGGTAGTAGATTATCGGCTCCTACGATAGCCCGCACGCGATCGCGCTTGGAGCATGCCCGTTTATCTCCGCACTTAGTGCAAGCTTAGGCGTGCCAAGCTCCGCTAGCCCGTGCCGCAAGCCAAAGTCGCGCACATCTCGCGCAAGGGTAAGTGGCCGCTCATCAAGGCGGTTTATGTTCTCGTACCCCCACAGCCACGTGCGGCTACCGCTTGCTTCGCTGCCGATATACCAAATGGCACGCGGCGTATCATCGCCGAAACTGATCTCACCGCGCTCAAAATCCACAAACCGATGCCTGCCCTTCATGATTAGCTTCGAGCCCATCTCTTGCACCCTTGCGCCGTAACCTAAACATGCCGAAAACAGATCGGTAAAGCTGCTCCTATCCACGCCTAAGCGGTCTAAAAATTCCATTTTTCTCCTTTTTTACGCCGATAAATTTAGCGCTTTTGCTGAATTTATCAACGCGCCCTATTATTATACGCCGCGCACGCCGTTTTGCTATAAAACACTCGCGCTATGGAATTTAACGCGGCAAGACGGGCAAAATTTAATCAAATTTTACAAAACCGCGACAGGTGAAATTTCATAGCGGGTGCCGCCCGGATAAAATTTTGCAGAAAGCGACGGGCATGGCGAGTGCAATTGCAGAAGATGACGGACGCGACCGCAATGATCGGCAGACGGCGAAATTCAGACTACTCGGGGATCGTTAAATTTGAAAGGCAAAATTTTAGCCTAACGGCAAGCAGCAGAATTCTACGACCGAGCAGCGAGCGCTAGAGCTTAAAGCGGCGCAAAACCGGCGCGCGCAGCAGCGAATGTATCAGCTCGGACGACGAGCGACGCCGTGCGGTCATAAAATTTAAATCGCCTCTTAAGATCTTTAAATTTAAAGACGAAATTTCATACCGAACGACGAGCCGCTAAATTTAAACCGCTCGAGCGATCGTTAAAATTTAAAAGCAAATTTTACGACCGCGCGGCAAAAGATAAAATTTAGATCACCCGCTCAAGCATAAAATTTAATCGATCTTCAGCACGCTCAAAAATGCCTCGCTCGGCAGATTTACTTTGCCGATCGCCTTCATGCGCTTCTTGCCCTCTTTTTGCTTCTCGAGCAGCTTGCGCTTGCGCGTGATGTCGCCGCCGTAACACTTGGCGGTCACGTTTTTGCCCATGGCACGGACGTTTTCGCGCGCGATGATCTTGTTGCCAATGCTTGCTTGGATCGCGACTTCAAAAAGCTGCCGCGGCACGATCTCCTTCATCGCTTTGACGAGGTCGCGCCCCTTAGATTCGGCCTTTGAGGCGGGCACGATGATCGAGAGCGCATCGACCGCTTCGCCCGCGACGCGGATATCGAGCTTGACTAGATCGCCGCGCCTGTAATCGATCGGCTCGTAATCGAAGCTCGCATATCCCTTGGTGCAGGACTTGAGCTTGTCGTAAAAGTCCATTATGATCTCGTTTGTCGGCACGTCGTATTCGAGCAGGACGCGCTCCGGCGTGATGTAATCCATCTTGGTTTGGATGCCGCGGCGCAAATTTAAAAGGCTGATGAGATTGCCCAAAAACTCGCTCGGGGTGATGATGGTCGCCTTGACGTAAGGCTCCTCGATGCGCTCGATGAAATTTGGCGCGGGAAGCTCGCTGGGGCTGTGTATCCGCACGCACGAGCCGTCCGTGAGATACACGGCGTATGTGACGGTCGGCGCCGTGGCGATGAGATCGAGATCAAACTCGCGCTCGAGCCGCTCCTTTACGACCTCCATATGCAGTAGCCCCAAAAACCCGACGCGAAAGCCAAATCCTAGCGCGAGCGACGTCTCGGGCTCGTAGCTAAGCGAGCTGTCGTTTAGGCTGAGCTTATCCAAAGCGTCGCGCAGATCTTCAAATTTATCGGTCTGCACGGGATAGATGCCCGCAAACACGAAGGGCTTGGCCTTCTCAAACCCGCCCACGGGCTCGGTAGCGCGTTTTTTAAAAAGCGTGATCGTATCGCCCACCTGCACGTCGGCGACGTTTTTTAGTCCCATTACTACGATGCCCACTTCGCCGCTGCTAAGCTCGCGGGTTTTGGCGGGCGCAAGCGGGTTGGGATACATCAGATCAAGCACCTCGTGGCGGTTCTCGCTACCCATGATATAGACCTCGTCGCCCTTTTTCAGCACGCCGTCGTAGAGCCTCGCAAGCGCGAGCGCACCTAGGTAGTTATCGAACCAGCTGTCGTAGATGAGCGCCTTAAGCGGCGCGGCATCGTCCGTTTTGGGCGCAGGTATGCGAGTGATTATCGCCTCTAAAAGCTCCTTGATGCCCACGCCCGTTTTGGCACTGACCTCGATCGCGCTGCTGCAATCAAGCCCGATGACGTGCTCGATCTCATCTTTTACGCGCTGCGGATCGGCGGCGGGCAGATCGATTTTATTGAGCACGGGGATGATTTCGAGGTTGTGCTGCAGCGCGATATAGACGTTTGCGATGGTCTGCGCCTGCACGCCCTGGCTCGCGTCCACGACGAGGATCGCCCCCTCGCAGCTAGCCAGCGAGCGCGAGACTTCGTAGCTAAAATCCACGTGGCCCGGAGTGTCGATTAAATTTAAAACGTATTTCTCGCCGTCAAGCTCGTACTCGAGCCGCACGGACTGCGCCTTGATCGTGATGCCGCGCTCCTTTTCGATATCCATCGTATCCATGATCTGGCTGCTCATCTGGCGCGCCTCGACGGCGTTGCACTCGCTAATCAGGCGGTCTGCGAGCGTGGATTTGCCGTGGTCGATATGTGCGATGATGCTGAAATTTCTGATATTTTTTGTTTTCAAGTGGCTTTCCTGATGAAATTTTAAGCCGCATTGTGCCGAAATTTCATTTAAAAACGGGTAAATGGGCGAATAGAATTTATGAGGCGAAATTTATACGGCGGCTCTAGGCGGATTGAAATTTTACGAAATAAAATTTTGAAGTATAAGGGGGAATGCAGGCGGCTTTGAGCAATAGAATTTTAAGTTTTATCAGCGATGCGTTTTACCGCGATATAATTTTAGGATGAGGATTGGAATGCGAAATTTTACGAAACGGAATTCTGCAGCTATATTTGGAGGCAGAAAAATTCTGAGTGATGAAATTTTCCGGCAAATTTTACGCGATCGCGCCATGCAAAGCTTGCCATGCTAACAATCGAGAATTTCGTACGGTAAAATTTAACTGCAAAATTTTGCTTTGGAATTCTACTGCTTGAAATTAGCGCGTAAATTATATGTCATTACGACGCGCAAATCTTAGTAAGTAAAATTTACCGCCAAGCTTTGCAGCGAAATTTCGTGATTTAAAATTTAAGAAAATTCTATCTCACGAAATTTTCAGGCAAAAATTTGTAAAGCAGAATTTCGCAATTTAAAATTTCACAAAATTCTATCTCACAGAATTTTCAAGCAAAATTTACAAAGCATAATTTTAAAAAATCTGTCGCCAAGAAAACTAAAATTCCGCCCATAAAAAAAGGCTAGCCCGAAAGCTAGCCTCTGTATTGCGAGCTTAACGCGAATACTACCAATCAGTCTTTTGATTGTAGATATCGCGAATGTCACCCGTATCTAACTTTTTCGTAGAAGTATCACTCGTACTGTTATCCGATGTGCTACCGCCAGCGAACGATCCTACGTCATCTTCCGTACCAGACTTGACTTGACCTTCACCGCCCCAAACCGTAGGG
>CAURMQ010000021.1:0-17000 GCA_963525765.1 uncultured Campylobacter sp. | reverse complement strand
GCATCATGATAATAATGAGACGTTTGAGGAAATTTTTATGAATAAATTAAAGGCTAAAAAAACCGACCCAAAGAAATATATAAAGATAAATTTGAACGATATGAGTGCTGGATTTGATAGACCGATAATTACTCTAGACGGCGCTTATAAAGGGCCGAATATTCATATATTGTTAGATAAGTTTGTTTTAATTTATAAAAATTATATACAACGCAACCATTCCGAATACCTATTTGATAGAATGAATTTTTCTGAAAAAATCAAAGAATATTATCAGGAAAGAAACAAGGCGTCGTTTGATATAAAACAGGGTTTTGAGCTGGACAACTGCGGAAATCTAAATTATCCATTGAAAGAATATTATTTAGGTAGTAGAGAGGCAAAAGGTGGCTGAAAATTCCCTTCAAAAGGAAATTTTAAAAAGTCCTAGCCGCGTAAATTTCACTTCTAAATTTTAAAATTTGCGCCTAAATTTAGTGCGCCTTTAATCTAAAAGCTTCTGCTTAAACAGCGGGATTTTGTAGCAAAAGGTGCTGCCCTCGCCAAGCTTCGAGCTGACGCTTTTTGCGATGCCGTAGCGCTTGCAAATTTTATCGATTATGTTTAGCCCGAGACCGAATCCGCCAAGAGCTGCGTTTTCGCGCGAGTATCTCTCCCAGATCGCGCTCGTATCCTTTATGCCGATGCCGAAATCCTGCACGCTAAAGACCGCTATGCTCACCCTTTTTTCCAGCCCGATGATGATTTTGCCGCCAGGGCGAGAGTATTTTATGGCGTTGCTTAGAGTGTTGTCGATGAGGCGCATTAGCGAGGTTTCGTCCATAAAAACGCTCACATCTGGCGCTATTCGCGATTGCAAGCTTATGTTTTTGCTTTTTGCGACCAGATAGATGAAATTTATCCTAGCGCTCAAAAACTCGCTCATATCGATGCGGCGGCTTTTGAAGCTCATCTTGCCGCTTTTGATGAAGTATTCTACGTCCTCGTAAGTAATTACCATCTGCTTAAGCGCGGATTTTATTCGCGCCGTGTGTTTGTCGCGCAGCCCAAGCATCTCGGTGTTGATGAGCGCGACGCCCAGAGGGGTCTTTAGCTCGTGCATCGCGTCGTTGAAAAACGCCTTGATGAGGTTACTTTGCTACGCGTAGAAATTTTTTATGATTTTGTAGTTAAACAGCGCGATGATGAGCGCTACGAAAATCGTGATAAAGATCGTGGAGATCGCGATAAATTCTATCTTGGCATAGCTTATCTTTTTTGAGATGACGAAAAAATATAGCTTGCCCTCATGTAGAAAATGGCGCTTAAAAAACACTCGCCCGCCGAATTTCAGCGTGATAAATGCAAAATCCGGCGGCTGCACGCTTAGGTTTGATCTTAAAATTTCGCCATTTGCATTTAGGATCGCGTAGTCGTAGATTAGCTCGTCTTTTAGATTCAGATCCGCGCCGGCTAGGGCTTCGCTGCTTTTTTGTATCAGCTCGGCGACGTCGGCGCTCTCCTCGATTTTGGAATTTAAATAGATGATATAAAGACTCTCGCTTATAAAGGCGCCGATGATGAAAATCGCGCTAAAAAGCGTAAATTTAAACCCTTTAAGCATTTATCTTATATCCGAGTCCGCGGCTGGAGAGGATGAAGTCGTTGCTCGTTTTGGAGCGGAGGTTGCTGATATGCACGCGTACATCGACGCTGCCTGCCTCGCCGTCCCACACGTCGGCGATGAGCTCATCGACACTTACGAATCTTTTGATATTGGCGAGCAGAAATTCTATGATTTTAATCTCTTTGGCGCTTAGCGATATCTCTTCGTCTGCGCGCTTTAAAATTTTTAAATTTGCGAAGTAGTGAAATTTATCCGCGATCTTGACGGCGCCCTTTTCGTCGCCAAAATACTTTCGCATCAGCTCGCTTACTCTAAATTTAAGCTCGGCTAGGTGGAAGGGCTTTTTTAGGTATTCGTTACAGCCTAGCTCGTAGCACTGGCTTAAATCGTCGATGTCGCCGAGCGAGGTCATCATCACAGGAGTGTTAAGACCGAGGTTTCGCGCATATCTAAGCACCTCTTCGCCCGAAACCTCCGGCACTTTGATGTCTAAAATCAGCAAGTGGTAAGCATTTGCGGCGATCTTATCGCAGGCTGCGTCGCCGCTTTCGCATTCGTCCACCTCGTAGCCAAGCTCCTGTAGATACTCGCTTACGCTGCTTCTGTATTCAAAATCGTCTTCTAAAAGTAAAATTTTCAAACCCGTTCCCTAAATCGGGAGCGAGATTACGCTCCCGTGCAAATTTGCCCCGCATATACGATGTAGTAGCGAAGCAGAATGACGCCGCAAAGCACAACGAAAGAATTTAAAACTATAAACGCAGGCTTGTAGGCGTGGTTTTTCAGCGCCGTAAAGGCGATGATGATCGGAGCGATGAGCCCCGTGCCTAAAACGCCGATCCAGAAAATTTTACCGTAAACCTCGTGCGTCAAAGCCTGCTGTGCCGCAAGCGCGCTAGTGCCGCCCTCAAAATACATCCCGACAAACAGAATGAATAAAAGCGGAATCTCAAAGAGTATCGCGCGCAGATCAAGCACCAAAAGGTATTTTATGCTATCTTTGTTTAACGAGCCTTTAAAAAACAGAAGTCCCACTAAAATGCTCGCCGCGATGCCGCTGGAAAAGCCGGATAGCAAAAATAAAATCGGCAGCACTGGAGTATTCCAAAGCGGAATTTTCATCACCGCGCTTAACAAAAAGCCCGTATATGCGCCCACACAAAGAGCAAGCACGAATAAAACTCGCTCAAAAAGTTTGGAAGCTTTGGCAAATGAGCTTAGCAAATTTACGATAGGTCGCAGGAACGCAAGTAGTTTAAATTTGCAAATTTCCTCGCCGAATACGCATAGCGCAAATACAAAGCTAAACGGCACGTAGATCAAAAGCGCCAAAACGCCGAGACTCATCACCGAGCCGAAGTTAAATTTGATCAGCAAAAGATAAAAGCTAAATGGCTTGCCCAGATCAAAGATCAAGAGCAAAAGCCCCGCGCAGATCGTAAGCGGCGCCGTGATCGCACCTGCTCTAATCATCGCATCCCAGATGGAATTTTGCTCGCTTTCGTGGCGATTCCATTTAACTAAAAGCGCCACCATCGTCGCTCCCGCGCTAAGACCCGCCAAAAATAGATAAATCGCAATCGGCCAAGGCCAGTAAATTTCAGAGTATTGGCTCATATCGCCCCACATATTATTCATAGCGTCCTCCTTTTTTGTTTTTGATATTCGCTAGATGCGGCTTGGTGTTTAGATATGCTTTTGGATATTCTACGCTTGTTTTGGCTAGCAGCTTGCTTACCTCGGAATTTACGTCATTTACGTCGCCGAAAGTTAAAGCATCTGTTGGGCACACGCTTACGCAGGCAGGCTGCAAGCCTTTGCTCGTGCGGTTCGTGTAGCAAAAGGTGCATTTGCCGATGGCGTGAGTGATAGGATCGACAAATCTAGCGTCGTAAGGACAGGCCAGGATGCAGTATTTGCAGCTGACGCAAAGCCTCTCGTCTATGAGCGTTACGCCGTCTTTGGTTTTAAAGCTCGCTCCCGTAGGGCAGACGTCCACGCAGGGGCTGTCCTCGCACATAACGCAGCTGGCGCGCGAATAATCGAGCTTTAAATTTGGAAAAACGCCGCTTGTTTTGCCGTGCACCTGCAGTCTATAAACGCCGCTCGGTACGCCGTTTTCATTCCTGCACGCAACCGAACAGGCTTGGCAGCCTATACATAAATTTTCGTCGTGAATCATTATGAGTTTTTTCATAACCGCTCCCTTAAATTTTAACTATATCGACGCCGACGTTGGTTACCATCGTGCTTACCACAGGACCCGCAGCGGGATCGAGAAGGACGCTTTGGTTGGTGCCTATGCCGTTCGTGCGCTTTAGCCCCGGGCTTACGTGCCCAAAGCCGTGGTATAAAAATAGGCAATCGTCCCTGATGCCTTGCGTGACGAAAATTTTAGCTTTTTGCTCGCCGAATTTATTTTTAAGCTTCACGATATCGCCCGTCTTTAGCCCCTCCGCTTTTGCAGAAGCAGGGCTGATCCAAACCGGCGATTCGCTCATCATATCGTTTAAAATTTTGACATTTTGAGTGTGACCGTTGGTGTGAAGCGCGGTCTTGCCGGTCATCAGGCAGTATTTGTGTCCGCCGAATACGTCCATACCCTCGGTATTTAAGCAGCCGTATCCTGCGAAAAGCTCCTCCACTTTCGGCGCGAAAAGCTCGATCTTGCCGCTCGGGGTTTTAAATTTCATCTGCGAGCTCATCTCGCCGTCTTCGTCCACGAACTCCGCCGCGGCAGGATATTTATCGATAAATTTAGCCACGAGCTTCGGCTCTCGGTAATACAGCTTCGGCACCTTGTAGCTTACGTAGCCGTTTTTGATTAAATTTGCGATTAGCTCGGCGTTACCTTTGGCTTGCTGCATGCGGTATTCGTCGATGTTGTTCCAGGTGTAGTCCTTATCGATCTTCATCACCCTCGCAAGCTCTCTAAAAATTTCATAGCCGCACTTCGTATCGCCCACCGGCTCGACGGCTTTGTTTCGCATCACAAATCCCGGCGCGGTGCCGCCTTTGTTTTGAATCGACTCATCACGCTCCAAATATGTGGATTCTGGCAATATCACGTCGGCTAAGCACGCGAAGTCGCTCATATACACGTCGATTGCGAGTACGAAGTCTAGCTTTTTGATCGCCTCTACGCTCTTATCCACGCCCGCAACGTTGATGAGGTGGTTAAAGCGCGTGCTGACCCAGCCTTTTACAGGGTAAGGCTTTTCGCTTAAAATCGTAGGCGCGATCTGCATCAAAACACCGTGTTTACGCGGCACGAAAAAATTTTCGCTACCTTCTTCGCCGCAGCCGTCGATGCGCGCGGTCTTTGGAATTTTAAAATTTTTATCCGGGTTCGAGATGGTAGGGAATAGATCCTCTTTGCAAAGCGCGTTGAAGGTTTTAGAGTCTTTAGAGAAGTAAATTCCGCCCTTTTTCTCGACGTTTCCCATCAGCGCGTTTGCGATCGCGATGGCGCGCGTGCGGACGTATTCAGCTTTGGCGGTCGTGGTTTTATGACCCCAGTCGATTACGACTGCGGGAGCCGCGGCGTAAATTTCATTTGCGATGCGCTCTACCTTGTCCGCTTTGATGCCCGTGATGGCCTCTTGCCAAAGCGGCGTCGTATCCTTAACGGACTGCTTTAACTCCTCTAGTCCTACGGCGTATTGTTCGATAAATTTTTTGTCGTATTTGTTATCGCGCAGCCAGACGTGAATTAGCGCCATTAAAAACGCCGCGTCGGTTCCCGGTTTTATCGGCAACCACTCGTCTGCTTTGGAAGCTACGACGCTAAAGCGCGGATCGAGCACCAAAAGCTTTACGTCCTCTCTGCTTGCGGCTTTTGCGAGCTTTTTGGTTTTTGAGATGTCGATGCCCTCAAAGAGATTGTGGCCGAAATTTACGATATATTTTGCGTCGCCGTAGTCTCTTTGCATATTGGCGCCGAAAGTGTGTGGCACGGCGATATTATAAGTGATCGGGCAACAGGACCAGTGCGAGTAGATGTTCGGGCTGCCGTATGCACAGGCAAAATTCATCATCTGAGTGTGGTGCTCGCCCGTTTTAGAGGTAAAAACTACGCTTTGCGGGCCGTATTTTTGCGAAATCTCGCCAAGCTTCTGCGCGCAAATTTTAAGCGCCTCATCCCAGCTCGCCTCTTTAAATTTGCCCTCGCCGCGCTCGCCTACGCGAATGAGCGGCTTAATGAGCCTTTGATCGTCGTAGAGCTGATTGATGCCCGCTCCGCCGCGAGCGCAGACGGAGGTTTTGTTTGCAAACCTGTGGTTGCCCTCGATGAGAGCGCCGCGGCCGTCTTTGACGGTCACTTCGATAGGACAGCGCGAGGAGCACATCTCGCAGACGCTGGCGACTTTCTTTTCCGTCCCGCCGGTGACCGCGCTAGCGTTTAAATTTAGATTTAGTGTCGCTAGCGTGCCGATTGCGGCGGTACTTTTTAAGAAATTTCGTCTATTCATAAAAACTCCTTACCTTTAAATTTTGGCTGAAATTCTAAAATCCCATCGTAAAAATAAGGTTAATTTTGATAATGCAGCTTTTGGCTTAGACTTTATCTCGAAAGATAAAATGCGTCCTGCGCCGTATTTTAAAGCCGTAAAATAGCGCCAGCAGTAGCAAAATGCTAATTGCGCCGCAGATCGCAAGGGCTACGCGAGCGCCCAGTAGCTCGGTAAAAAAGCCCGATATGAGCGCTCCAAATGGCGTACTACCTATTAAAAATAGCGCGTATAAGCTAAGCACGCGTCCGCGGAATTCGTTGCTTACGTGCATTTGCACGGTGGAGTTAATGCTTGAGTTTGTGATTACGAAAAGAAATCCAGTTACGGCAAGCCCTGCCGCAGCCCATGCGAAGGAATTTGCAGCCCCAGTAAGAGCTAAGCTTACCCCCATAGCGATCGCGCACGATCTGATTTTGCGGATGCCAAGTTTATCAAAGACTGCTACGAAAAGCGCGCCGCAAAAGGCTCCCACGCCCAGAGCCGACATCAAATATCCAAAGCTTCGCTCATCCGCATCTAGGCTAAGCTTAACAAGCGCCGAGATTGTTACGTTGTAATTTGGCACCAGCGTCGCTACGATAAGCACTATTATCATTAGCTCGCTTAGAATTTTTTTGTGCGATACATACGAAATTCCAGCACCGATCGAGGCAAAAACGCCTCCGCTTCTGCTAGATAGCGTAGTAGCGGATGGCGGAATTTTTATGAAAAACAGCGAAACGATGATGCCTAAAAAGCTAAGTGCATTGAATAAAAAGCAAAAGCCCACGCCCCACAGCGCCATCACGATCCCCGCAAGTGCGGGTCCTGCAATACGAGCGACGTTGAAGGACATAGAATTTAACGCTATGGCGTTGGCTAGATCGCGGGGCGAGTCGATGAGGTCTTTTACCATCGACTGACGGCTCGGGGCATCCATGCTGGTAAAGATGCCGCTTGCAAAAGCGCAAAATAAAATTTTGCCGAAAGAATATAGCTCACAAAAGCTCATAACTGCGAAAATTGAAGCGGTCACCGCCATGCCTATTTGAGCGAGCAAAAGGATCTTTTTGCGATTAAACTTATCGAGCAGTACACCGGAAAACGGCGTGAAAAGTAGCGCGGGCAAGAACCTCGCCGCAGCTACGAGGCTGACCTTAAAAGCGTCTGCGGTGATACTTAGCACTAGCCACGGCAGCGCGACGCTTTGCATCCAAGAACCGATCAGCGAGAGGTTCATCCCGATCCAATAAATTCTAAAATTTGAGTATTTAAGCGATAGGAAGGGATTTTTCAACGCGCTGCCTTTTGAAATTTTGATTTGAGATTATACATTAAATTTTAAAAATTCACTTAAAGATTTAACATTTATAAAAATTTAACGAAAATTTAATATTTCTGAAAAGAAAAATTTTATATACTCTGCAATAAATTTTTAAGCAAAGGATTAAAAATGCAAAGACCGACTCCGATTAATCAGGAAATCAAACTCGATGAGAAGCGCTATATCGTTTCCAAAACCGATCCGAAGGGCATTATCACGTTTGCAAATCCGTATTTTTGTATGATTTGCGGCTATAGTGAGCTTGAGCTTTTGGGGCAGCCGCATAACATCATACGACATCCGGACATGCCGCGCATAGCGTTTAAGCTCATGTGGGATACGATACAGCAGGGCAAGGATTTTACCGCCGTGGTTAAAAATTTAGCCAAAGATGGGCGCTTTTATTGGGTCATTACGGAATTTACTTCTAAAAAAGATCCTGTAACAGGGCAGATCACCGAATACACGGCATTTCGCAAGGCTCCACCAAGATCCGCGATCGAAACTATAGAGCCAATTTATAGGGCATTGCTGGATGCTGAAAGAAACGGCGGTATGCAGGCTAGCCAAAAGGCGCTCGTGGACTTTTTAAAAAGCAAAGGCGAGACCTATGAGAGCTGGATCGCAAAAGTATCGGGCAAATCAAATCCGCTCACCGCAATGTTTTTTAAGGCGATGAAAAAGCTCTTTAGCTAGTTCCCTTAAAATTTAATACAAATCCCGCGCAATGCGGGATTATTCAGCTATGCGCGAGCAAAGCGAATAAAGCGCAAAGCCATCCATTCATAAAATTTTGAAATTCTACGAAATTTTAAAATTTAGCTTGAGTTTTGAAATTTTACGTCTTCATCAAGTGTGTTGCAGATCAAAGCCCCTCAAGCGTTATATCATAGAGCCTCTCGACCGTTTCGTCGTTTAAATTTAGCGTCTTTTTACTCTGCAAAAATTCTAAAATTTCATTCTGCGCAAAGCCCGCTCTTTGCGCACAATGCTCGTGCGCGGGCAAAAAGCCGCGGCATAGCGCGATATTTTCTAAAATTTCCTCATCGCATAAAAAGCAATATGGCTTGTCGTGCAATCGCCCCTCAAATTTTAAAATTTCGGCGTAGCTTTCTACGATTATGCGACGCGGATTTTGTTTGCCAAAGCGCATAGCAGCGTGGTTTAGCAGCTCGTAATAGAATTTGTCCAGATACTCGGCATCTTTTAGATGCACGTGTAAAAGCCGCATAAATTGCTGCCAAAACAAGAGCTTCTCGCGGTTTCCGAGCCACGCGTATCCCAGATGCATCACGCCGCTAAGGCGAGGGAGGAAGTTTTGATTTTGCGAGAGCTCGAAGTCGATTTTATAGCCCTGGATGATGTTCGAATGGCGCGCGCCGTAAAAGCGATACGCACGCACGAGCGCACTTTCGCTTAGCACATCTACGATGCAGTCCTCATCCCTAACCTTGGTCGTTTTTAATATAAATCCTTGCATTTTCCTATTTTAGCGAAATTCACATATAAATTTAAATAAAGAATTTTAGGTTATAATCAGAAGTTTCATTTCATAGAATTTAAAGGAAATCATATGAATTTTGGAGATCTATTTTCAAAAATACGCAGGACGCAACCTGCGCCGAGCGAAGCTCCTACGCACTGGATAAAGTGCCCGGGATGTGGCGCACTGATGTATAGCAAAGAGGTCGAGCAAAATCATAGCGTTTGCCCCAAGTGCAACTATCACCTTCGTTTTGGCGCGCAGGCTCGCATCGATCTGATCTGCGACGAAGGCTCTTTCGTGGAGTACGATCAAAATTTGCAGCCCATAGACCCTCTAAAATTCGTCGATAAAAAATCCTACAAAAAGCGCATCTCCGAGAGCAAGGAAAAAACAGGCAGGTTTAGCGCGGTGATCGCGGGCGAGGGCGCTATAAGTCGCCAAAAAATTCAGCTCGTGGTGTTTGATTTTAACTTCATGGGTGGAAGCCTGGGCTCCGTGGAGGGCGAAAAGATCGTGCGTGCCGTAAAGCGTAGCCTCGATAAAAACGAGCCGCTAATCATCGTAAGCGCAAGCGGCGGCGCGAGGATGCAAGAAAGCACCTTTTCGCTGATGCAGATGAGTAAAACCTCTGCCGCGCTTAAAATTTTATCCGAGCATAAAATTCCTTTCATCTCCGTTCTTACCGATCCTACGATGGGCGGCGTGAGCGCGTCGTTTGCGTGGCTGGGAGATATCATCATCGCAGAGCCCGGCGCTCTTATCGGCTTTGCCGGGCAGCGCGTCATCAAGCAAACCATCGGCGCGGATCTGCCGGAGGGCTTTCAGAGATCGGAATTTCTGCTCGAGCACGGATTAATTGATGCGATCGTGCCTAGAGCCGAGATGAGGCAGTATTTAAGCGATATAATCAACGTGCTGAGCAAAAACGCTGTGCAGATTGACGACACGAGTGACAAATCGCTGCACGAAGAGGGAAGCGAAGAGTAGTGCAGATAACGGTAAATTCCATCCAAAAGGGCGCGGACGAGTTCGCAGGCGCGATAAGCGATTATAAAAAAATGGCGGCTAAATTTGCCGCGGTGCGAGAGCAGATCTTTTTTAACGCTAATATCGCTCGCGCTCAAGCAGCGTCCCGCGAGCTCGCACTTATGGCGTACGATGAAGCTTATCTGCCGCGCCTTAGCGGATACGTCGTGGCTCTGGATGAGCGCGGGCAGGAGCTAGATAGCATGGAATTTGCGAGTATGCTAAAGGATAAAAGCGCCGTGTCATTTTTCATCGGCGGCGCTTATGGGCTTAGTGAAAATTTTAAGGCAAAAGCCGATAAAATAATCAGTCTTAGCAGGCTTACGTTAGCGCACAAAATCGCTAAACTTTTGCTCTTTGAGCAAATTTTTCGCGCATTGTGCATTAACGCAAACCATCCATATCACAAATAAAGGGAAGTAATGAAGAAAAACGAGTTGAAATTTTACAAGAAAATTTTAGAAGAAAAAAGAGAGCAACTCATCGCCAATATTAATAGCTCTGTAAATGAAATTTCGGAATTGCGCGAAAATAAAGCTGCGGATGATTTTGATGTAGCGAGCATGAATACGGATTTAAGCATCGAATACTCGCTCAATGTTAATCAACAAAAGGCGTTTTTAGAGATTGAAAGCGCGCTTAAACGTATCGAAAACGGCACTTATGGGCTTTGCGAGAGCTGCGGCGAACAGATAAGCTTAGAGCGTCTTAAGGTAAATCCAGAGGCGAGATTGTGCATTTCGTGCAAGGAACAGGCGGAAAAGCAAAATAGGAGTTAGCTATGAAAACCAAGCAATTCTTTTTATATTCGATCGTTTATATCGCAATCGTCGCGATTTTAGTTTTTACACAGCAAAGCAGTAGCTATACACTGGGGCTTTTCGGTTTTACGCTTACGCTTCCTGTGGCGGTGTGGATCGTACTGCCGCTAATTTTATATATGATTTTAGCGATTTTTCATATCGTTTTTCATAGCTTCGCGTTTTATCGTACAAAAAGGGCGATCGCAAAGGATCTAAGCGCATACGATGCGATGAGTAAAGAGGTTTTGCTGGGTCTTGATACCAATAAAGACTTTAAAACCGAGTATTTTAAAGACCCGAGCGAGCTTACTAAAATTTTATCTCCGTGGTACGATAGCACTGGAATAGATGTCAAAAATGACGATCTAAAAGAGGTCATAGGCGTTATCGAGAAGGTTAAAAACGGCGAAGTGGCGGATCTGCGAAAATATAAACTTCCTAAAGATAACGGACTATTTTTGCAAAACGAGCTCAACCACCTCGACGCTGAGCCTGCGTATGCGTATGAAATTTTAAAAACCAAGGGCGTTTATAGTGAAAATATCACTAAAAAAGCCTATGCCGTAGCGCTTGCCAAAGGAAGCTACGATAAGATCAAGGCCTATAAAATTCCTCAAGATATAGCCGAGGTAAATATTTTAGTGGATCGCGCGGTGAATGACGCGAGCTTTGAGATCAGTAGTGAGGAGCTTTTCGATCTCGTAAATAATGAAAAATTTAACGAGCAGGATTTTATCGGCTTTGCCAAAAAGCTAAAAAATCATCTCGCTCCAGAGCAATACAAAGCCTTTTTCGAGCGGCTCAAAAACGAGAATCAAGAAGCGACCGAGGCATATCTGTACGCGCTATATGAGCTTGGCATGATCGACGAGTTTAGAGAGCAGCTAAGTCTTGCCGACGGCGACGAGTTTGAGAAGTTTAAAATTCTGCTATTTTTGCGCGACAACGGCAAAAACGTCCCTGCGTCGCTGTTATTTTAGCTCGGTAATTTTACGAGTTCGTTTTATGCGGGTAAGAGAGGCTGCTTTTAAGCTCTTTGCGTCTATTAAACACAGCCTGCGCGATAAAATTTAAAGTGCGGGTAAAATTCTAACTCGCGCAAATTTTAAATTTCAAAATTTATCGAAAAATCAATGCGCGCAAGCGGTAAAATTTAAAAGATTTGCTTGCGTAGTGCGCGTGTAAACGGGTTTTTCATTTACGCGATGAAATTTAAAATTTAAACATAAAGCACAAGACTTGCTAGCTGAATAAAAGTGTTGAAATTTTAAAATCCGTGCGGCGTTTTGCAAGCTACTTGCTGGGTTCGCCGCGCAAATAAAATTTGGTGGCGATCATCCTTGCTGCCGTTTTGCCACCACTCAAATTAGCTAAGCTTAAAAATAAAATTCGCGCCTAAATGCGAATACGTAGCCTATGAAATTTAAAATTTTAAAGCTCGTTGTAGAAGTCGCTGCAAGCGCTGCGGTATTAAATTTAAAGGTTTAAATTCAAACGAAATCAAAATGAGAAATTTAAAATGACGGAAGATTTTTTTAAAAAGGACCCTCTATTTTTGGCGCCTTTGGCGGGCTTTTCAGATCCGCCGCTGCGGGGCGTAGTGAAAAAATTCGGCTGCGACGCGACCGTAAGCGAGATGATAAGCGCAAACGCCCTTGTTTTCGAGGGCGAAAAGACGCTAAAGATGCTCGAAAAAAACGCCGCGGAAACCCCATTTTTCGTACAGATCGCGGGCAGCGATGCGGAGATCATCAAAAAGGCGGTTCTGCTCATCAATAAATTTGACGGCATCGACGGTATCGATCTAAACTGCGGCTGTCCCGTCCCCAAAGTCGTAAAGCAGGGCGCCGGCTCGGCGCTGCTACTTGATCTGCCCCGTCTATCGCGCCTAGTCGATACGATCAAAAAATATTCGAATAAAAAATTTACGAGCGCGAAGGTGCGGCTGGGCTTTGGCGCCGTGGATATCGAAAATATTGCTCGCGCCGTACAAAGCGCAGGAGCCGATTTTATCGCAATTCACGGTCGCACCAGAGCGGGCGGATACAGCGCGGCGGTGGATTACGGCGCGATCGCAAGAGCCAAGCGCGCGCTGCAAATCCCAGTGATCGCAAACGGCGACATAAACTCCGCCAATGCGCCCGCAGTGCGAGACCTTAGCGGTGCGGACGCGCTAATGATCGGTCGCGCGGTCATCGGCAGGCCGTGGATCTTTCGCGAGATCAAAACGGGCGAACGCGCAAGCGACGCGCTAAAAAGGGAGGTCGTGCTCTATCATTTCTCTCAAATGCTAAGCCATTACGGTAGCCACGGCGTGGCGATATTTCGCAAGCATCTGCACGAATACTCCAAGGGGCGCGAAAACGCCGCAAGCTTTCGCGAGCAGATCAACCACGTCACCACCGAGAGCGAAATGACTCGGCTGATCGAGAAATTTTTTAGTTAAATTTAGCATTTTAGGAACTCTGATGATTATTTTAAAAATTATAGCCTGCGCATTTTCGATGAGTTTTTACTTGATGTGCGTTTCGAGCTTGGCCGATTTTATGATAGAACCGTTTTTTTACACATCTAGCGCCCAGTTTGACGACCCTATAGAATGGCTGCAGAAAAAATTCGCATATTTCCTATTTTTTTGGATATTTTTCTGCTGGATATGTGCGATACTTGCCGCAAAGTTAAAAGATTTTGGTAAGCTCACGGATTTTTTCGTCAATCTATTTTTGCCTACCGTAGCGGTTTTAATTGTATCGCCCTTTATCGGTATAGCGATTGCCACGGTATTAGGGTGGTGCGGAGGTGATTTAATAATCAGCATTTGCGCAGCTTATATCCTTGCTTTGCTAGTCGTGAATAGGGTCTTAAAGCAGATTTATCCGCCCAAGTCCTAGCGCGCGAAATTTTAAAATTTAGCGCAGAGCTTTGCCGAGAAATTCTCACCTGCCGCCGCGATAATTGTTTTGTGCCTATTTTGCATAAGTGCTTCATTCTTGGCGGCGACATAGGTAGAATTTTGATAAAATTTATTGCCAGCGTTTCGGGCACTCCCGGCTCGAAAGCTTTTTATAATCATAGTCCTGTGCTAAAATTTTAAGGAAAAATTATGGAAAATATCTACATCATCGGCGACGTGCACGGCTGCTACAGATCGCTTTTGGCGTTAATAGAGCAGCTGCCGCATAAATTTGATAGCAAAATTTGCTTTGTGGGCGATCTGATCGACCGAGGCCCTGCGAGCGCGGATGTGGTTGAATTTGTGCGCACTCGCGGATATGACGCGGTGATGGGCAATCACGAAAAGCGCTTTGTGAGCAACGCAAAAACTGCCCTAAGGTGCGCAAAGACGGGCAAATTTACGAGCTCAAATGACCTCTACGCATTTTTTAGCCTGGATGAAAGCTGGCTATTTAATAACGGCGGTGAGGCGACGCTAGCGTCGTATTATCGTCACGGAGGCGTGAAGCAATGCAAGGAGCATCTGCGGTTTGTCTCGCGGCTGCCGATTTACCTGGAGTATGATTTGTGTGATGAAAGCGGTCGCGCTCTCGTCGTATCGCACTCCGCAGTGGGTCGCGCGTGGGGGATTAGACACGATGCAGAGCGTGCGAAAAGCTTCGCCGCTTATGTGCTAAGCGGGCGCGGAGATGATAGCGCGAATGATGGAATTTTTAACGTCTACGGGCACACGCCGGTAAAAAAGCCCGTCATTACGGAATTTAGCGCAAATATCGATCTGGGCTGTGTTTATAAAAAGCACTGGGGCGAGAAGGCGAGGCTTTGCGCGCTGGAGTTTCCCTCAAAGAGAATTTTCACGCAGGAGTGCATAGATTTTTGAGTTTGTATCAGACCCATGCAGATTAAAATTTAAATTTAAGCGGGCTGTTTGAAGGCGAAATTTTAGAATTTAAAGGCGCGTTCTTGCAGCGTCCGTCGCGCAGTCAGGTCGCGCTGAAATTTTAAATAATATCCCTTAGCTTGCGCGCTTCATACATCCACGCCTCAAGCTCGTCCCAGCGCTCACCCTCAATCATCTGTACGCAAATTTCAAGCTCGTTTTTAAAAGCATCGATAGCGCCCAGTAGGTTCGTGCGGTTTTGCTTGAAAATATCGACCCACATCTGCGGCGAGCTTTTGGCGATACGGCTCATGCCCGAGAAACTACCGCCGGCTAAATTTATGATGTTGCGGCGATTTTCCTCTTTTAGTACGCTGTTTACGAGCGAGTAGCTGATCGCATGCGGCAGGTGCGAGATGAGCGCCACGTGGTGATCGTGGCTTTTTGCGTCCATAAATACGATCTTCATCCCTGCGAATGAAAAAATTTCGACCGCTCGTTTGATATGCACTTCATCTGCGCCGTGATCGTCGCAGATGACGACTACCGCGCCGTTTAAAAGCTCTTTAAATGCCGCTTGCGGACCGGAGTTTTCGGTACCAGCCATTGGGTGAGCTGCGATGAAATTTCGTCTGATCTGCGGCGGGCAGCTTTGCAAAATTTTAAATTTCGTACTTCCCAGATCGATGATCGTCGTTTCACTTCTGCAGTCGCTTAGTTTTTGCAACGTCTCAATAATTGCCTCCACGGGGATCGCGAGAAAGATCGCGTCGCAGCTTTGCTTCATCTGCTCCAGGCTTAAAATTTCATGCACGAGCCCGAGTCGCAGAGCTTCTTTTTCATTTTCGCGGCTGATGTCGCAGCCATAGACGGCGCTAATGATTTTGGTGCTTTTTAGACATAGCCCCAGCGAGCCGCCGATGAGACCCAGACCGATAATTCCTATCTTCATAAAATTCCTTTTTGATATATGCAAGTTTTAATTTTAATGTGGTATTATACGCAAATTATTTTCGTTTTTAGGTAAAATTTTATGAAAAAAAGCGTTTTTTTACTCTTAGTAGGCGGGATTTCCGTGGCGTGCGCCGCACAGATCAAATCCATTAAATTTGAAGGGCTAAGGCATCTTTCTCCACAGGTCGCACAGCAAATTTCAGGACTTAAAGTAGGCGATGAGCTTAACGGCGAAAACACCAATGCTGCGATCTCGAAGCTATTTGAGCAGGGCTATTTCAGCGACGTTTATATCAGCGAACAAGGCGGCGCGGTCACTATCAACGTAACCGAAAAGCCGACCATCGCTAAGGTAGAGATCAAAAACGTAGTTACCAACGACCGCGACAAGATCAATGAGCTCATCGGCTTGCGTCCGGGGCAGGTTTACGATGAGGTGGCTGCTAAAAAAGCGGAGACCCGCATCAAGCAATACTACGAGGTCAAGGGCTTTTTCGACACCGTGGTGGAATTTTATCCAAAGCCGATAAACGACGATAAATCGGTCATATTACTAACGATCGAGGTAAATCGCGGCGAAAATATCATCATCGATAAGGTAAATTTAGTAGGCGCGGACAAGCTAGACTATGACGATATAGAGCCATCCGTTGCCAATAAAGAACGCGAGACGCTGGGCTGGATGTGGGGCTTTAACGATGGCAAGGTAAAAACCGCCGAGCTTCCTAACGACGCAAATAGAATTCAAGAAGAATATTATAAAAAAGGCTACTTAGACGCACAGGTTTCTGCGCCACTACTTAATGCCGATATGGATAATTACACTGCCGATCTTACCTACTACATCAGTGAGGGCGAGCAATACACCGTAAGCTCTGTAGATATCGAGTATCCTGCAGATATAATCAAGCTTGATAAAGAAAAGGTTTTGGACGATTTCAAGCTTCAGAAGGGCGATACAATGAATTCCGAGCGTTTGCGCCGCGATATGAATACGCTAGAGACTTTAGTCGCGGATCAGGGATACGCCTATGTGCGTATCGTGCCTAAGACTAAGCAGGACAAAGAAGCTCGCACGGTCGCTATCACGTATCAAGTCATCCCTGAGGATAAAGTCTATATTAGAAACGTAACGATCTCGGGTAACGATAAGACCGAGGATAAGGTCATTCGGCGCGAGATGTATCTGACCGAGGGAAATTTATATAGCAAAACCGACTACAACGATTCATTAAATTCTTTAAAACGCACGGGGTATTTCGATGAGGTGGAGATTAAAGAAAACCGCGTTTCTAACGATCAGATCGATCTTGAAGTCGCAGTCAAAGAAGCTCCTACAGGCTCTATCACGGGTGGTATCGGATATGGCAGCGAGGATGGAATTTTACTTAGCGGCGGTATCAGTGATCGTAACGTATTCGGCACCGGCCTTCACGGCGCATTTTCGGTCGAAAAGAGCGACGATCAGCTAAG
>CAURMQ010000020.1:0-17022 GCA_963525765.1 uncultured Campylobacter sp. | reverse complement strand
GGCTTCATTATTTCGCTAAGATTTTTGATCTGCACGACGCGCGCATCGAAGTAGAAAATCGCTTCTATCTCGCCTTTTTTCTCATCGATTTCGATGCGATTTGCTAGAGCTTTGATTTTGGCGACATCTGCACCAGCTGCGGAATTCAAAAATGCGCTGAAGCTACCGCGCGCCTCGCCGTTTTTAGCATCGGTTACTTCGATCTGCACAAACTCGCGCTTAAGCCCTTTGGCGTATCCGCCATCGTAAAATTCCGAGATATTCTTAAGCGACGAGCCGTTCGTTAGGACATAGCTGAGTTTCTCGCCTACGATGTATTCCTTACCGTCGTTTACGAAAAATGCCGTGATTTTTTCGGGCGTTTCATTTGCTCCGGGCGCTACGTTTTGTTTGCACTGGCACCCCACAAGCAAAACGGCTAGTAAAACCGCGATAAATTTTTTCATGATGATCCTTTAAAATTTTAAATTAGCGTATAAATTCCGCAGCCAAAGCTCTATCTCAAAAAATTTCAGCGGTGAAATTTTACGTCGATACAATTTAGCCGTAGCCGAAATTTAGCCTCAAATGCAGGCTACTTCAGTGCCGCTTTGACCGCCTCGCTCAGCCGCTTGCCGTCCACGCTTGAGCCAAGCGCTTCTTTGGCGGCTTTCATCACGCGCCCCATATCCTTTGCGCCGCTCGCACCGAGCTCGGCGATTAGCGAGCCAACCTCTGCGGCAAGCTCGGCATCGCCTAGCTGCGCGGGCAGATAAGACGCGATGATCTCGATCTCGCCCTGCTCTTTTTGCACCAGATCGTCGCGACCGCCCGCGCGATACTGCTGCACAGAGTCGTTTCGGCGCTTGATCTCGCTTTGAAGTATGCTAAAGACGCGCTCGTCGCTAAGGCTGATGCGCTCGTCCACCTCGACCTGCTTAAGCGCGGCGTTAAGCATCCGCAGGCTGTCTCTGCGGAAATGATCGCCGCTTTTCATCGCCGTTTTAATGTCTTCTAAAATTTGCTCTCGCACACCCATTTTCTACTCCTTTAGGTTAAAATTTCGGCGGCAATTGTAGCAAATTTAAAATTTGGCTCGGGTAAATTTAAGAGGATGAAATTTTAAAATTTTAAAGATTTAGAGTGATTTGCGGCTAAATTTAAAACTAGCCGCGGGTATCGTCTGCGGCAAAGACTCGCGCGCAGCTCCCATTTGCGGAAAAAAAGCTCTTGCGAAGCCTAGTAAAATTTAAAAAGCCCCGCAAGAATATAAAATCCCTGTGGGGCAAAGCAAACGATAAGAGCTCGCGAAGGCTCTATTTAGCGCGTGAGAATATCATTCGCACGATTTGAATCAAGAAGCACACGCTTCCTACCAAAAAGATCGTATCGCCGATGATGCGCGCCCAGCGGAGCCCGTAGAGGCTGTCTTTTTGCAAAAATTCCGCGCTTCTTGCGTACCACATACCCACGTCGATCGCCGCGAATGCCTGCAAAATTCCGACAGGCAATAGCGAAATCAGCACCATTAGAAGCAGACCCGCGTTAAGCGCCCAAAAGCCGATCTTCATCAGCGTATCATCAAAGTTTTTGTCTTTGTAAATATATAGCGCCACGAGCCACACGAAGCCGAGCGCCAAAAAGCCGTATACGCCAAATAGCGCCGTATGAGCGTGCACCGCGGTGGTGTTTAAGCCCTGGATGTAAAATAGCGCAAGCGGCGGGTTAATTAAAAAGCCGAAAACGCCCGCGCCCAGCATATTCCAAAACGCCACGGCGATGAAGCAGTAAAGCGGCCATTTTAGGCGCTTAGCCCAATCCTGCGCAAATTGAAGTTTGTAATAGTGAAACGCCTCCGAACCCAAAAGCACCAAAGGCACGACCTCAAGCGCCGAGAAGCTCGCGCCAACCGCCATTATCGGCGTAGTGGTGCCCGCAAAATAGAGGTGGTGGAAGGTACCAGGAATTCCGCCGATTAGGAAAATCGACGCGCTAGCAATCGAGGTGTAGGTGGCAAATTTCTTGCTTACTAAGCCCAAGGACGCGAATACGAACGCCAAAGACGCCGTCGCGAAAACCTCGAAAAATCCCTCAACCCAAAGGTGCACGACCCACCAGCGCCAGTACTCCATCACCGGGATCGGCGAGCGCTGTCCGTAGAATAGACCCGCGCCGTAAAAAAGCCCCACGGCGATAACCGAAGCGGTAAAGATCGCCAATAAATTCTTATCGCCCTCGGCTCTGAAGCCCGCGATAAAGCCGCGCAGCACGAGTACCATCCAGATCACAAGACCCACAAACAGTATCAGCTGCCAAATTCTACCGAGGTCTAAATACTCATATCCTTGATGTCCGATCCAGAAGCTGCTGCTTGGATCCATCTTGCCCGCAATCGCCATGTATTCGCCCGCGAAGCTGCCGACGACCAAGAAAAGAAGCGCGTAGAAAAGCACGTCCACGCCGAGCTTTTGAAATTTAGGATCTTTGCCGCCGTTGATGATCGGAGCTAGAAACAATCCCGCCGCCAAAAAGCCCGTAGCGATCCAGAAAATGGACGCCTGCACGTGCCAGGTGCGCGCTAGCGAGTAAGGAATATACTGCGAAATATCAAGCCCGAAAAAGGACTGACCCTCGATCGTATAGTGCGCAACGAAGCCGCCGATGAAGGCCTGAAATGCAAACAATGCAACCGCTACGAAAAGGTACTTGCCGAGCGCCTTTTGCGACGGCGTAAGCGCTAAAGCGGCGATCGGATCGGCGTTTAGCTTCGCAGGAGCCTCGAAATCCTCGTCCTTTTTGCCGTAGAAATTTCCAAACCACACTAAAAGACCGATGCCGGTAAGCAAAATAACAAGGCTTGCAATCGTCCAAACGACGTTTTCCGTGGTAGGGACATTGTCTATTAGCGGCTCGTGCGGCCAGTTATTGGTATAGGTCGCCTCTCCGCTCGGACGATCCGTAGAAACCGCCCACGCAGTCCAAAAGATGAAATCCACAAGCTCGGCGCGGTGTTGCTCGTTTGCGAGCGTGTTTTCCTTCATCGCGTAATCCTCGCGAAGCTTTTTAAAGCGCGGATCATTTCCGAAAACGCCCATGTACTCGTCTTTTACGACAGCCATAGCCTTCAAGCGATCATCGCTTAACTTAACGGTACCGTCTTTTACGGTGTTGGTGCGGTACTCGGCCTTTGTAAGCGCTTTGATCTGCGCCTTTTGCTCGTCATTTAAGGCGTCAAATTTCACGCCAAAACGCTCCTGCGCCTTGATATCCATAAACGCAACCAGCTCCTTATGTAGCCAATCCGCGCTCCAATCGGGCGCCTGATACGCTCCATGACCCCAGATCGAGCCCACCTGCATACCGCCGATGCTCTGCCAGGCCTCCTGCCCGCGGTAAATGCGCTCGGTGCTGATTAGCTCAGCTCCGCTAGCATCGGTAAATTTTACCACCGGCGGAGACTGCCTATACACCTCGCCGCCGTAAAAACCCAAGAAACTAAAGCCCACGATGAGTACCGCTACAAGCGTCATCCAGAGCTTTTTATATTCTGCCATTCTCACTCCTTTAACTGAAATTAGGAGAGAATTTTACCTATTTAAATTTCGATAAGCATTGAGGTCCGTCAATAAAAAGATAAAATTTATCTGCTTAAGCTAGAATTTATTAAAATATACTTGGAAGGAGTACGAAACGATTGAGAAAATATACGCATAAATGGCGTAAAGATACGGTAATTAAATAGCGCCGAATTAGTTGGTTTTAAATTTAAATAATCAAGCAGCATGGCAGCACGATGTGCGTGCAACTTAGAGGCAGAAAAAGATATGTAGCAGATAAATGAGGGGCGAGGAATTTTCCTCGCCTAATTTACTTAATTACTCCAGCCGCTTGCGTAAATCTGTGCGATCTGCTCATTAGAGCGAAATTTATCCTCACCGAAATTTACAAATCCTTTATCGCTCGCATAAGAATTTAGATCCTCGATGATCTTTGAAATTTTATCGCTATTGATGTAATCTCCATCGCCAAGCTCTATTCTCTCTACCGCAGATTTAGAGCTGAACTGGTTTTCTATGGTTAGGCTTTTGCCTGCGTAACGCAATACTAAATCCTTGCCGAAAACCCCGCTTCTGCTAAATGAAATTTCATCCTTGCGAGCGCCTTGTAGTTTTAGTACATCTCCGCCACCGTCTTTTAAGCTTAAATACTCTTTATCTCTAATCACGACGCCGTCTAAACTCGCAGATACGATGTATGTATCATCGCCGTCCGAACCGATAAGCGTAGCGCGATTTGCAGTGGCTATCAGCGTATCGTTTCCCCTCTCGCCGTTTGCGATATCGCCCTCCGCCGCAAAGATTACATCGTCACCCTTACCTGCATTGATATGGTTAAATTTACCAAGGCTAATGATGGTGTCGTTTTGCTTCGAGCCATTTAGGATGTTTTTATCACCGGACGAGACGATGGTGCCTGCTGTTTTCAAAGTAGCCGTCTTTTTGAACTGATACCATTTCTTGCTTGGAAGCGTCAGGTTAGAATTTGAGATATTTATCTCAGTGCTGCCGTCAAGAAGAATTTTGCTGAGTTTCATATCTTTTGAGATGAAATAATTCTTAAGCGTTGTGTTCGATCTACCGCCATTAATGATCAGATCATTACCCGATCTTGCAAATTTAAGATCCGCCGCCCTGCTTGTAGTCAAATTTAGCGTATCACTTGCCTTACCGTCGATTACTATATTTTCGCTTCCGTCATTTATATAGCCGAGGTTTTTAAATTTAAGCGTTTTGGTAACCGAGATACCACCATCGCTAACTTCGATTTTAAATTCCTCTTCGCCTGCGGATTTTGAATTATAAAGATAACTTCCGTCGGAATTTAGCTTTAAATTTTTACCGCCGCTAATAAGCTTAAATCGAAGCACATCGCCGTCTACGTCGCTAGCTGCTATCTTACCCGCGTAGCTGAAAGTATTTTTAAGAGTGACGGTTTCATTAGGATCTTCTACGATCGGCGCATCATTTACCGGATTGATTTTTAGAGTAATCTCCTTTTTGCAACTTAGTCCAAATTCGTTCGTAACTCTGATTTTAAGACTTTGCTCGCCGTTAAAATTTAGCGCAGGTTTTACGTGTAGCATTCCATCATCCCCCAGCTCGGTGCTCAAATTCTCATTTGTAGTTAAAATTTCAAATTTTAACGCGCCGCCTATTTTGTTTTCCACTTCGAGCGCCTCAGTTAGGCTCGTATCCTCATCGAAGATAAATTTTTCGCTTTTTATGTCGGGAGCCGAAACTTTTACGTTAAATTTAATCTCACTTTCATCAAAGCCACCCCGACCGTCGCTCACTTTAATTTTGACACTATCCTCGCCGATAAATTTATCGTTCGGGATGTATTCGTAGCTTCCGTATTCATTTATGCGGAATTTTCCATTTTCTGCGTCTTTTAAAATTTCATAGCTAAGCTTATCGCCGTCAGGATCAATGGCTTCTAAAGCGGATACAAACTGTCTAACGTCGTTTAACTCGGCATTTACGAGTTTGTCTTTGAATTTTACAGGATTATTTTGCGGTGGTTCTGCTTCAGATATCTCTTTAATAAACTCATCAAAATCGTAAACCTTGCCGTCAAAATAAAATTTTTCTATCTTGCCTTCGGTGTAGCCTTTTTTTATGGTTATGCCGCCTATAATTTCGGTTTTATTATATGGATTGTAGACCGAAATTTTCATATCGTCGCCCTCGCGCCTAAACTTTAGATCTTCAGGGCTTAAAAAGGCAAATCTTAACGCATCCGCTCCGCCGTCATCGTAGATGATGTCCTCACCATCGCCTAAATAGTATTCGTAGATATTCCTATCCTTAGATCCAATTAGCAGATCATTGCCGGCTCCGCCGTTAAGAATGTCTATACCGTTGCCGCTCATCAAGATGTCATTTCCTGCGCCGCCATAAATCTCGTCGTTAAAATCCGAACCCGCTACGAGGTCGTTGCCCTCTTTTGACGAGACGATAACACCCGAACGCTCTTTGCTATAATCAAAGGTTTCGCTAGTTTTATCGCCAAATACATGCTTGCCGATAACGCCCGTGATTTCGTTACCCGAAAGGCTAAATTTTATACCGGTCTTAGCCAGAAGCGATGAAATTTTATCATCGCTTAGATAACTCTTATTGAGCTTAAAAATTGCGTAATTATAGTCTCTTTTGAGTACCGATGCTAGCAGGTTGATCGCTAGAGCCGTTTCGCTTGCATTCGCTTCACCGCTAATTATGCGAGCCAGTTTTAAATTTAGAGCATTAAACATAAGTGCGCAGCTTTTCGCATCCTCGCCGAAAAGTTTATTTGCTAAAATTTTACTGATAGAATCAAATTTTATATTCTCGTATTCTTTAAGCACCGCAGTAATTATATACGGATTCGCCCTTTGTTCTGCGCTAAGCCTTGCACCGCGGAAAGCCTCCACAACGGAGATTTTCTTTTCGGTTTCGTCGTCTAGATCGCTAAGGGCGATGCTTTGCTTTTTGCTCGTCTCAAACCACACGTCGCGTACTATGCCGCTACTGCCGTCGGTTCTTCTAAATTCCCCGCTTGCGGTTATTTTATTGCCGTTTTCGGTTTGAGTATCCTCCGTAGATTTTAAAGATATCGATGAAATTCCAAGCTCTTTTATACCTTTTACTTCATCTTTCTCGCATTTGCCGTCTCCGTTGTCCTGCCAAAGAAGCAATTCGCCGAATCTCTCGTCTCTTTCGTCGATCACGCCGTTATTATCGCTATCGAAATCCTTTAGAGCCTGCACGCCGTCCTTTGCGTAAGTGCCGTTTTCAAGCTTGGAATTTGATCCGAAAAGCTCGAAAGAATTATTGATAATTCCGTCTTTGTTGATATCTACGGCTAAAATTCCATCACCCTTTTCTATCCATGCGGTTTTATTTCTTCTGCCGTCATTTATATAGTCAAAATATGCCTGCGAATTATCTAGCGGCGTGGATGTGATACCGTTGCCGTTAAGATCAAGCACAACCGGCGGCAGCGATAAATCCTGCGAGCCGAAATTATCGTTTAAAGCCCATTTGTCTAAAATTTTATCCATATCCGAACTTAGCTCATCAAACGCTTTATCTACCACGCCCGCTCTATACTCTTGCACGCTTTGCTTCAAACCATTATCGCCCGCCATAGCGTCGTTTAGCGATCTGACTTTGCCGCTTCCTGCGAGGCTTGAAAGATCTCCCTCTTGCTCTGCATTTTTTCTTTCGTAGATCGTATCTAGAGTGTCGGATTTAAACCATCTATTTTCAAAGCTAAGCTCCCCGTCGTTGGCGCCTATTTTAGCTCCTCCCGAGCCTGTATAGCCGCTGCGTATATCAATGCGCTCGATGCCTGCATTAGATAGTGACTTTATGCCGTTTTTAGGGGTCGGGTTAGGAACGACCGGACCCGAGTGATCTTCGTTGCCATGATCCGGTAAAATTTCGTCTTCTCCTATTTGTCTGAAGTATAGTCTTTTAAATCCCTTTGTCACTCCATCTTGAGAAAAGGTGGCGTCGCCAATGACAAGATTATCGTTTTCTAGCCTTCTATTCTCTCCAGTGTCGCCTGCATATATACTATCTATACCTAGTTCTTTTAGCGTTTTTATCTCGCTCCTTTGACTTATTCCGTCGCCGTTATCCTGCCAAACTAGAATTTCATTAAATTTATCGTCCTTTTCATCCAAAATTCCGTTATTATCACTATCGAATTTCTTTAACACGGCAAGACCTCTATTTATATAATCATTATTTCCCCATCCTTCAAATTTTTCGCCTATTAGTTCAGTGGTAGGATCAATGTATCCATCTCTATTTAGATCCATAGCAAGTAGTCCGTCACCTCGCTCTATCCAACCGCTCCTTTTAATCTCGCCATTTATATTAAATTTAGGCGAGGAATCGTCGCTTGGCGAAATAGAAGTTATACCATTATTATTTAGATCAAGCACAAAGGCATTTAAGGAGTTATGAATTACCTTATTTTCTTGGGCGCGATTATATATTTCTTTGTCATCCCAATCGGTACCATCTTTGAATATAAGTTGTAATCTTGAACCTCCCTTGATATATATCTTATCACTTAGCTCATCAAAACTCTTACCTTCCTCTTTTAGCGCTATCTCATACGATATCCAATCAAATAAATCATGATTCTTTCTAATAATAATGTCATCAGTAGTAATGCCTTCTTTAAATTCTATATTTGTATAAGCATAACCACGCCAAGATCTCCATACCTTATGACCGATTATGATATCTTTTCCATCCCCTCTACCAAATTTGAAGACATTAAAGCTAATACTTCTAGAGTCACTTTTAAAATAATCGTCTCCCTTGCCTGCGTCTATAATATTATATCCGCTACCTACTGATATCATATCATCTCCATCTCCGGCACCAATTTCATAATCGCCGTCTCCACAAACTATAATATCATTACCATCTCCGGCGTTAATTTTGCGACTATCGTCTCCACAAACTATAAGATCACTTTTATCGGTACCGTTATATAAAAAATCGAGATTTAATCTATTGCCGTCAGATAAAACAATATTTTCTACAATACCCGTAGTTTGAGCTGGCTCAGGAATAGCTCGCTTACGTCTAGAATTGGTACCCGCGGATAGATAAGCCGCATTATTAGCGATATTATTGTTTTCGGAAGCAATTGCCTCTGATGTCGCTACCGGTGCATCGCCAGCAACGGCATAATCGACTCCAAAGTTTATAGTAATTACGTCCGTTATTTTACTTAAATCCTCATCCTTGGTAGCGATACCGTTTTTGACGTAAATTTTAATAGATTCATTCGTCTTTTCGATGATTAAATTCTCTCTACTGATTCCCTCGCCAAATTTTAAGGTATCTATGCCATTCCAATCATATATGTTGACCTTACCGCTTCCTCTTTCATAGGTATAAAGAGTGTTGCCTAGGGTATCGTATTCACTCTCTTTTAGATTCACCTCGCTCGAATATCTTATTCCATTCAAATCCCAAGGTGCAGCATCGGAAACCAAATGAATCGACCTAGGATCGCTATATTCAGGCTTTTGCTTATCTAAATTTAGCTCCTTTATATCCTTATAAAAGATAACCTCTTTTACTCTTTTTAGCCCTTGGTTTGTTTGCAGAGTAAGGTCTTTTGTTTTATCTCCCAAGAATGCTCTTGCCCTGTCGTCTCCATAGATATATAAATTTATAGAGTTATCGTCATTATTTTTAACGTAGATGTAATCATAAATTTTGTCGCTTTTATCGATCTTCATATCATGATTTCTATC
The DNA here is from genome assembly GCA_963525765.1 of uncultured Campylobacter sp. Classification (GTDB taxonomy): domain Bacteria; phylum Campylobacterota; class Campylobacteria; order Campylobacterales; family Campylobacteraceae; genus Campylobacter_B. The sequence continues at coordinate 7,715 of CAURMQ010000020.1, read as the reverse complement.
ATATCCGCTAAGAAGGGTGTCGAGATAATTAAGAGATATGGATTTGATCGGGGAGTTGGCGTCGTTTATAGAGATCAGCTCGCCCTCATCTGTTTTAGCATTACGATTTTTATCTATCCAGATGCTTAGGCTGGAGTTGTCCTTGCTATCTATCACTCCATCTTTATTAGTATCAAAATCTCTAAGCAGAGATAAAGTATCCAGGGTGGTTTCCCCTTTGGAGTTTAAATATCTGTTGCCTATGATCTCACTGCCGTTATCAACTATGCCGTTACGATTTGTATCGTTTACCAGCACCCCCTCGTCTTGCCCGAACCAATCAAGCATCCTCTCTTTAAATCCGTCGGAATTCATATCGAAATAGAGTTTATTGCCGGATTTATCAGTATCGGTAGTACCCGATAAATTTAACGCAGCTCCGCTCTGCTTGGAATTTGCATTATTCGCATTTGAAGCAAAGCCCGCCTTGTTTTTGTCTTTATCACCGGAGCCTGAATTCTGCTCGGAGCGGTTAGGTACACACATACCGTCGGAGCAAGAGCCTGAATTATCATTTTCGTTCGCGGCTTGGGAATTTAATGGGTTAGAATTTGCGGGGGCGGTATTGTTTGCCGCCTGCGGTATTTTTGCTATCAGCATAGAGTTAAACTCCGGCTCGTCAGGGCACTCTACATAAGGGATGTCCGGGCTCGGCTGTTTGGAAGGAATCGAGATGCTAGGAACCGAGCCTATGCTCCAAGACGCACCTCCGCCGCCTCCACCAAATCCTCCACCTTCGCCGTATGAGGTAGAGCTAGGTAGATTAAAGCTTAGATCGAAATTCTTGTGAGTTGGTTGAGGGCATTTATCTTCTGGAAAGTCAATGATGGTACCTAAACCAGCAGCGAATTTAGTCACGTTTTCTACATCATATCCACTATAATATAAACTTTCTGCAACTAACAAAAATACTTCCTTGCCTTCTGTTTTACCGTCCCTTACAATTTTTACCTTTTGAGTGATGGAGGTAACCCCTGCGGATATTTTCGCAAAAATATAATTTTTCTTTTCTTCGCCTATTCTGCCATAGTCTTTCTCTTCTAATGCGCTTCCCTCTACAGTAAATAATCTTAAATTCAAATCCTTTTCCAATGCCTTGTCTATACTTACAGTAAATATAGCTTCTCCATCATTTTCTATAATACGCAAATTTGAAACGGTAAGATTTACCTTGTTAGGATCTTGTAAATAAGTTTGGACTTCATCGGAATGCAAATATTTAGCGTATTCAAGAAATTGAGCTTCTCTTACTTTCTGTTTATAGTCTTCATATGTTTCCATTCTGTCCAATTTCCAAGCTATAAGCGTTAAGATCATCCCTCCTATCGCGCAACCTACTCCCAAAGGAGTTGGAAGCACCCCTATTGCCAGTAATGCATCTGCGGCAGTAGCTGCCATAGATGAGGGGCGAACTGAACCATACTTTTTTATATCATCCTGCATTGTTTTGACATCCAGATCAAAACTAGCTGGGAGCGTAGCTAAACCGGCTCCCTTTACCTTTAATCCAGTAAAAAACGAAGTAATATCAATAACGGCCTTCTCTGCATTTGATTTGCTCCCATTATTTTCATCAAAATATTTTTCAGCATTTTTTACTGCGTCATAAAGAGTGCTTCCACCACCAACATATGAACCTACAGCGGGAGTATTCAAAATATCCTTTATTATATCTAATCCCACTGATGGATTAATGCTTGCCATAATTTTCTCCTTTAAATTTTGATATGGTATCTAGAATTATAAAAATTAAAACCATATGAGACATTGCTAGCATAAACCATTTCTTCGGTGTAATATAATATCCTCTATCCGCAAATCTCATAAAATATCTATTCCCTTTTATGCTTTCTCGTTCGCCTAAATTATCGTCTAAAATAAGAATTTGATAAGCCGTTTTCGTTTTAAACGGAAAGGGGAATTCAGAATACCAAATCCTAACTTTGCGATCTTGCAAAAGATCAAAACGTAGTATATTTCTTTGTTTGTCATATATATAAAATTCATCTATCCCTTTATAATTTAGTCCCAAGGAAACCTTCTCTACGGCTTTTCTTTCGCTATCATAAAATTGCAATAACCACCAGCTTCCTCCCCTTAACGCGGAATCGCTAGTAAAACCTGTTACTATGCCATCTGTGATTTTGAGATCACTTAAATTTTTTGGATTAGACAAAGCGACTATATAATACCATGCGTAAGCGACAAACATTAGGCAAAAGTAAATTTTTATCTTATTCCAAATGCTTAGCCATTCGTAAAAATTTTTAATTGTCCTCACATTAGTCTCTTTGTTTAAATATTTTTTATTTTACCGCTATATGACTTAAAAAGCATACAAAAATAAATTTTATTTAAGCCATTTAATTCAACTTCCGCTAATTTATATTCTATACTCCAAAACACTATAAAAAATTAATTCAAATTTAAAATGATCCGTCGCTGCTACTTTCGCGAGGTTTAGGAAGCGGCGAAATTTTAGTGTAATACTCGTCTTTGCCGTTATACTGGCGGCTAAAAACGCCGTCCGGGACGGTGAAGTTGCGCCTGGTTTGCGGATATTCTTTTAAATAGGCATCTAAAAATTTTGCAAACACCGGTGCTGCGGTACGTCCGCCGCCCTCGACCTTTCGCATAGGTTTATAATCGTCGTTGCCATACCAGATGATGATCTGCAAATCCGGCGTAAAGCCGCAAAACCATGCATCTATGCTATCATTTGAGGTGCCTGTTTTGCCCGCTATGTCGATGCCCTGCACGCGCGCGCGAGTACCGGTGCCACGCTGCACGATATTTTTTAATAGCGTAGTCATCAGATATGCCTGTTCAGGGCGCAGCACGCGGCGGCGCTCAGGCTCTATAAAGCGAGTTTTGCCGTCCTTATCGGTAATCGAAACGATAAATTTTGATTTTGCAGTAATCCCAAGCCCCGGGAACATCGAATACATCGTAGAGTATTCAAGCGGCGAAATTCCGTAGCTGCCGATAGCCACCGATAGAGCGGGCGGGACGTTTTTAAAGCCGAACTCGCCAAGCTTTTTTACCGCGCGATCAACGCCGATAGATTGCATCAGATTGATCGAGGCAAGGTTGCGCGAGCGAGTTAAAGCTTCTTTGATCGTGATGTAGCCGCTGTAAGTCTTGTCGTAATTTTTCGGCTTCCACGTTTTATCGCTGCCGTCGTCGAATTCTCTAGCTATATCGGGAACTTCGGTCATCGTCGAGTAGCCCATATCAAGGGCGATTTGATAGACGAAAGGCTTGAAGCTGGAGCCGGTTTGGCGCTGGGATTGGCTGGCACGATTGAAATTTGATTTCGCGTAATCCACGCCACCTACTAAGGCTAAAATTTCGCCGTTTTGCGGATGCGTGACGACCATAGCGCCGTTTACGTTACTTGCATTAGCGTCTTTGTTTCGCTTTAAAATTTCATTGTAGCCGAAAACTAATGCCTCTTGCGCCATCGCTTGCGCCTTTAGATCAAGGCTCGTATCTATGCGGTATCCGCCCGTGCGGACGTCCGGTAGAATTTTTTCCGCTTCTTTTATGATCTCATCTACGGCATACGGTGCTACGTTTTGCGTGAGCGTTTCGTTGTAGATCGTAGGCTGTTCGTTCATCGCAAGCTCATATTCGGTCTTATTTATCCAGCCGAGCTCATGCATCCTATAAATCACATTATTGGCGCGCGAAAGCGACAAATCAAGGTGCTTAGTAGGATCAAAGCTGCTAGGAGCTTTCGGCAAGCCCACTAAAATCGCGATCTCTTTAAGGCTTAAATCTTGCAAATCTTTTTTGAAATATCCCAAAGCCGCCGTGCGAATGCCGTAATATCCGTGCCCAAAATACACTTCGTTAAAGTAACGCTCTAGAATTTGTTCCTTACTTAGGGCGTTTTCTATCTTAAGCGATAGGATCGCTTCTTTGATCTTGCGATCAAGTTTCTTTTCGCTCGAAAGAACTAAATTTCGCGTGATCTGCTGCGTAATCGTGGAAGCCCCTTCGACAAATTTCATCGCTTTGACGTCCTTAATAATCGCCCTAAAAATCGCCTCGACATTCACACCGCCGTGTTCGAAAAACGCCGTATCCTCGATAGCTACGAGCGCCTCGATCACGCGACCTGGGATCTCGTCAAATTTTACGTAAATTCTATTTTGTTCATTAAAAACATTGGCTATCAAATTGCCGTTGCGGTCATAAATTTTAGTCGTAAGCTCGGGATGATAATCTATGATCGAGTCTGATTCCAAGCGGATTTGCGAGTAAAAATACAAAAAAATCCCGCCTGCGGCAAACGCACAAACCGTAATAAAACTAAATAAAACTCTTACCATACAAACCTCTTTAAAATTTCCAGATCAAGCCCCATCGCCGTGAATTTTGACCCACGCGAGCTTTTAATATATTTTTCGTTAAAGCCTTCGATACTCATTGCACCCGCCTTGCCGCGCCAATCGCCGCTAGCGATATAGCCTTTTAAATCCGCTTCAGTAAATTCCGCAAATTCAAAGCTTGCGACGCTAAGTGCCGAAAGCTCCAGCGCCTTACTGCAAAAAATCATCGCAGTATAAACAGCGCAGCTAGCACCGCTTTGAGCCCGCAGCATCCTTAACGCGTCCGCTTCATCCCGCGCCTTGCCTAAAATTTCGCCGCCGGCAAGTACGGAGCTATCGGCAAACAGCACTCTATCATAATTTTTATAAATTTTAAAAAACTGCACTTTCTTGGCTACGGCAACGCGGTAAGCATAGGTGCGTGCATCGTCCTTACTAATGCCGCTTTCGTCGAAATTAAAAGGAATTTGCGTAAATTCTACGCCGTTATCCTTTAGAATTTGCGCTCTAGTAGGTGAGCTGGAAGCTAAATAAATCATCAAAACTCGCCCACCGTCACGCCTAGATAAACGCAAATCAGCGTAACTACGATATTTAACGGGATGAAATATTTAACGACGATGATTAAATGCTCATTCGCCTCAAGCTCATCTCCCGCATCCAAAGCTCGCTTCAAAGATGAAATTTTATAATGCATGTAGATAAAATTTAGTAGTATAAAGCCGGCGCCAGCCCACAGCGTCGCAATCGCACCTTTTACCATAGGATCTGAAAATTTAAAACTTCCGCCGTCCGCAAGAAAAAATCCACTTACGCAAACGATCACCAAAAATAGTGCAAAGAACTGTTCATAGCGTTTCATATATCGTAAAATTTCTGCAAATTTTACATCCTTCGCATCCGCTTGACTTTTACTGCTTAAATTCATAAAGATCCGCGCGATCAAAAATACGCAGATCTGCGCGCAGATCAAAAAAATCACGCTTAAAATGTGAATCAGCGGCAAAATTTGCGAGGCTTTGATAAAGCTCGAATCGATCTCGTTCAAATTTTGCCTTTTGCGTAAGAGATCGCCTCTTTGATCGCTTCTTCGATTTTTAGCACGTCCCTGCCGCCTGCGGTCGCAAAATCATCGCGTCCGCCGCCGCCACCGCCTAAAATTTGCGCCGCTAGCTTAACCCACTCGCCAGCTTTGATCGGCGCGTTTTTAACACCTGCTGCGATTGAAATTTTGCCGTCCGAGCCCACTTGCATCAACATTATCGCCGCCTTTTCGTGGCTATTTTTAAACTCATCTATCATAGTTTTTATATCACCGCTTTCGACTGAGGCTACGCAAAGTTTAGTATCACCGACATTTAGAAAAGCCAGTGCATGAGAACTGCTTGCATGCTTAATCTGATCTTTTAGCGACCTGATCTCATCTTTTAATTTCTCAATCGCGCGGAGAGGCTCAATCCCTTTTAGCTCCGCAGAAATTTCAGCAAGCTTAGCGCGATTTTGAAGCGCCAAATTTAAAGCGGCGCGCGAACAAACTGCCTCGATACGCCTAACACCCGCACTTACGCCGCTTTCTTTAACTATAAAAAACGGTCCTATCTCGCTTAAATTACGCACGTGAATTCCGCCGCAAAGCTCCTTACTAATCTCTCCGAAGCTCACAACGCGCACTTTTGAGCCATATTTTTCGCCAAAAAGCGCGATTGCACCGCTGTTTTTAGCGTCATCTATATCCATAATCTCAGTTTTTGCCGCACAGCCCTTGCAAACGGCGTTATTTACAAATTCCTCGATTTTAGCTAGCTCCTCGCCGCTAAGTGCCTTAGGATGCGAGAAGTCAAATCTTAAGCGGTCCGCTTCGACCAAGCTTCCTGCTTGAGCGATATGAGCCCCTAGCACCGCACGAAGCGCCGCGTGCAAAAGATGCGTCGCGCTGTGATGGCGTGCAATCTGCTCACGCTCCTCAGAAACCTTAAGCCCGACGATATCGCCGATTTTCAGGTTACGATTAAGGCGCAAGTGGGATAAATTTAGCCCATAAAATTTCTGCGTATCAAACACATCGGCTATGGACTCCACTTCGCCGCTATCGCCCGTCTGACCGCCACTTTGTGCATAAAACGGAGTGATATCAAACATCGCCCAGCCGATATCGCCGGCTTTGAGCTCATCCACTTCCGCAAAATCCTCGTTAAGCAGTGCTAAAACCTTGCTCGTGCGACCAAGCTCTTCGTAACCGCTAAATTTATTCTCACCAAATTTCTCTAGCAGCGCCTTAAAATCGCCACGGACGTTTTTATCGCCACTGCCCTTCCATGCGGCTTTAGCTATCTGCCTTTGCTCGCTCATAAGCGCGTCAAATTTAGCCTCATCCACGCGCAAATTTTTCTCGCGCAGCATATCGGCGGTCAGATCGAGCGGAAAGCCGTAGGTATCGTATAGTTTAAACGCGACCTCGCCGCTAAAAATTTCTTTAGTGCGCGCAAGCTCCTCGTTAAAAAGCTCGATGCCGTTTGCCAAAGTGGCGAAAAACCGCTCCTCTTCGAGTTTGATCTGCTCCTTTACGGCTTGCTTTTTCTCATTCAGATAAGCGTAGTGCCCGCCCATCAGCTCGCATACTTTATCCACGAGGCGATACATAAATGGCTCTTTTATACCGAGCAGATAGCCGTGGCGCACGGCGCGGCGTAGAATTCTACGCAAAACATATCCTCTACCCTCGCGATTAAAATTTGTTCCCTGCGCTAGCAAAAACGTAACCGAGCGGATATGATCGGCGATGACGCGATAGCTTGCGCCGCTTTCATAAGCGTAAGGCTTGCCGCAAAGCTTTGCAACCTCATCAATTAGCGGCATAAAAAGCGAGCTGTCGTAGTTGCTAAACTTGCCTTCTTTAATCGCCGTGACACGCTCAAGGCCCATGCCCGTGTCGATGCTAGGCTTTGGAAGCGGGCTAAGCTTGCCGTCTTTGCTGCGCTCGTACTGCATGAAAACTAAATTCCAAATCTCCAAGAAGCGGTCGCCGTCGCCGCCCATATAATCCTCACTTCCGTGAAAATGCTCCTCGCCCTGATCGTAAAAAATTTCGCTGCACGGGCCGCACGGGCCGGTATCGCCCATCGCCCAAAAGTTATCGTGATCGCCGAAGCGGTAGATGCGCTCCTGCGCTATGTGCTGCGCCCAGAACCCAAACGCTTCGTCGTCTTTCTCGTGAACGGTGACGTAGAGTTTTTCTTTGGGAAGCTTTAAAATTTCGGTTACGAACTCCCACGCATAGGCGATCGCCTGCTCTTTGAAATACTCGCCGAAGCTGAAATTTCCAAGCATCTCAAAAAACGT
>CAURMQ010000019.1:0-17872 GCA_963525765.1 uncultured Campylobacter sp. | reverse complement strand
TCGTTCGCGGCGGGCACTTCGTCTATGATTTTAGCTACCGCGATTGGGAGCGGAGTCTGCGTTTTTGCGGGCTGAAAAACAGCGGCTTAAAAAAGATGAACGACAAGCTCGTGCGTATCTGCGAAAACATCGGCGCCGATCTGCTTCTAATCGGCAAGGGCGAAAAGATCGGTCTTAGCACGCTGCAGGTGATAAAATCGGCGCTTCCTAAGATTAAAATCGCGATCTGGTACGTCGATCATCTGCAAGAAAAACGGGAATTTTTTGAAAAGCTAAGCTTCATCGACGTGTTTTTTTGGGCGAATGCGCTGAAGCTGTGCGATCTTTCGGCAAGATACGGTGCGAAATTCGCCTTTTTCCCAAACATCTCCGATGCGGTGTTCGATAAAAAGCTAGACGCTGCTAAAACGACCGACGTGATCTACATAGCGCGCGATTATCAAGAGGACGTGAGGTATAAATTTGCGCTTTTGCTGCGCGATTTTTGCGAAAAAGAGGGGCTTAGGCTTAAAATTTTTGCAAGCCTCGGCGCGCCTGCCGTATTCGGCGATAAATTTCATCGCGAGATCGCGGCTGCGAAGATTGCGATAAATTTTAATCGCGACGACGAGCTTGAGTGCGCGCGCGCTCATAAATTGCTCGGCGCGAGCGACCGTATGGCGCAGTTTTTAGGATGCGGCGTCTGCACTTTTAGCCCCAAGATCGCGGGGTTTGAGCGGCTTTACGAGGATGGCTCGGAGATAGTTTATTTTGACGGTCCTGCGGATTGCTTTTCAAAGATCAAATGCCTTCTTGCTAGCGGCGAATACGCGCGTATCGCGCAGCGCGGCAGAGCCAAGACGCTAAAGATCGCAAACGCCGCCCGAGTGGCAAAATTTATGCTTGAGACGATCTTTGAAGAGAGCTTCGGCACGGATTTAAAAAATGCGGATAGCGACGACTGCAGTAAAGTTGGTGGCGAGCTTGGAGAGAGATATGATAGCCGTAGCGAAGGCGGAAAAATTTACGGTAAAAAGGGCGATGAAAAACTAAAATTTAATGACGAGGCTCACGCAGTAGGTTGCGAAGACAATGGTAAGGACGATAAAATTGGTGCCAAAATTTGCGATGAAATTTACGGAGACGGCAAATATCGCAACGGCCGTGGCGAAAAGGATAAAAGCGATCGGAGCGATTTTTACAGCGAGCCTTACGAATGGCGCGAGTTTATTTATAAGAAAGGGCGAGCGATATGAAAATTCTACATACGCTACAATGGAAGCAGTTCGCTGGAACAGAGAAAGTCTGCGTCGATCTGTGTAATGAAATGGCAAAAACTAATGAGGTATTTTTGCTAAGCGACGAAAAGATTGCACCATATTTGAGTGAACGCGTAAATTTAATCAAATTTAATTTCGGGCATAATAGATATAATCCATTATTTTTACTACAGACAGCACAGCTTTTAATTAAAATTTCACCAGACATAATTCATTGTCACAATACAAAAGAAATTGAAATAATGTATCGCGCACGGAATTTAGCACGATTTTTAGGCTCTAGGAGAATCGGAGTGGTGGCTACGAAGCATACTTTGCAGGTGAAGAAAAATTATAAACTAGCTGATCTATGCGTGGCGGTGTTAGAGGATACGAAAGAAATTTTGCCTACAAACTCCATAATCATCAAAAATGCGATGGCATATAAAAAACCAAAGGAGGGAGAATATAGAAGTAATAAATTTAGTATCATTTCAGCCGCCAGGTTATCTGCGCCCAAGGGTATGGATATAATAATAAAGGCTTTGGCGGATGTAAATTTTGACTTTGAATGCACAATATTCGGTAGTGGTGAAGAAGAGGAGAATTTAAAGGATTTAATAAAAGAATTAGGCTTGGAAGAAAAGATAAATATTGCAGGCTTTACGGATCATTTGCAAGATTATTTAAGTGCTTGTAATCTACAAATCATTGCGTCTGCATTTGAGGCTTATGGGTTAACGGCAATCGATGGCGTATATTATTCGCCGCTTTTAATCTCTACTGCAGTGGGTATTTGCACCGAAATTTTACCCAAAGAGCTGCTGTTTGAAAGAGATATTTTGTCGCTACGGCGTAAACTAAACGAAGTATATGAGAATTATGAAGAATTTAAGGCTATTTTTTCTAAAGTAAAGGAAAAATGCAAAGGAGAATTCGATATGTCTAACGTCGTAAATCAATACATCAAAGCTTACAAGAGCTTGCTATGACCTATTTTGTGGCTTTTCTGATCTTTGCCGCCGCAGCGGGCGTTTCGCTGCGGTATAACTGGTGGCGGATCCCGCAGGGCTGGCATAAGGCGCGGGTGCTGATGTATCATAGCGTAGAGGAGCACAAGGGCGATAAATTCGACAAATGGAGGCTGAAGCCTGCGGATTTTGAAAGACAGATCGCGTGGCTTGCGAAAAACGGCTTTAAGAGCTTTAAGCTTAGCGAGCTTATCGCGCTAGAGCGGCTGCCTAAAAAGGCGGTTTGCATTACCTTCGACGACGGGTTTGAAAATAATTTTACTAGCGCCTTTGAAATTTTAAAAAAATACGATTTCAAAGCGAGCATATTTTTGGTGCCGGACGCCGTGCAAAACGACTGGGAGCGCGCTAACACGACCCATCTTGCGCGGATGCTAAGCGAGGAGCAAATTTTAAAAATGCAAGCAAGCGGCCTGGTGGAGTTTGGCGCGCATACGATGCACCACGTAAATTTAGACCTTACCTACGCGAGCGATCCGCAGCTCGCCGCAGATGAGATCATCACGTCAAAGGCTCGCGTAGCGCGTATTTGCGGGCGGCCGTGCGAGGTGTTTGCCTACCCCTACGGTAAATTTAACGACGAAATTTTAAATATCGCTAGATCAAATTTTAAAGGCGCGGTAGTCGTCAAGCGCGGACTTTACGAGGCGGGCGACGACAAATACGCCGTAAAGCGTATCGGCATTTTGGGCACGGAGGGGTTTTTTGATTTTTGGCTGAAATTTACGAGGATAAGGAACAAACTATGATTAAAGCATCCGTTTATGCGATAGTGATGAATGAGGAGCGCCACATCGAGCGTATGCTGCGTAGCGTGGCGGATTTTGCCGAGATCATAATCGTCGATAGCGGCAGCACCGATGCCACGCTGCAAATAGCGCGTAAATTTACCGATAAAATTTACCATCACGATTGGCAGGGCGAGGGGGTGCAGAAAAACTATGCGTTTTCGCTATGTAGCAACGAATGGGTGCTCAATCTCGACGGCGACGAAGAGGTAAGCCCTGAGCTAAAAGGCGAGATAGAGGAGTTTATGAGCCAGAGCGATTACTCGGCGCTGGATATTAAATTTCATGAATACTCGCTCGGGCGCAGATGCTCCGATCTCGTGCGCAAAAACACTCACATCCGCTTCTTTCGCAAGGAGTGCGGCGAGTATAAAAATATGGGGGTGCACGCGCAAATTTCGATCGTAAAGGGCGCAGTGAAAAAGAGCAAATTTTGTATTAATCACTTTAGCGAAAAGCCGATCGCAGAGCTCGTTATGAAAAACAACAACTACTCTACGCTACGCGCGCAGGGGGATTTTGAGAAGGGCAAAAAGCCGAGCCTTGCGAAGCTTTTGCTGATCTATCCGTTTGCATTTTTTAAATCATACATTTTGCGAAGATCGCTTTTTGACGGGCGCAAAGGATTTATCACGGCAAACATTAACGCGTTTTACGCGTTTTTAAAAGAGGCGAAACTTTACGAGAAGTATCTTAAAAAGGGCGAAGATTAATCGAAATGATAGAAAATTTTAGTTATTATTACGACTTAAATTTAACGGCGAAAAGGGCGAAAAAATGGATAAAAAAGTAGTAGCGGCACATAAAATTTCAGACGAAGAATATGAAAAAATTTTAAAAATTTTAGGTCGCGAGCCGAATCTGCTCGAGCTTGGGATTTTTAGCGCGATGTGGAGCGAGCACTGCAGCTACAAATCGAGCAAAAAATACTTAAGCGGCTTCCCGATCAAGGCGCCTTGGGTCATCCAGGGCCCCGGCGAAAATGCAGGCGTCATCGACATCGGCGGCGGCATGGCCGCGGTTTTTAAGATGGAAAGCCATAACCACCCAAGCTTCATCGAGCCTTTTCAGGGCGCTGCGACAGGCGTGGGCGGGATACTGCGCGATATCTTTACGATGGGCGCGCGCGTCGAGGCCAATATGAACTCGCTTCGTTTCGGCGAGGTGCGAGGAAGAAGCGAAAGTGCCAGGAAGCAGCGCTATCTGCTAAAAGGAGCAGTTGCGGGCATCGCGCACTACGGCAACTGCATGGGGATCCCTACGATAGGCGGCGAGACGAGCTTCGATAAGAGCTTTGACGGCAACATTTTGGTTAATGCCTTTGCTCTTGGTATCGTTAAAAAGGATGAAATTTTCTACGGTAGGGCCGAAGGCGTGGGCAACAGCGTGATCTACGTGGGCTCTAAGACCGGTCGCGACGGCCTCGGCGGAGCCGTGATGGCGAGCGATAGCTTTAGCGACGCGAACAAATCTCTGCGCCCGACGGTGCAGGTGGGCGATCCGTTCGCTGAAAAGCTGCTGATGGAGGCGTGCTTGGAGCTTTTTAAAACCGACTATGTCGTGGGCATCCAGGATATGGGTGCTGCGGGACTTACTTCAAGCAGCTTTGAGATGGCGGGGCGCAGCGGCAGCGGCATGAGATTAAATTTAGACCGCGTACCGATGCGCGAAGAGGGGATGAGCCCGTATGAGCTGATGCTGAGCGAGAGCCAAGAGCGCATGCTGATCTGCGCCAAAAAGGGCTGCGAGGAGAAAATCAAAGAAATTTTTGCTAAATGGGATCTCGATGCCGCCGTAATCGGCGAGGTGACGGATAGCGGCAAGATGGAGCTTTTTTGGCACGGCGAGCTAGCAGGCGTTATCCCGATCGAGCCGCTTAGCGAGGCTGCGCCCGTGCTGGATCGCCCGATAAAAGAGCCTGCATATATGGCGCAGATAGCGCGGCAAAATTTATGCGGCTGCGGCGCAAGCGAGCGCGAGCTGGACGCGGCGTTTGATAAAATTTTTGAGGACCCTGAAGTGTTAAATAAATCCTACATCTACGATCAATATGACGCCAACGTGGGGTTAAATTCCGCCAAGCGTCCCGGTATGCTGGGCGCTACGGTGATGCGAGTTAAGCAAAACGGCGTAAAGCTCGCGATGGCTGCGGACTGCAACACGAGGATGAATTACGTCCATCCTCGCATAGGCGCAGCGCTTGCGGTAGCGTCGGCGGGGCGAAAGGTCGCGATGAGCGGCGCGACCCCTCTAGCTATCACCGACTGCCTAAACTACGGCAATCCGCAAAATCCAGAGGTTATGTGGCAGTTCGCGCAGGGCTGCGAGGGGATCAAGCAGGCTTGCGCCGCACTAAATACTCCCGTCGTAAGCGGCAACGTAAGCCTATATAATGAAACGGGCGGCGTTAGCATCCAGCCCACTCCCGCGATCGTGTGCGTGGGCACAAACGAGGGCGAGATCATCCCTAGCGATTTTTGCGCTAGCGGCGTGAGCGTCTATCTGGCGGGCGATACGAAGGGCGTTTTTGCGGGCTCGCTTTATATGAAAGCAGTGGAAAATCGCGTCGCAGGCAGCCTGCCGGAGCTAAATTTAAAAGCAGAGCGCGCTTTGTGGGACTTCGCGATCGAGGCGGGCAGGAGTGGGGTTTTGGAATTTGCAAACTCAGTAGGTATCGGCGGCGTGGCGATCACGCTTGCGAAGATGGCGTGCGTAGGCGGTATCGGCGGCGAGTTTGAGATGAGTTGCGATGATAGCAGAGATATTTTCGACGAGAGCTTTTCGCGCGCGATTTTCGGCGTCCGCGACGAGGCGAAATTTAAAGAGCTGGCCGCAAAATACGGGCTAAGCTTAATGCGCCTAGGCATCAGCGGTGGCGAAGCGTTTCGCATAAATTCCGTCCGTAAAAATCTAAAGGCGCTAAAAGAAATTTACTTCGGCGAGTTTGCTAAGATCGTAAAGAGCGAAGACTAGCGCGTGCTTAGCATCATATTTCTTTTAATCGCGCTATATATTTTCGCGCAGATCGGCGTGGCTTTCGGCAACTCCGGCTATCGCGGCAAGGCTCAAATGCAGCTAGCAGAGGCTAAAATTTTAGTAGCGCTTCTAGCCAAGGTCGCCAAAAGCGACGGGTACGTAAGCGAGTCCGAAGCCGCGATGATAAGCGAAATTTTAGACGATTTGGTGCGCCAAATGGGTGCCGGCGAACGCGAACGCGAGGCGCTGAAGCTCGTCTATAAGCTAGAGAAAGAAAACCTCGCAAACGCGCGCGAGCTCGCCGAAAAATATAACCAAACCTACCGCCCGAGCCCGAGCCGCAAAACGGGGCTAATCTATTTCTTTTTAAATTTAGCCTACGTCGATCGCGGTTTTAGCGCGGCAGAGCGGCGCACAATCTCGCAGATCTGCGACGGGTTGGGCATTGCGGAGCATATCCAAAGCCAGATATTCGCGACCTTTGAGCGCAGTTTTTACGGCACATATTACGAAAACGGCGGCGCGCAGAGTAGCTCCGCTTACGACGAATACGACGGCTATAGCACAAGAAGCGGCGGGTATTGGGACAAATACGGCGGCAGAAGCACCGGTGGCTACGGCAGCAGCAGTTATGGCGGTGGCACCGGCTACGGATATGGCGGCACGGCGGGTACGGGCTACGGAGGCTCGCAAAGTTCGGGCGGTTCATACGGCGGCGGGTATTCGAGTGGATATGGCGGCTATTCGGGCGGCTCGCAAGGCTCTGCCAAAAGCAAAAGGGATCCGTATGAAATTTTGGGACTCTCCAAGGACGCTACGTTTAGCGAGATTAAGAAAAAATATCGCGAGCTCGTGAAAAAATACCACCCCGACATCCTGATGGGCAAGGGCGCGGACGAGGAGATCATCCAGGAGGGCACGAAGAAGCTTCAGGAGATCAACGAGGCGTATAAAATTTTAAAGGAGCGCTTCGGCGAGAAGTAGGGCGAGCAAATTTTAAAATTTGAGGGCGCAAAACGCCTTGAAATTTTAAGGTTAGATCGCGAGACGGCGACAAGGTGCGCAGATAAAAGCGGATCAAATCCGCGGCGTCAAATTAAATTTAAGGAGTGATAAATGAAAAATTTTATAATTTTTGCCGTTTTGGCGGCACTGCTTGGAGGATGCGCGGGCAAAAAAGATCAAAACGGAATTGCCGACTCGGAAGATATCGCAATGTTAAGCTTTGACAAAAATATTTCCACCAGATACCGAGCCCATAACGGAAAACTCTATAAAAATGGCAAAGTGTTAGGCAAATATCTTACGGCACCGGGACTTGGTACGCACATTTATACTGATGAAATGGGAAATGGTTATATAGATCCCAGCGCGACAAAGGAACATAATTCTAAAAAAATTACGGAGATAATATTCGTTCCGAACGAATTTATTAAAGTGATCTCTTATAGCCATAATGACGGCGTTTGTAAAGCATTGTCCGCAGGAAAATATGTACATATAAAGGAGTATATCACTATATATTCACGAGGCGAGCCGATCGTGGCATATAGTTATGATGTTTTGATGTCAAGAAAAGGAATGGGGAAAATTTCATCCAGGTATGATTTCGTTAATGAAAAGTTATCTTATGTGGATAAAAAAATTTTAGAAAAACTAAATTCGACAGTAGCAGATCATGTGAAAAAATCCGTCGTGCTTAGCGGTGCTACGCTTCTTGGTCTGCTTTGCAGAGAAAAGTCTAAAAGGTTGGATTAAATTTAAGGAGTGATAAATGAAAAATTTTATAATTTTTGCCGTTTTGGCGGCACTACTTGGGGGATGTGGGATATTGCGCCCGGCTAAGAGCGATAAGGAGTTTAAATTTTACGACGGCAACAAAACCATGATCTATAAATTTGTCGGCGAGGATCTGTATGAAAACGGCAGAAATTTAGGCTCCTATTCTATGGATAGAGGCGAGTTTAGGATGCTTGTGCTCGACGAGGCGGGCAAGTCTTACGGCAACAATTACAAGTCCGCGCTGAATGCCAAGAGGATGAAATTTTATCTTTTTAACGACGAAAGGGCAATGGTATTTAGCATTTGGCACAAAGATGGGATTTGCAGCGTCTATAACGCCGGCAGATACGTAAATTTCGACTATACTTCAAATATGTTCAAAGACGGCGATTGGCTTTATGCGGACGGTAGAATTTCAAAAAGCGAGAGCTCGGTGCAAAATATGAGTTCAAAAACGTTGAGCGCATATAAAAATATGAATTTTGAAAAAGCGGTCGATCGCAAAGATACGAAATATATCGCGGAGGAGTTGGCTGTGGCTGGATTTTTCAAAAAGACGATCGAGGGTCTTAGAACCATGATCTTAGACGATTTTTGCAGATAAACTTCGGAGGATTTATGGATAAAATTAAAATTTTAGCGCTGCTTGCGGCAGCGGTGCTGCTTACAGGCTGTATGAAGATAAAGTATTCGCAAGCCGAGCTGCATCCGGAAAATTCCGTGATGATGAGCTATGACGGGCAGACCGTCACCGAGTATAAAATTTCAGGCGGCGTGCTTTTTAAAGATGATGCAATCTTAGGAAGATACGAAGAGGCGGGCTCCAATCTCTATCTATTTACGGACGAAAGAGGGATGAACGTGGCTGGGGATCAAATTTCGCAAAGAGCTCTAAATAAATTTACGATCTACGTTTTTACGCCCAATAAAGAGCTACGAATCGCCGAGTATTCCGCAAGCGGCGGCGTTTGCAAGGCCTTTGCGGAGGGCAAATTCGTAAGCCTAAAAGAGCACTTTAGCGGCTATGCTTCCTCCGCGCCGCTTTATTCATACTCGTTTTCGGCTTCGGTGTCGCAAAGCTCCAGCGCAAACGTGATCTCACGCTATGAATACGTGGGCTCAAGACTAAAAAATAGTAGGGCGTTTTTGCAAAGCCCGCATACGGCTCTAGGCAATACGGTTAAAGAGAGCATCGAGTGGCACCAAGACAAATTGCGCGATATTTGTAAGTTAAAATTTTAAAACCAAACCAACACGAAAGGAAAAACATGGGATTTTTATCCAAAGACGAAGAGCCGCATAGGCAGGGCGCTAAAAAAGCGGCGAAGCAACCGCCGATCTTGATGAAGCAAACGCAAGAGGTGATCACCAATATCGAGAAATATCTGGGCGCGCCGCTGCTTACTTACTTCAATTCGGGCGCGGGCAGCGTCTGCGGTAACGACGCGATCAGTATCAACGACCACCTCAAGGGCAAGCATTTCGAAAAGCTCTACCTTTACATCAAATCTGACGGCGGCAGCGGCATAGCATCGCTCAAGATCGTCTCGATCCTGCGCAACCACTGCGACGAGCTAATCGCTCTAGTGCCGGCAAACTGCGCTTCGGCAGCTACGATGATGGCGCTTGGAGCGAATAAAATTTTAATGGGGCCGCTAGGATACCTAACGTCGGTCGATACCTCGCTGCGCCACGAGCTTTCGCCGGTTACGAACACAAACGATCAAGCCAACGTTTCGATGGACGAGCTAAGCCGCGTGGTGAAGCTTTGGAAAAATAACGAGCGCCCGAACGACGAGAATCCGTACAAGGAGCTTTACAAATATATCCATCCGCTCGTTTTTGGCGCCGTCGATCGCGCAAGCAGCCTGTCGCTTAAAATTTGCCGCGAAATTCTGCGCTACCACTTCGAAGATGAGCAAAAGATCGCCTTTATCAGCGACAAGCTAAACAGCGGCTATCCGTCGCACGACTATCCGATCTTATTCAGAGAGGCTAACGAGCTTGGGCTTCAGGTCGAGAAGATGGATACGCGCCTAAGCGAGATGCTTCAAATTTTAAACGAGCTCTACGCCGAGATGGGGCAGCGCACCTTCACCGACTTTGATGAGAACAACTACCACGACAACAACATCGCCAACATCATCGAAATTTCGGGATGCCAGATTTATTATCAGATCGACAAGGATTGGTTTTACCGTGAGGAGGAGAAGCGCTGGATCGTGCTAAACGACGAGAGCTCGTGGCGCAAAAACGAGATCGACGGTAAAAATATCAAAAACAGCATCTATTATATTTAGTGCGGTTTTGGATTTCGCGTCGCTTTAAATTTGCGGCTTGTAAAAATTTAAAGCGGCATGTAAAATTTAAGCGAGCAGCAGCGACAAACGGCGCTAATGGAGCTCGTGGGCGATGACGTGGCTGCGCTTATGGATGAGCTGAAAAATAAAATGTGCAGGTAAATTTAAAATTTTAAAAAGCGGCAAAAGTAAGTGCAACCCGGCTTGGCGATAAAAGCTGCGCCGCGAAATTTTAAATTTAGCCGGTTCACGCAGATCCTTGCGGCTAAATTTGCGCTGCGGTTTAAATTTGCGTTTTTGCGCGTGGCTTTTAAATTTAGTCTTTGTAAGCGGCGCAGAATTTTAGAATTTACGTTCGAGCGAGCAAGGCGGCGGCATTTGAGAAGCAAATTTAAAATTTGCGCGCGGTAAATGCGGTAAATTTAGTAAATTTCGCTTTGCCGATTCCGCGTCATAAATTCGGCAAAATTTTAAAATTTAAAGGATTTTTGCGATGAAATTTTTTATCTCGTCTCTGTTTTTGGCTCTGTCGCTGCTCGGCTGCGCGGGTAAAAACTCGCCCGCAACCGATAAAACCTACGTTCTTTCGGACGAGCTTAGGGATACGAAATACGCTTTTTACGGCGGCAATCTCTACGAAAACGGCACGATTTTAGGTCCTTACGAAACGCGAGGCGATGCGAGGCTTGCGATTTTAGGCGGTAACGGCGCAAATTTAGACAAAAACGCAAAGCTCATAAAACTATATTTTTTCGAGCGCAGATACGGCGCGATCTACGCCGTAAGCCACAAAAACGGGGTCTGCGCCGAGTACAATAGGGGAGATTTCGTAGATTTTCAAATTTTATTTAATATTTTTCAAAGCAAAGAGTGGTTTAATTATAGCGGCGGCATCTCTCGCGATAATGAGAGGCTAAAAGAGCTGGCTTCGGCGCGCATGGCGAAATTTAAAGGCGCAAAGCTCGGCGCGGCGGATGAAAAGACGAGGCGCGAGTATCAAAAGGCTCGCCGCGAGGCGATTTTGTATTTTCAGCTTAACGCAAACGATATGCGCGAGCTGATTTTTAAAAAACTATGCGAATAAATCAAAAGGAGAAAAGATGAGAGCGTTAATCAGCGTCAGCGATAAAGAGGGCGTCGTAGAGTTTGCTCGCGGGCTACAGAAGCTCGGATTTGAAATTTTAAGCACGGGCGGCACGCATAAATTGCTTTTGCAAAATGGCGTGAAAGCAGCGGAAGTGAGCGAGTACTCGGGCTCGCCCGAGATGTTTGAGGGGCGGGTTAAAACCCTGCATCCCAAAATCCACGGCGGAATTTTATATAAGCGAAACGACGCAAATCACGTAAGCCAAGCCGCACAGCACGGCATCGGCGGTATCGATCTCGTGTGCGTAAATCTCTATCCTTTTAAAGCAACCGTAGCCCGCACCGACGATTTTTCCGAGATCATCGAAAATATCGACATCGGCGGACCTGCGATGGTTCGAAGCGCGGCTAAGAATTTCGCAAGCGTCTATGTTGTCACGAGCCCGCTTGATTACGGCGCGGTTTTGCAAATTTTAGCAAGCCCTGATGAGAGCGAGAAGCTCAAATTTAGGCAAAATTTGATGATAAAAGCTTACGAGCACACCGCGGCCTACGACGCGATGATCGCAAACTATATGAACGAGCGCTTTAACGGCGGCTTCGGCGCGAAAAAATTTATCACGGGCAGCAAGGTTTTTGATACCCGCTACGGCGAAAATCCGCACCAAAAGGGCGCGCTGTACGAGTTTGAGGACTTTTTTAGCAAGCACTTTAAGAGCCTAAAGGGCGAGGCGAGCTTTAACAATATGACCGATATGCACGGCGCGCTGATGCTCGCTAGCAGCTTCGGGGAGGCGCCTGCGGTAGCGATCTGCAAGCACGCCAATCCATGCGGTTTCGCCGTAAAGGGGAGCCTGCTTGAAAGCTACGTAGAGGCGCTAAAATGCGACCCCGTTTCGGCATACGGCGGCGTCGTGGCGATAAACGGCGTTTTGGACGAGGAGCTGGCGCATAAAATTAACGAAATTTTTGTCGAGGTTATCCTTGCCGCTCGCGTTACGCCCGCGGCACTTGCGGTATTTAAAAAGAAAAAACGCATCAAAATTTTCGAGCAGGGCGGGGAGTTTTTAATTCGCGAAAACGACAAGTATGATTTTAAATTTATTGACGGCGGCTTTGTGTATCAGCAGCGCGACTACGTAGGCGCGGGCGAGGTCGCAAACGCTAGCTGCGTCACGGGGCGCGCGGCGAGCGAGAGCGAGCTTGACGATCTAAAAATCGCGTGGCAGATCGCCGCACTTACGAAGAGCAACTGCGTGGTTTACGTCAAAAATCGCGCGATGGTCGCGATCGGCATGGGTATGACGAGCCGCGTGGACGCCGCGCGTGCGGCAGTGGCAAAGGCGCGCGACGTGGGCGTCGATCTGAGCGGCTGCGCGCTTGCCAGCGAGGCGTTTTTCCCGTTTAAAGACAGCATCGAGATCGCCCATGCTGCGGGCGTCGCAGCGGTGGTGCAGCCGGGCGGCAGCATCCGCGACGATGAGGTGATCGCAAGCGCCGACGAGTTCGGCATGGCGATGTATTTTACGGGAGTGCGCCACTTTTTGCACTAAATTTCGCTCGCCTGAGGTGGAGCGGATTTATTGCGCTCGCTTCGTAACTTTTTATGCCGTTGCAAATTTTGAAAACCGCGCCGGAGCGGATCTCGTAGCGCTAGCTTCATTGCGCGTGGCGTGGGTCTAATGCACGGTGCTTTGTTACGCGCCAACGCGGTGCAAATCGGGTTGCGCGGCGCTTCCTTGCGCAATCGTGCGGCGCGGATCTGGCTACGCGACATACCGCTTCGTATCGGTGCGGCGCAGTTTAAATTTAATCACTCGCCGCTCCTGAATGGTCGCGAAATTTTATCTCGCGGCGGCGGCGCGTAAATTTTAAATTTAATTTCGCAAAGCGTCTGACCTGCCGCATGTCCGCGTGGTTTAGTGTAAATTTATCGGTTTAAATTTACAAAGGTCGCTCGGTTGCATTTTGCTAGGAATTTTAAAATTTACGCAAGTTCATGGGCTTAGTTGCGCCATAAATTTTAAAATTTAAGTAGAATAGCGCGGCGCACGCAGCTTGGGCGAATGTTTTATCACGACGCGCGATTTTGGCGCAGCCTTAGCGCGGTTTTATTATAGTGCGCAACTTAACGTAAATTTTGCCGTAGCCTCTAAATTTTGGCTCAAATTTTACCGCGCCGCACTCAAGCGCCTTTAAATTTCGCCGTTTGTGGCAAATATCAAGCTCGGCAAAATTTCACTCTCATTTCATTTATGGATTGTAAAATTGCGCAAAATTTAAAACGAAAGGATCAAAATGAAAATTTCTAAAGTTTTAATCTGCCTCTTTGCTTTGGCGGCGGGTTATTTAGTCACGCTCAATGCCGCAGGCGGCAGTAGCTCGTCGGACGCAAATTTTAAAGTTAAAGGGGGCGGCATGAACGCAAACGTGAAAGAAATTTATCTGGCAGGCGGCTGCTTTTGGGGCATGGAGGCGTATTTCAAGCAGCTTGACGGCGTAGTCGCGACGCAGGTGGGCTACGCCAACGGCAAGAGCGATAAGGCAAGCTACGAAGGGCTACATAGCAGCGATCATGCCGAGACGCTACACTTAAAATACGACGCAAACGTCATCAGCGAGCCTGAAATTTTGGCGCATTATTTCCGCATCATCGATCCGTTCTCGATCGACAAGCAAGGCAACGACCGCGGGCGCCAATACCGCACGGGCATATATTACGCCGATGAGGCGAGCGGCGAGCTCGCGCGCTTTTTCATAGCCGCGCAGCAGGCGAAATTTAAAGAAAAGATCGCCGTAGAAGTGGCGCCGCTAAAGAATTTCGTCCGCGCCGAGGAGTATCATCAGGACTATCTCGGTAAAAACCCCGGCGGATACTGCCACATCGATCTGCGCCTTGCTAAAAAGCCGCTTGAGGACGATGAGAAATTTAAAGTGCAAAGCAAGGAGGAGCTGAAGAAAAATTTAACCGAGCTTCAGTATCAAGTCACGCAGGAAAAGGCAACCGAGCGGCCGTTTTCGAGCGAATACGACAAGAATTATAAAAAAGGCATCTACATCGACATCGTGTCGAAAAAGCCGCTTTTTTCATCCACCGATAAATTTGACGCGGGCTGCGGCTGGCCGAGCTTTTCAAAGCCGATAACGACCGATGCGATCGCGTACGCACAAGATGACAGCCACGGCATGCAGCGCGTCGAAGTCTCAAGCCGCGTAGGAGGCAGCCATTTGGGGCACGTCTTTGAGGACGGACCGAGGGAAAAAGGCGGTATGAGATACTGCATCAACGGCGCGAGTTTGAAATTTATCCCGCTTGAGGAGATGGACGCGCTAGGCTACGGGGATTATAAAATTTACGTAGAGTAACGCGGGCTAGGGCTTTGGCTCGGCGATCGGTTCAGCGGTCGGTCGCTTTTATACGGCTCCGCTATCGATAAATTCGGCGGCTGGTCGGTTGCCGATCGGTTTGGCTGGCGGCTAGTTTAGTTTGCGGTTGAGCGGAAGCTTGACGATCGGAGGACGGCTTGGCGGTTTGATGATTTATCGGCGGATAAGCGGATAAATTGGCTTGGCGGCTAAGGATGGAATTTTAAAATTCCAAATACGATAAAAATTTACCTTTAAAGAATTTCATGCGGCGTAGTCGCAATAGAAAGAATTTAACGCGAGCGCAGCTCGTCCACATAGCGTTGTAGGGAGCTAGGTGGGGCTTGCGGGCGAGCAGAGCAACGCGGTGCTGCGGAGGCGGCGCCCGCGAGAAATGTGACCTTGCTATTGGAGCCCTCTTCCCGCCACAAGAAACAGAAAATACGGCATAAATTCCACAAGCCGTGGATTCGGCGATAAAATTTTGAAATTTTATCTCTTAAAATATAATAAGCGTAGCGTGCTTAGCAAGAGATGCGGCGTAAAATTTGAAATTCTGCAACGAAAACGGCGTCTATGCAATGCCCACTCTGCATCCGCGTCGCAAATTTTAAATTTAGGATAAAATTTTAATGGCTAGCCCCGCGCAAAATAGAAAAATCCCCGCATAGATCGCTAAAAACGGCGCGATTATCGCATAATGGATGATGAACTCGAAGAAATTGTAGATTATGTGCTTGCTTTTGGGCTCTTTAAATTTTAATTCTACCTGTTCGTTCGAATCAAACGGCGTGTTGGAGCGCAAAATGTGCCTCGGACTAAAGATCCAGCGCACGAAATCTATTCTATTGCGCTGCATATAGTCTTTGCCGATGCCCAATACGCCGTTTATATAGCATACAAAGCCAAAACCGCCGAAAAACAAAATGAGCCCGATGTCGATCAGCTTATCGCTTATAAGATATCCATTCTTCAAATCTTTTGATTAATATTTTTTCAAATTTTTAAAACCACAGATTGTAAAGATCAAACCCCAAGAACCAACGCCGCAACCGGCAATAAACCATAGAGAGAAAAATGTAATCCAAAAATACATCTTAATTTTCGAGGTAAAATATAGGTTAAAGCTTTTTAGTCCGAAGCTTATTCCTTCGGTAGCCATTTCGCCTAGATAATAATACGTAGTTCCCAGATATCCTAAGAAAAACGTAAATATAATAGCGGGAATTCCTTTTGGAAAAACTTTTAAATCATAGATATTTGGCATATTGTAAAAACTAAGATAAATCATCAAAGCCGAGCAAACAATTACCCAAATCCACATAAAACTTACATAAAAAGCTGTAACCCGGGGCATTGCGCTAATAGCTTCAAAGGCTTCGATATTCGGAAAAATTCCTTTCATAAATTTAACGAAACTAGCGCAGGCTTCGCTTTTATCTAAAACTTTTATCGGTAAAAAAACATCGATAAAGATGTAAGCGCATAAATAGGCATCGAATATTCTGCGAATTTAGAAAGCTTGGATTTTTCGCGGATTTTCGTAGGTCTCGAATCCCATTCGCGCAATTTGGGCTTTGGCGAATTTTCGTTTTCTAAATCGCTCATACAATCGATCCTTTGATTCATTACAGATTAAATTTTAATCTCATGCTTCGATGATAAAATTTAACTCAAAACGAAATATGCATGCTTAGCGCGATTATGCAAAGTAACATCGCCAGCGGCACGTATAAAAAGCGCCCTGTGTTGTACCAAAACGCGCCGTACCGCTTGGATGCGCCCGAATTTACTTCGTCCAGAATTTCATCTTTTTTAATCACCCAAAACCACGAAACCGCGCCGATGACCGCGCCGATCGGGATGATGTAGATCGAGACGAAGTCCATCCACGGTCCCCATTTGACGATCGCTTCCATATTCACGCCCACGCCGAAGCAGATTACGCACAAAAGCACGAGTGTGCAGGTGCGGTTCAGGCGCGGAAATTTATGCATCAAGGACTCGGCGACGACTTCAAACATATTTTGAAGCGATGAAATTCCGCCGAAGATCACCGCCGTAAAGAGGATGATCGCAAAAATTTGCCCGCCGATCATATCTTGCAAAATTTTAGGCAGCGTCACAAAAAGCAGCCCCGGACCCGCGGCGGGATCGGTGTGATACGCAAAGACCGCAGGGATCATCACTAGCGCGGCCACCATTGCCGCAAGCGTGTCGAAAAACGCCGTATTTTTCGCAGCCGAGACGACGTCTTCGTTTTTAGGCAGGTACGCGCCGTAGACGATCATACCCGAGCCCGTGATCGAAAGCGAGAAAAACGCCTGTCCCATCGCAGATATCCACACCATCGGATCGCTAAGCTTGCCGAAATCGGGCGTGAATAGAAATTTATACCCCGCGCCCGAGCCCGGTAGCATGGCGACCTTGACCGCAAGCACCGCAAAAAGGATGAAAAATAGCGGCATCATGATTTTGTTGGTTTTTTCGATACTGTGCGCACCGAAAAACAGCGTAAAAAGCGTGCCCGCAACGACGATGAAGTGAAACGGCACGACCGAATACGGCGTTAGCGCGAAGGATTCAAACCAGGTGTTCGTATCCACGCTCATCAGCGAGCCGTCTATGGCCTGCGCTAGGGCTTTGAGCACGTATGAGATGATGACTGCGTAGCCGATGGCGATACATAGCGAGCCTGCAAGCGGCAGCCAGCCGATGATCTTGCCGACGGTGCCGAGCCCGCGACTTTTCCACGCGTATTCGTAAGAGCCCAAAGTGCCCGTTTTAGCGCGGCGTCCGATGGCGTACTCGGCGCTAAGTCCCGCATAGGAAAACAGCGCGATAAAAAATAGATAGATCAGCAAAAACGCGCCGCCGCCGTTCGTGCCGAGTTTATAGGGGAAGCCCCAAACGTTTGCCATACCCACGGCAGAGCCCACGCAGGCGATGATGAAAGCCCAGCGCGACGAGAAACTTCGTTTATTCATTTGCATACCCCTATTTAAATTTACGTTATGGTAGCAAAAAAGTATTTAAATTTTATTTATTGTGCGTAGGATTTGGGCTACAGAGCGGTAAAATTTTAGGGCATTTCGGGTTTGAGCTTGCAGAATTTTGAGCAAGCAAATTTTAAATAGTTAAATTTCACTCATAAAATTTTAAAGAGTGCGCAAAATTTAAGCGAGTTAAAATTCGGCGCGATAAATCTGAGCGAGCTGAAATTTATCGCGTGTCGAAATTTAAACCGTCTTTTTGGCTAAATTTAAGCTAAAAACGCTATAATCCCGTTTCTTTTATTTCGTGCG
>CAURMQ010000018.1:0-19871 GCA_963525765.1 uncultured Campylobacter sp. | reverse complement strand
AACAAGGGCAAAGTGATCGTTACGATCCTCTGCGATACCGGCGAGAGGTATCTTTCTACCGAGCTTTTTAAATAGACAGCAGTTTTGCGCCAGTGCGGCGTTAGCGCGGTAATTTTATGCATTTTACGCTGGCGTACAGCTTCGCGAGATTAAATTTTACGCAGGTACTAGAATCGGCGCGATGAGTTTTGCGCGATCGCGCGGGTTATTGCGACAATGCGCGATTATATTTTACATTTTTTGCGTTACGTAGGCGATAAATTTATGCGATAATTTCTGCGCGGGCGCGGCGATTATTGCGATGGTTGCGCGATGAGTTTATGTGAGCATCGCGATTTTTTTTGCTTTGTCGATTTTACGTTTATTGATTTGTTGATTTATCAGCTCGCCGCCCGCCGCGAGATAAAATTTAGCCCCAAAATGGGGCTAAATACGCAATCTTACGCGCCGAGCTGATTTTGGGCGCGCTATGTATGGCGGCGCGGTCGCGCAATACGCGAGGCATTAAATTTTAAAACCGCTAGGCCCGCCAAATCTGCGCGATCCGTACGCCGCAAAATTTTATATCGCC
This sequence comes from uncultured Campylobacter sp., assembly GCA_963525765.1. Lineage (GTDB taxonomy): Bacteria > Campylobacterota > Campylobacteria > Campylobacterales > Campylobacteraceae > Campylobacter_B. The sequence goes on along the minus strand of CAURMQ010000018.1, from coordinate 19,300 downwards.
AGCCCGTATGCGCGGCATAAAATTTTAAAATTCTACTGAAATTTTAAAGCTCGCTCGTGCGGATAAAATTCCGAATTCGCGCCGCGCATAAATTCCAAGCCAACGCCGTGCTTAAATTTTAAAATCTCGCCGTATAAAAAATCCAAAAACCTGCTCTTTAAATTTAGCCGAATTTCAAAATTTAATCATAAAAACGCTATCATCGGGGCAAAATTTTTAAGGTTGCAAAATGAGTTTGAGCTTGAAATTTCGCCCCAAAAGCCTAGAGCAGATCGTGGGGCAGGGCAAGATCGTAGCGGTTTTTAAAAAATTCGTCGCCGCAGGCAGCATCCCGCACAGTATATTTTTCGGCGCCGCAGGCAGCGGCAAAACGACGATGGCGCGCGTGATCGCAAGCGAGCTGAACTACGATTTTTACGAGCTTGACGCCACGAGCCTGAAGGTCGAGGATATCCGCAAAATTCTATCCTCGCACGCCGGCTCGCTCATCAAGCCGCTCATTTTCATCGACGAGATCCACCGCCTCAGCAAGACGCAGCAGGAGGTGCTGCTAATCCCGATGGAAAACTACGCCGCGATCATCATCGGCGCGACGACGGAAAATCCGCAGTTCGTGCTAAGCAGCGGCATCCGCTCGCGCTCGATGATCTTTGAGTTCGAGCCGCTTAGATACGAGGATTTGGAGGCGCTTTTGGCGCGGGTGCAGGGCGAGATCGGCTTTGAGATGGACGAGGAGGCGCGAAAATACCTGCTAAACTCCAGCAGCGGCGATGCGAGGAGTATGTTGAACCTGCTGGAATTTGCGCTTTTGGCAGACAGCGCCATTACGCTGGATACGCTTCGCACGCTGCGCGCAAATGCCGTGGCTGCGGGCGTTAGCAGCGATGACGTGCATTACGAGCTTGCTAGCGCAATGATCAAAAGCCTACGCGGAAGCGACGCCGACGCCGCGCTGTATTATGTCGCAAGGCTGATAGATGCGGGCGAGAGCGCGGATTTTATCGCGCGTAGGATGGTGATCTTAGCTAGCGAGGATATCGGCAATGCCAATCCAAACGCCCTAAATATCGCCGCTAGCACGCTAAATGCCGTCAGCAAGATCGGCTACCCAGAAGCTCGCATCATCTTGGGGCAATGCGCGATCTATCTGGCGCACAGCCCCAAATCAAACGCCGCGTATTTGGGCATCAATGCCGCTTTGAAGTTCGTCCGCTCCGCTGCACCGCTACCTACGCCGCGCTATCTCATCAACTCCGACAAGCAGATCGCAGACTACAAATACCCGCACGACTTCGGCGGCTGGGTCGAGCAGGCCTATATGAGCGAGGCGGCGAAATTTTACGAAAGCAAAGGGATCGGCTTTGAAAAGACGCTGGATGAGTGGCTGGCGCGATTGCGCAAAGAAAAGATCGATATTAAGGAACGAGAATGAACTTCAGCAGCGTCCTAAAACTAATGAAGCAGCGCTATGGTGCGGACGGTGAGTATCTGTGGGATGAATATCCTAATTTTGCGGTTTTCCGTCACGGTGGAGGGAAGCGCAAGTGGTTTGCACTTCTGATGCGCGGGCTTGCAAACGAAAAGCTCGGTCGCGCACTTCCTGGCTCAAGCGACGTGATAAATTTAAAAGTTTCGCCCGATTTGGCGGCGATTTTGCGCGATGAAAAAGGAATCTTTCCCGCCTATCATATGAATAAAAAGCACTGGATCAGCGTCTGCCTTGATGCGGTGCCGCGCGAACAGATTGAGGATCTAATCGAGCAGAGTAGGGAGCTTACGAGGTAGAATTTGCGCCTGGGCTTAGTTTAAATTTGCGTGCGAAAGAGGCTAAATTTGAACCGAGAGCGCAGATTTTAGCGGCTCGTGGGCTTAAATTTAAAAATATCCGCAAGGAGCGCGAATGAATGAGCAAAATTTGAAATATATCGCAAATTTAAAAGTGCAGGACGTGCCGTGGAGCAGGCTCACGACCGCTTACGGCAGGGCGAGCGAGTTTGCTGAAATTTTTGAGAAACTCGCGCGGGCAATCAAAGCTTGTGATGCGTCGCGCGGCTCGGGCGGCGAGCAAAATTTAAAAAGCAAGCCCGGTTGCGGGCAAAATTCTACGGATGCGGCAAGATGCGGCGCGGCGCAAAATTTCGTAAATTTAGCGCAAAAGAGTGAGTCTAAATTTAAAAAAGCGGATAACGAGGCGGCGAAATTTAAAGCGGGCGGAGAGACGGAGCTTAAAACAGACGCGGCGAAGTGCGGAGAGGCGGAATTTAAGAGTGCGGATAGCGCGGCGATAAAATTTAAAGCGAGCCAGGCGAGTAAATTTAAAACGAGCGCGGCGGATAAGAGCTCGGATGCGAGCAAGCGGGAGAAATTTGACGCCAAAGCTACCCAGGATGCGCTTAGTAAGATTTTTAACGAGATAGAGCATCAAAGTACGCTTTGGCACGCAACCCCTTTTGCGCTGCTCTTTTTGGCGCGCATCTTTATGCGGGCTCGCGATGTAGCGGGCAAAAACGCGAATAAAAATAATCAAAACGCCGCGGCGGACGAAATCGGCAGAAATAATCAGAACGCGGCGGATAGAAATGCGGATAAAAGCCGGCAAAATGATGCGGCGAGCTTTATCGCGGCTCGGCTCGGCGGATTTTTTGCGTTTATGCTTGAGATTTGCGATGATGCCGATAAGATCTCGCACGCAGCGCCGCTGGCGAGCTTTTCGGATATGCTTGCGGAAAAATATCTGTGGCCGCAGAGCGATGAGAATGACGAGGAGCGCTGGGAGGAGTACTTTTACGACGATGAGCTATTTTACAGCCTCTATTTTTATTCGCGGGCGGTTTTGGACGCGACGGGAGTGGACTTTGCGCAGTTTAAGCCTGGGCCGGGTCGGCGTTTTTAAGCGTATTGCTTGTGAGCGCCATGTTTAAGCCTCTTTCGCGCCATGTTTAAATTTATCGCGGCGCGCTTTGGCGCCGCTTTGTCTAAATTTAGACTTCAAAAAATTTTAAAATTCTTTAAAAATTTACGGCGTGCGGAATTTACAGATCGTCTTTTTAAATTTAAAATTCGCGCGATTTTTGATCGGCGGTATGGTTAAGGCGCCAGTATCGCTTTTAAATTTAGATCGCCGCGAAGCTTCAAACCCGCTTGCGGCGCGGCTTTTTATGTGGTTTTAAAAAGATACCAATTCGGCGCAATTTTTTCTATTATTATAAACTCGCTAGGACTCATTTGCGGCAGGTCTGCTTCATCTTGCACCCGCAAAAAGCCCACGGAGTTACCCGCCGATAAGCAGCATAAAATTTCCGCATTGTCGCCGTATAAATTCCAGAATTTATACGCTACTTCGCCGCTTTCAGATCTGTCTAGCATCTTGCCAAATAAATCTCAGAAATTTCATATCGACGTAAAATTCCACATCGTCACGTAAGCTAGCGGCGTTACATAAAATTTATATTCAAAAGCCTATCTCTAACCTCGATATCCTCCAGGTTTAGTTTGAGTTCATCTCTTAAATATTTTTCTAAATTTTTTCGTTCAAAATCGCTTAACATCGCAAGCGGGATACCGACGAATACCCCATTTTCGCTGTCTAAAAATATTAAGACATATAAATTTATGCTTTTTATCCTACCCCTTAGCCGTAAAACGGCAAAGCATATCAAATCCATCAAATACAATATCCACGAAAAAGCCGTTAAAATAAGCTTTTTAAAGGTCCCAATATTTTTATCATAGCTAAATTCTTCTACCGTAAAATCTACGAATTTATAAATCGCTACCTTATCAATACGCGCCATGTCGATAGATTTTTTTGTAACTATCGTTTCTTGATGGTTTGCGGAGGATTTGTTATATTCTATTCTGCCGGGATAGAAGCTTAAAAATTTGTTTTTATTTATACCTAAAAGACCTATTAAGGTTAAAATCCAAACCCCAACCCAGTAATGCCAGTGAATACCCCTAGTGACGAGTTCGAAAACAAGCATGACGATGGACGAAGTAACGCCCAGATCGATATAAATCCTGATCCAATAATCTTTGATTATAAAAAGCGGCATTTGCTCTTTTTGCATTAGGGCTTCTTATAGGCTCGCCATCTCTTCGGCGCGCGCAAGAAGCTGCTTTGCGCCCTTTTCGATAAAAACGCGTGCTAGCTCCGCGCCTACGCCTTGGTATTGCGATTTTTGCGCGACGATGTCTTGGCGTATGCTTTCACTGCCGTCGGGTAGGCCCACGATCGCGCTTATGTGGATATTTTCGCCGTCAAGGCGCGCGTTGATACCGATCGGCACCTGGCAGCCGCCCTCTAAAACCCTGACGAAATCCCGCTCCACGGTCGTTTCGATGATCGCGCGTTCATCTTTTAGAAATTCTATCGCGCGCAGGATTTGCGGCTCATTTACCGCTTCGATGCCGAGCGCTCCTTGCCCCATCGCAGGGATCATCTGCGAGACCTCAAAGGGCGCTACGTGTCTCACTTCGGCGCGTAAATTTAGGCGGTTGATGCCCGCCATCGCCAAGATGATCGCGTCGAATTCCCCCTCTTTGAGCTTTCGCAAGCGGGTTTGGACGTTGCCGCGCAAGGAGATAACCTCTAAATCGGGGCGCATGCTAAGCAGCTGCATCTTGCGGCGAAGGCTCGTGGTGCCGACTTTTGCGCCGTGGGGCAGCTCGCCGAATTTAGAGTATTTTTCGCTAATCATCGCATCGCGCACGTCCTCACGCGCGCAGATCGCCGCTAGCACGAGCCCCTGCGGAAACTCCACGGGCACGTCCTTTAGACTATGCACGGCGATGTGAGCTTCGCCGCGAAGCATGCTCTCCTCAAGTTCTTTCGTAAAAAGTCCCTTGCCGCCGATCTTTGCAAGCGGCGTGTCTAAAATTTTATCGCCTTTGGTTTTCATGCTTTTTAGCTGCGCTTGGATGCCGCGGGCGTTAAGCAGCGATGCGATGTGCTCGCTCTGCCATAGCGCAAGCACGCTGCCACGCGTAGCGATGATCAAATTTTTCATTTTTCCTCTCCTATGCTTTTTCGAATCTCGATTTCGTTCTCTTCGATCACCTCTACGTCGATTACATCGTCACTTGCGCGGCTGCGTCGCCAAAATTTTCGCTCTCTTTTTTCGGAATTTTCGCTGCTAGCGTTAAATTTAGGCACGTCGCTGGTGACGCAGTAAAATGACGCGGTGATTATGCAAACGCCTAAAATATCGCCGAAAATACCCGGTGCAATGAGAAAAACGCCGCCTACGACGAAGCCTACGCCGCTTAAAATTTCTTTCGGCGAGATTTTCATTAGATTAAAAAAGCCCATCCACGAGCGATTTGCCACGACGTATCCGCCTAAAATCGCGCTTATGACGATCTCCACCGCATATGCCGCGAAGCCGTTTGCGCTTACGAAATAATAGGTCGTAAATGCCTCAATTATCAGATATGGAACGATCAAGAGCCTAAACATATTTTTCCTTGAATTATCACTTTAAGCCGCGCCTCTTTAAAGACGCTAAAATTTAATCGCGGATTTTAGCAAATTCCGTCTGAATTTTTAATGTATCGTAAGAGCCCCTCGCAGCCGCGCTTGATATCTGCGTAGCAGCGCTCAAAATCGCGCGTGTAGTATGGATCTGCGATTTGTAGGCGTTCGGAGCCGGTTAAATTTGAACCGGCGTCTTTTAAATTTAAGTCGGTTTGCTTTGCTGAGCCTTTGAAATTTCGCGCATCGCAGTCTGTAAAATTTTCCCCTGCAAATTCCAAAAGAAATTTTACCTTAGCCATATCCTTGCCGCGAAAAATTTGCCCCAGCGAGCGCATATTTTCATCATCCATGCAAAGAATTAGATCGTAGTGCTCGTAGTCTGCGGGCGTGACCTGCACGGCGCGATGCGCTACGAGCGGCACCTTTTGCTCTTTTAGCACGCGCTGCGTTTCGTAGTAGGGCGGCGAGCCGATCTCGTCGGTGTGCGTCGCCGCAGAATCTACGCTCACGCGCGCATCTAGGCTGCTTTGATTAATGAAATTTTGCATCACGGACTGCGCCATCGGCGAGCGGCAGATGTTGCCGTGACATACAAAAAGTAGCCTCACGCGCGCCTACTGCGTGATGATGTCGTAGTTTTTGGGGATCGAGGGCTTAAAGATCGCCTCGTTTACCGGCGCGTTTTTGCGGACGTTGCTTAGATTGATGACGACTTTATTGTCCATTTTATCGGTGTAGCTGATCTTACTTGGCAAACCTTCTTTTAGCTCGATGAGATATTTTACGTCGTCGAAGCTCGCCTCATAAACGCCCTTTTTATTGGGTTTTGCGTTCGCTAGGATCGCCGTTAAATTCGGGGTTTCTTTGATATTCGTGATGATAGCTTGCTCGAGTTCGGGCTCGATTACGACGACCTTTGTGAAGCTAAAAAATATATTTTTTATCGCAGGGGTCTTGTAATGCCACACGGCGTGCTCTTTTGTGGCGCTAAAATCGCCGCCGTAGCTGATTTTCGCATCGTCGCTCTGCACGGTTTGCGAAAAATTTGCGCTCAGTGTGTCGAATTCTATCCCGCCTGCAAACGCAAAAACGCAGCTCGCCGCTAAAGAAATAAGAGTTTTTTTCATAAATTTGACCTTATTTTTGGAAATTTGCGCGTATTATAGCCGTTTTTCTAGGATTTAATTAAATAGAAACTAAAAATATGTTAATATGCGCGGTTAAAATTTTAAAACTAAGGTTTGAGATGTTTAAAAAGGTCATCCACGGGATTTTTGGTACTAAAAACGATAGGATCGTCAAACAATACGCCAAGCGCGCAGCGCAGATCAGTGCGCTTGAAGAAAACTACGCGGCGATGGACGATGCGGCGCTTAAGGCGGAATTTGAAGCGTTAAGAGCGCAAGTTCGCGCGGGCGAAAAGAGCACGGATGACGTGCTTAACGAAGTGTTTGCTATCGTGCGAGAGGCGGGCAAAAGAGTGCTAAATATGCGCCACTTCGACGTTCAGCTAATAGGCGGTTTGGTGCTAAACGACGGCGCGATTGCCGAGATGAAAACGGGCGAAGGAAAGACCCTCGTAGCGACCTTGGCGGTAGTGCTAAATGCGATGGAGGGCAAGGGTGTGCATGTCGTAACCGTAAACGACTACCTGGCCAAGCGCGATGCCGAGCAGATGGGTGAGCTATATGAATTTTTAGGACTTAGCACCGGCGTGATCGTAGGCGGAGAATACGACGACGCCAAGCGCAAGGCCGCATATGCGTGCGACATCACCTACGGCACAAATAACGAGTTCGGCTTTGACTATCTGCGCGATAATATGAAATTTAGCGCGGATGAAAAGGTGCAGCGTGGGCATCATTTCGTAATCGTCGATGAAGTTGATAGTATTTTAATCGACGAAGCCAGGACGCCACTTATCATCTCTGGCCCTACGAACCGCACTCTAGACGGCTACATCAAGGCAAATGAAGTAGCTCGCCAAATGATCCGTGGTGAGGCGCCAGCCGATCCGAAAGGCAAGGCGACGGGTGATTTTACCGTAGATGAGAAAAACCGCGCCGTTTTGATTACAGAGGCAGGAATCTCAAAAGCCGAGAAGCTTTTTGGCGTGGATAACCTCTATAGCCTTGAAAATGCCGTGCTTAGCCACTACCTTGATCAAGCACTTAAGGCAAATTATCTTTTTGAAAAGGACGTGCACTACGTCGTGCGCGACGGACAGGTCGTAATCGTGGATGAATTTACGGGGCGCCTGAGCGAGGGTCGTAGATTCAGCGAAGGCTTGCATCAAGCGCTTGAAGCCAAAGAGGGCGTGCAGATCCAAGAGGAGAGTCAAACTCTTGCCGACATTACCTTTCAAAACTACTTCCGACTTTATGAGAAGCTCGCCGGTATGACGGGCACGGCGCAGACGGAAGCAACGGAATTTTCTCAAATTTACAAACTCGAAGTAGTCTCTATCCCTACGAACGTGCCGGTTATCAGAAAGGATCAAAATGATCTTATCTACAAAACCGAGCGCGAGAAATTTGACGCCGTCATCAATGAAATCAAGCGGCTAAATTCCAAAGGTCAGCCCGTGCTCGTGGGCACGGCGTCGATCGAAAAAAGCGAGAAGCTGCACGAGCTTTTGGTTAAAGAAAACATCGCACACTCCGTGCTAAACGCCAAAAATCACGAGCGCGAAGCGCAGATCATCAAAGACGCTGGCGTAAAGGGTGCCGTAACGATCGCTACGAATATGGCGGGACGCGGCGTGGATATCCGCATAGACGACGAAGTGCGCGCTTTGGGCGGGCTGTATATTTTAGGTACCGAGCGTCATGAAAGCCGCCGTATAGATAATCAACTCCGCGGCCGAAGCGGACGTCAAGGCGATCCGGGCGAGAGTAGGTTTTTCTTGAGTCTGGAGGACAATCTACTTAGAATTTTTGGTAGTGACAAGATTAAAAATATCATGGATCGCTTAGGTTTGAAAGATGGCGAGCATATTGAATCAGGCATGGTTTCGCGCGCAGTAGAGAACGCGCAGAAAAAGGTCGAGAGCCTGCATTTTGAAGCGCGTAAAAATATCTTAGAATACGACGACGTCGCAAACGAGCAGCGCAAGACGATCTATAAATATCGCAACGAGCTTTTGGACCCCGACTACGATCTGAAAGATAAAATCATCCAAAACCGCGAGGAGTATATCTCTAGCGTGCTTGAGGAGCTTGAAATTTTCGACGGCGCAAATATCAAAGAGGTCGATAAATTCCCGATCGTCGCCAAAATCGCTCAAGAAACGGGCGAGGTGCTCGAAAACAGCGAGCTTGAGAAGGTCGATGATTTCAAAGAGCTGAAGGAAAAGATCATCGGCGCGCTTGCCGTTTCGTATGAAAACAAGATGGCGCCGATCGATCCGCAGCAGCGCAAAAGTATCGAAAAGATGCTTTATTTGCAGATCGTCGATCGCGACTGGCGGGAGCATCTGTATCAGATGGATATCCTAAAGGCGGGCATCGGACTTCGCGGCTACAACCACAAAGACCCGCTTACGGAGTATAAAAAGGAGAGCTACAATCTCTTTATGGAGCTTGTAATGCGCCTCAAATCCGATAGCATCCGCTTGCTGCATTCGATCCAGTTTAAATCTAGGGAGGAGATCGAAGCCGAGCAGCGCGCGATGCAGGAGCGCATGGAGAGCTCAAACGCCAAAGAACTCGCCGCCGCAAGCACGAATGAAGCGCAGCTAAAGGGCCCCGATGAGTTTGGCGACAAAAAGCCTAAGCGCAACGATCCTTGCCCTTGCGGTAGCGGCAAAAAATACAAAGACTGCCACGGCAAGGGCGGTCCGAAAAAAGGCGGCTTTGCGAGGTAGGCGCGGCAATCGGTCGTAAGTATCGCACGATCAGTGATTTCGATTGCGAGTATTACGCTACCGGCGCTTTTTGATCTTGCCTTGCCTTTGTATTTAGCGGATCAGTCGCGTGCGAAAGACGTCATAAAATTTTAAAAGAGGCTTGATCGCGAGGCGGCGCGGACAGAAATTTTAAAAGAGCTTGTTCGCGAGGCGGCACGAACGGTGCGCAAAGCTGCGCGATGGGGCGGAATTTTGGTTTTGAAATTTTAAAATTTCAAAGCGCATTTGGTGTCTTTGGCTACTTGTTTTCGCAGCGCCGTTTCGGCGCGCCGTGCTTCAAAGTGCGATCGGCGGCGTTGCGATATTTAAATTTGGTGCGCTAAGATACGGCATGCATTTAAATTTTAAATTTATGCGATTACGGGCGAGCTTGCAAGCAAACACCGCCTTTAAATTTTAAGAAATTTAAAATTCTAAAAGATTTTAAATTTCTAAAATTCTAAGGCGTTTGAAATTTTAAAATTTAGAATTCGGGTTTAAAATTTCAAAGTTTTGGTAAAGAGGTCTGTTTGATTTGTCGTATCCGATATCTCTTGGGGGTAAATTTCATTGCGTATAAGAGATTTCGGCTCGATTTTAAATTTTTAAAACTCGCTGCGGTTTGAAACTGGCTAGCAATCAAGCAAAGTGCAAGAAGCAATAGAGTATAATTCTATCCCGCTGGGAGTTAAGGCTCATCTTCTACTATCTTTAAATTTAACTTCAATTTTGTCCCGTTGGGATTTGAAACATTTCAAGAGTGTTTAAAATTATAGTTCACACCTAGGTAAAATTCTATTTAGTTAAAACTTAGTATTCCAAGGCGTGGAGCTTGTTTTCGGAATTTTGAAATTCCAAAATACTTAAAATTTCACATAGAATTTAGCGCTAAATTTTATGTGAAATTTTACAAGGATGGCTTTTTGGTAAAGTATTTATTATTCAAATATCTCAGATTCGACCGCTCTCAGCCCTTTATTACGCTTTCGGCGCTGCTTGCGTTCTTGGGCGTGGGTGTGGGGCTTACGGTGCTGATCGTCGCGATGGCGATAATGAACGGCTTTGATAAGGAATTTGAGCGCAAGCTCTTTACGATGAACTACCCGATCACGATCCACAGCCACTTTCGCGGCGGTATTTCAAAGGACGACGTGGAGGGGCTGCGGGCGGACTTTCCCGATCTGATCTTTAGTCCTTACATCAGCTCGCAAGTCATCGCCAAAAGCGGCGAGAAGCTCGAGGGCGGGCTGATTTTCGGCGTAAATTTAAACGACGAAAAGCGCATCAACTCCGTCGTTGCAGCAGGCGCCAAAGACGCCAATCTAACGGACTACGGCATCATGATAGGGCGCGGGATCAAGGACGAGTTTATGCTGGATGAGGGCAGCAAGATCACGATGATCTTTACGAAGAGCGATCCGGGCGGCTTTGCGCTCATCCCTAAGATGAAGCGCTTTGATGTGCGCGCGGATTTCAGCTCGGGGCTGATCGCCTATGACAAGGCGTATTCCTACGCGGACGCAAGCGATCTGGCCAAAATTTTAGGCTACGACGAGGGGACTTTCGACGGCGTACATGTTTTTTCAAACGATCCGTTTAAAGACCTGGAGCGCATCAAAAAAAGCCTTCCCGGCGGCGCTAATGCCGTGGGCTGGTGGCAGCAAAACGGCAATTTTTTCAGCGCCCTTGCGCTTGAAAAACGCGCGCTTTTCATCGTGCTGATGCTAATAATCCTTGTCGCGAGCCTAAATATCGTAAGTTCGCTTCTGATGACCGTGATGAACCGCCGCCAAGAGATTGCGCTTTTACTTAGCCTGGGTGCCAGCAAAAAGGAGGTCAAAAGGACCTTTTTTGCGCTCGGAGCCACGATCGGCGGCGGCGGCATCATATTCGGGCTGATTTTGGGCTTGTTCGGCGTGTGGCTGCTCGGAAGCTTCGACATCGTAAATCTGCCTGCCGACGTTTACGGAAGCTCGAAACTGCCGATGGAGCTCTCGCTAGGCGATTTAGCGATGATTTTAATCGGCGCGGTGCTTATCGTGGCACTTTCGTCATGGTATCCGGCCAAAAAAGCCACGCAGATCGATGTGCTGCAAACACTGCGCAACGAATAAATTTAAACGCGATGCCTTAAAATTCGGCGAAATTTTAAAATTTCGCAGCGGCGCGGTTGTATTTAGCAGTGTATTTAGCGCGGCATTTCGGCGAGCATGTGACGGAGTCTGCGCGATCTTGCACGGCGCGCGTTGCGTAAATGTCGCATTAAATAGGATTTGTATCGCTAGAATTTTGATTTTTTCGCGAGATTCTAACTTGCGCAAAGCCTAAATTTTGATAAACTTGCGTTGCTCGAATTAGTCAAAATTTTAAATTTCAAAGGGGATAAAATTTTTATGAGTGCTTTGAAAAATTTTATGAAATTTTGCAACCAATCAAAGATAAAATTATAAAAATTTTGAAAAGGATATATGGTGAAAAAAATCGTTTTGTTTCTGTGCGCGGCGCTGTTTCTATGCGGCTGCTCTAGGAGCGGACCGCAAGATGCCCCAGAGCCAGAGCAAAATAAGGCACCCGGCTACCATTATACAGGCTACTATTACGCATAATGCGTATATTGCGCAACGGGCGCGATACGAGACGTTTAACGGCGAGAAAATGGAAACATTGTAGTTTTTGCTCATTCGTGGACAAAAGCTCTCAAGCCTGCAATACGAGCCTTAGCAGCGTCTCGGCCTGAGCGTAGCGGCGCCAAGGCGTTTGTCCGTCTATAATAACGATAAAATTTAGGCTTATTTAAATAGGCTTAAATTTAGGACGAAATTCTTTTTAAAATTCTTTCAAATTCCCATAAAATCCCGCTGAATAAATCTAAATTTTATAAATTTTAGGGTAACATTCCCTATTTCTCAAAAAGGCTTTAAATGACTTTAATCGACGGCAAAAGCATAAGCGCGAAGGTAAAAGATGAGATCAAATCGGCCGCTTCGGATCTTGCCGCAAAGGGCGTAAAGCCCGCGCTGGCGGTGATTTTAGTAGGCGATGATGCGGCAAGCAAGACCTATGTCGCGAGCAAGGAGAAAGCCTGCGCCGCCTGTGGGATCCGCTCCGTAGCGCACCGCTTGAACTCCGATGTGAGCGAGGCGGCGCTTTTAGAACTGATAGAAAATTTAAACGATGACGAATGTATCGACGGCATCTTGGTGCAGTTGCCGCTTCCAAAGCACATTGATACGAATAAAATTTTAGAAAAAATAAGCCCACAAAAGGACGTGGACGGATTTAGCGCGATAAACGTAGGCAAGCTTACTAGCGGGCTTGCGGACGGTTTTGTGCCTTGTACTCCGCTTGGCGTGATGCGCCTGCTTGAGGAATACGGCGTGCAGATAGTGGGTAAAAACGCCGTCGTGCTAGGCCGCAGCAATATCGTAGGAAAGCCGATGGCAAGCCTGCTGCTAAATGCCGACGCCACCGTCACTATCGCTCATAGCAAGACGAAAAATTTAAAGCAGCTTTGCGCAGACGCCGACATTTTGGTTGCCGCGGTCGGCAAGGCGCATTTTGTGGGCGCCGATATGATAAAACAAGGCGCGGTGGTGATCGACGTGGGGATCAATCGCGGCGAGGACGGCAAACTAAGAGGCGACGTCGATTTTGAAGCAGTCGCGCCGAAATGCTCGTTCATCACGCCCGTGCCCGGAGGCGTGGGGCCGATGACGATTGCGATGCTTCTTAGCAATACGATAAAATCGGCGAAAAATCGCTTAAGACAAAGAGCCTAAATGAAAATACTAAGCAAAATTTATCACTTTTTATCAAGTTGGACGGGGACGGTCATCGTCGTTTTATTTGTCATTCTTTTTGTTGCGCAAGCCTTTGTGATCCCCAGCGGATCGATGCGCACTACGCTTTTGGAGGGCGATTTTTTATTCGTTAAAAAATTTAGCTATGGCATCCCGACCCCGCATATTCCCTTTGTGGAGTGGCAGGTGGCTCCTGATAGCGACGGAGATGGACATATCATCCGCGGCGAGGGTCCGAAGCGCGGTGATATCGTGGTTTTTCGCTATCCGCTTAATGAAAAAATGCACTTTGTAAAGCGAAATTTTGCCGTAGGCGGCGACGAGGTGATATTTGATCTGAATAATTTCTACCTTCGTCCGCATGAAGGCGACGAGTTCATTGCTGCGAACTATGATGCTCGCGACATTGTGATTTTGGGTGGCGAAAAATATGTCAAAGAGCCATATAAATTTAAGGGCATTCACTACGACCCTAATGCTAGAAACTCAATGCTAACAAATGTCAAAATTGCACTTGAGAAGGGTGAATTTTCTATGAAGCCCATTAGTCTAAGCGAAATTCCTCACAGCTTCGAAGCTGCAGGGATAAGCTTCAATGCCTTTTACATCAAAGTGCCGCAGGATGAGTATTTTATGATAGGCGATAATCGAAATAATTCCGCCGATAGCCGCTTTTGGGGTCCGGTACCTTATCGTCTGATCGTCGGCAAGCCGTGGTTTACATATTTTAGTATCGACGCCGATCGCAAGATCCGCTGGGAGCGAATCGGGCGTTTCGTCGATACCTTGCAAAACGATGAGAGTTTAATCTACGAGCAAAAATAAGGAGCGGTAATGCAAATAAATAAAATTTTCATAGCGAGCGATCATGCGGGCTTTCGCGCTAAAGAACAAGCTAAAAAAGCGCTCGCCGCTTTAGGTTACGAAGCGGTCGACCTTGGCACGCATAGTGCCGAAGCGAGCGTGGACTATCCCGATTTTGCGGACACGTTGGCGGATAAAATTTTAGCCGAATGCAAAGCTTGTGCGCGAAGTGAAAATTTTAAAAAAAGTAGCAGCAAAAATTCCGCTGCAGCCGCGGAAAATTCCGAAGCGGGCGGCAGTGAAAATTTCGGCGCAAGTATAAACGGTAGCGGGAATTTTAGCGCTACCGCGCAGCACGGCGAAAAAGATAAAAATTTTAACGCCGTCAAGAGCGGCTACAGCAAGAATTTTGATGCGGACGCAAATACGACCGCCTGCGCAAGCATAGCCGCCGCAAACGCTAGCAAAGATAAAATTTTAAATTCCACCAATTACGGCATTTACGGCGTTTTGATTTGCGGTACGGGCATCGGTATCAGCATCGCCGCAAACCGCCACGCTCACATCCGCTGTGCGCTGTGTCATGACGCGACGAGCGCTAGATTAGCCAGAGAGCACAACGACGCCAACGTCCTAGCCTTCGGTGAGCGATTAATGGGCGCGCTGGTGATCGGAGATATGATTAGGGCATTTTTTAGTACCGATTTTGCGGGCGGTAGGCACATTAAGCGCGTCGCAAAGCTAGGCGCTTGCGGTAGTGCGAATTGCGCGCATGGATTTAATGGGGAGAATTCCATGCAGAATTCCGCTCAAAATTTTGCGGAACAAAGCTGTGGCGCTAATTTAAATGGGCGGAATTCCAAATCAAGCTTCGCCGGCAAAAGCCCTTCTAGCAAAAATCCTATCGACACGGATTCCGCGTCAAATTTTGCGCGGAGCTTTAACGATAAAAATTCCTTATTTGCCGGCGAGAATTACTTGATAAGCTTTGGTGGTGCACATCATATAAATTTAGATTCTACGCACGCAAAGATAATCTTTAATGAGAAAAATCCATTGGGTAAAAATTCCACTAGCACAAATTCTACGTTAAATTTTACGCGCGCGAGCGTTTGCGAGAAAAATTTCGCTCAAAAAGCTAGCCGCAAAGATTTTGTCGGTTTGAACCCCACAATTATAAATTTTAAGGTTACAAATTCCTTCTTTATGAACGTTAAGCCAAAAAACGCAAATTGCGCCAGTACGAGTTTAACAGATGCGAATTTTGCTATTGTGAGCGTAAATTTAAAGGGAGCAAATCTTTCTAGTGCATATTTTAGGAGCATAAATTCTGTCTATTTTAGTGCAACACTCGCTACTATGCGCTTTGCAAATCCAAATGAAGGAGGCGAGCAATGAGCGTAGCATTAGGCGTTTTAGCGCTATTTTTTGCAGCGCTACTTATTCTATCGATCCGAAAAAATTCTAAAATTTATGCTTTGCTTCGCAAGAGCGAAGAAAGAATTTCAAAGCTTAAAAGCGATAATGAAAAGCTCAAAACTGCCCTTCGCTTCGGCATTGAGGCCCTGCAAAATGAGGAGAGCGAAAACTGTAGCTTAAAAATCCAAAACGCAAGATTGAAAAGAGGTAAGCTATGAAAAATCTAAGCAGCGAGCAAAAGAGCTATTTATTTCGCTCGATCCGCACCGTGCGCGACTTCCCAAAGCCCGGTATTTTGTTTTACGATATCACGACGCTCGTAGGCGATCGCGAGGCGTTTAATTTCCTGCTTGATCATCTAGCCGAGCGCTACGCCGATTACGGACTTGATTACATAGTAGGCATAGAAAGTCGCGGATTTATTTTTGCAGCGGCACTTGCTGCGAGGTTGAGGGTTGCTTTTGTGCCAATTAGAAAGCCAAAGAAGCTTCCTTATATTACGATTTCGCAAAAATACAGCCTTGAATACGGCTTCGATCAGGTCGAGATGCACGTGGATGCATTCTCCAGCGTGCAGGATGCCAAGGTGCTGCTAATCGACGATCTTATCGCCACCGGAGGCACGGCGCGCGCGGCATTAGATCTCATCGCGCAGACGCAGGCTAAGTGCGTCGAGGCGTGCTTTTTGCTAAATTTGCGCGAGTTAAACGATCTAGGCGAATTTTCGCGCCGCACAAACGTTTATTGCGTTTTAGAGGCGTGATTTTGGAAGAGCTACTTAAAAATTTACTGCAAGAATACCACCAATACGCCTATATCGTGCTTTTCGTTTGGTGTATTTTAGAAGGCGAAATCGCACTGATTTTGGGCGGTATCATGGCACACGAGGGACATATAAATTTGCCGCTAGGTATCTTTGTCGCGGGGCTTGGGGCATTTTGCGGCGATCAGTTTTATTTTTATATTGGTCGCTACAATAAAAAATATATCAGTAAAAAGCTCGCGGCGCAGCGCCGAAAATTTGCGATTGCGCACTTGCTTTTGCAACGCTACGGCTGGCCGATAATTTTAATGCAGCGCTATATGTATGGCTTCCGCGTCATCATCCCGATGAGTATCGGTATCACTCGCTACAGCGCAAAGAAATTTGCGATTATCAATCTTTTTAGTGCTTGGTGCTGGTCGGGCGCGACGATGATTTTGGCGTGGTATTTTGGCGAGGAGATCTGGAGCGGGCTGCGGCTAATCGAGCAACACTGGTATTTTGCGATACCTATCATAGGCGGAATTTTATATCTATTTTTTAGGCTATTTAAACGTATGGAAAATCACTTTATGAACTCACGAAAGGAACGAGATGAAAGTAAAACTGCTAGATCGTAAAATTAACGAGATAGAGGCGGATTTTGAAGTTATTTTGGTCGTGGATAAAAATTTAAATCACGAATTTATTAAAGACACGGATAAGTTTGCGCTTTTTAATTACAAAGGCGAGGGCAATCTGCTGCTTGCCGAGAGCGGGCGGTTGTACGTGGGGATCAAAGAGCTTAGCTTCGATAGGTTGCGAGCGGCGCTTGCAAGTGCATACAACGCGCTTAAGGGCTACGCGATCAAAAATTTTAAAATCGCCTTTTACAAATGCGGCTGCGACCGCAGAAGCGCGATGGCGATGGTTGAGGGCGTACTTTTGGGCGGCTATGAGTTTAATAAATACAAAAGCGATAAAAAAAGCTCTAGCTTAAATGAAATTTTAATCTCGACGCAGGAGTATAGCGGAGCTAAGCCTGACGTGCAAAAGATGAACTACGGCGTGCAGCAGGGCACCGTGATGGCAAACGCCGCAAATTTCGCGCGCGACGGCGTCAATGAGATCCCTGAAATTTACACGCCCGAAAAGATGGCGAGCGAGGCTGAAATTTTAGCCTCGAACTACGACGACGTGAGCGTTAAAATTTACGACGAGGACTTTTTGCGCGAGCAGAATATGAATGCGTTTTTGGCGGTAAATCGCTCCAGCGCTCATCCGCCGCGCCTCATCCATCTGATCTATAAACCGCAGCGCTGCCTAAAACGCGTCGTTTTCGTCGGCAAAGGGCTTACTTACGACAGCGGCGGGCTAAGCCTCAAGCCAAGCGATTATATGCTTACGATGAAAAGCGATAAAAGCGGCGCGCTTGCTGCGATGGGCATCATCAAGGGCGCTGCCGAGCTTGAGCTACCGTTTGAGATACATGCGGTCATCGGCGCTACCGAAAATATGATCGGCGGCGATTCGTATAAACCCGACGACGTGCTGCTTAGCCGCAGCGGCGTAAGCATAGAGGTGCGAAACACCGACGCGGAAGGGCGGCTCGTGCTTGCCGACTGCCTAAGCTACGCGCAGGATCTTGAGCCAGATCTGCTAATCGATATGGCGACGCTTACCGGCGCTTGCGTCGTGGGGCTAGGCGAATATACGAGCGGCATCATGGGAAACAGCGAGGAGCAAAAGCGTAAATTTAAAGATCTTAGCGATTGTAGCGGCGAGCTATTTAGTATTTTGGAATTTAACGATTATCTGCGCGAGCTAATTAAAAGCAGTATCGCAGACGTCTCCAACTGCGCTTCCAGCAGATACGGCGGCGCGATAACCGCGGGGCTGTTTTTGGATAAATTTATAAAGGACGAGTATAAAGACAAGTGGTTACACCTCGACATCGCGGGTCCTGCGTATCTGGAAAAGGCGTGGGGCTATTACGCCGCGGGCGCGACTGGCGCGGGCGTGAGAGCGAGCCTGTACTTCTTGCAGGCTCTAGCCAAAGAGCTGAAGGACGCGTAGATGGGGCTTTCTGTAGGAATCGTAGGGCTTCCGAACGTCGGTAAATCCACCACCTTTAATGCACTTAGCGGCGCGCAAAACGCGCAGGCGCAGAACTATCCGTTCTGCACGATCGAGCCTAATAAAGCGGTCGTGCCCGTGCCCGATGCCAGGCTCAGCAAGCTAGCGCAGATCGTTAAGCCCGGTCGCATCGTGCATTCGACTATCGAGTTCGTCGATATCGCGGGCCTCGTGCGCGGCGCAAGCAAGGGCGAGGGGCTGGGGAATAAATTTCTTTCGAATATCCGCGAGTGCGAGATCATCCTTCATATCGTGCGCTGCTTCGAAAGCGGCGACATAACCCACGTCGAAGGCTGCGTCGATCCTATCCGCGACATCGAGATCATCGAAACTGAGCTTATTTTAGCGGACATAGAGCAGCTTGGCCGCAAGATCGAGCGCCTCGGTAAGGAAGCCAAAGCAAATCAAAAGGGCGCTAAAGAGGCGCTAGCCGTGGCAAACGAACTTTTAGCGCATCTAAACGACGGTAAGCCCGCTTCAAATTTTGCGCTCAAAGAGGACGAGAGCTACGTCGCTTTAAATCGCGAGCTGCGCCTGCTTAGCGCCAAAGATGTAATTTACGGCGCAAATGTGGACGAAGATGGCATCGCGCAGGATAACGAATATGTCGCGCGCGTAAGAGAATACGCAAACGCCCGCGGCGCGGAGGTAATCAAGCTCTGCGCCAAGATCGAAGAGGAGCTCATAGGCTTAAGCGACGAGGAGACGCACGAGATGCTGCAGAGCCTGGGCGCGCAGCAAAGCGGGCTGGAGCTCATCATCAAGCGCTCATTTGCGAAGCTCAGCCTCATCAGCTACTTTACCGCCGGCGAGATGGAGGTTCGCGCGTGGACGATCACGAAGGGCTGGAAGGCTCCGAAGGCCGCGAGCGTGATCCACAACGACTTTGAGCGCGGATTTATCAGAGCAGAGGTGATCGGATTTGATGATTTCATCGCGTGCGGCGGCGAGAGTAGGGCGAAAGAAGCGGGCAAAATGCGCCTTGAGGGCAAGGACTACGTCGTGCAAGACGGCGATGTGATGCACTTTAGATTTAA
>CAURMQ010000017.1:0-20091 GCA_963525765.1 uncultured Campylobacter sp. | reverse complement strand
GGTTTCATGAAATTTCACTAAATTTCAGATCCGCCCGCGCCGCTTATAAAATTTTATAAATTTAAAGCTAAATTTAAAAGGATAATGGATGAAAGTATTATTGATCAAAGACGTTAAGGGGCTCGGAAAGGCGGGCGAGGTAAAGGAGGTCAAGGACGGCTACGGCAATAACTTCTTAATCGGCAAAGGCTACGCCAAAGCCGCTACGACGGAGGTTTTGCGTAAATTTGAAGCGGATAAGAAAAAGCAAGCCGAGCTAGAAAAATACGAGGTCGCAAGCTTGCAAAAACTAGCCGAGGAGCTAGCCAAGATCCGCGTAAAGATTGTAAAGCAGGCGGGCGAGAGCGGCGCGCTTTTCGGCTCGGTGACCAAAGATGAGATCGCAACCGCGCTAAAAGAGCAAAAGGGGATCGAAATCGATAAGAAAATTTTAGAAACCGAAGCCATCAAAACGACCGGGATCTACGACGTAAATGCCAAGCTAAAGCACGGTATAAGCGCTAAATTTGAGATAGAGGTGGCTAGTGTTTGAAGCGACTACCATTTTAGCCTACAAAGGCGCGAAGGCCTCTGTCATCGGCGGCGACGGGCAGGTTACGTTCGGAAACACCGTCTTAAAGGGCAATGCGACTAAAATTCGAAAGATCGGCAAAGATGGGGGCGTCTTAGCGGGCTTTGCGGGCAGCACCGCCGATGCGTTTAATCTTTTTGATATGTTTGAGAAGTGCTTAGATGGCGCAAAGGGCGATCTTTTAAGGGCTGTGATAGAATTTAGCAAGCAGTGGCGCAAGGATAAATATCTGCGAAAGCTCGAAGCGATGATGCTGGTGCTGGACCGCAAAAATATCTTTTTGCTTAGCGGCACGGGCGATGTGGTAGAGCCGGACGACGACAAGATCGCAGCGATCGGAAGCGGCGGGAATTACGCTCTTAGCGCGGCGCGAGCTTTGGATAAATTTGCAAGCCTAGACGAAGAGGAGCTCGTAAAGCAGAGCCTTAAGATCGCGGGCGAGATTTGCATTTACACGAACGAAAACATCAAAACATACGCAATTTGGGGCGAAAAGAGATGATGACGCCACGAGAGATTGTAGAGAAATTAGACGAATATATAATCGGACAAAATAGCGCCAAACGCACGATAGCGGTGGCTTTGCGAAATCGCTACCGCAGAATGGCGCTTGAAGATGAGATGAAAAACGAGGTGATGCCCAAAAACATCCTGATGATCGGCTCTACCGGCGTAGGTAAGACCGAGATCGCTCGCAGGCTTTCAAAGATGTTCGGGCTTCCTTTTATTAAGGTTGAGGCTAGCAAATACACCGAGGTGGGCTTCGTGGGGCGCGACGTGGAGAGCATGGTGCGAGATCTGGCCGCCGCGTCGGTAAATTTAGTGCGCGGCGAGGAGTTTGAAAAGAACAAAGACAAGATCGATGATTTCATCAAGCGTAAAATTTTAGAAAAAGTCCTTCCGCCGCTTCCGCGCGGAGCGAGCGAGGAGAAGGTCACAGATTACGAAAAAAGCTACGAAAAGATGGCGGCTAAGCTCGAGCGCGGCGATCTGGACGATCTTAGCATCGAGATTGAAGTGAGCGAAAACACGCTTGAGTCAAATCCGAATTTGCCGCCCGAGATGGCGAATATGCAGGAAAGCTTCATTAAGGTAATCGGAATTTCGACGCGCAAAAGCAAAAAAGAGATGAAGGTAAAAGACGCCAAGGTTGCCCTTAAAAGCGAGGCTAGTGAGAAAGTTTTGGATATGGAGAGCATAAAATCAGAGGCCGTTAGGCGTGCGCAAAACGAGGGCATCATCTTTATCGACGAGATCGATAAGGTGGCTGTCTCAAGCGGAAATAGCGGCAGGCAAGATCCGAGCAAAGAAGGCGTGCAGCGCGATCTGCTTCCGATCGTGGAGGGCAGCAGCGTAAGCACGAAATTCGGCAGTATCGACACCGATCACATCCTTTTTATCGCCGCGGGCGCCTTTCATATCAGCAAGCCGAGCGATCTCATACCCGAGCTTCAGGGGCGCTTCCCGCTTCGCGTCGAGCTTGACAGCTTAGACGAGGCGGCGCTGTGCGAAATTTTAACCAAGCCAAAAAATTCGCTTCTTAAGCAGTACTCGGCGCTTTTAAAGACCGAGGGCGTGGAGCTGGAATTTAGCGAGGACGGGGTTAAAGCGATCGCGAAATTTGCGGCAAGCACGAACGAAAAGGTCGAGGATATCGGCGCTAGAAGGCTACATACAATAATGGAAAAGGTACTTGAGGATATCAGCTTCGAAGCGGATAAGTTTAAAGGGCAAAAGATCGTCGTGGATGAAAAGCTCGTAAGCGAAAAGCTCGCAGACATCGCAAGCGACGAGGATCTGGCGAAATACATTTTATAAGGCGGCGCGGTAGCTACTTTTAGAATTCTACAGAGTCGCGGAATTTGGCGGTTTTGAAAATTGCGAAGCGTTAGAATTTTAGGTTTGGAATTTAGCGGAATTTTAAAATACGCAGAATTCCATCCTTTTAAATTTGGTGATACTTTGAAATTTTAAGTCTGTAAAATTCAGGAATGATCGAAATTCTGTGCTGCGTGGGTTATATGCCAAGCCGTAGCGCATGGCAGGATAGAATTTAAAATTTCGCGATCAATTTACGAAGCTGCAGAATTCGCGGCTCGCGAGATTCTGGATAGATAAAATTCTGTGCTGCGACGGGTAAGATTTTATCGCTACCGCGCAGCTTGAAATTTTAAATTTTATCCGCTTATGTGATGGCAGAATTTCAAATTTCAACCGCTTGTGCAAGAGCTGGCCTGCGCAAAACGAGATTTTAAAATTTACCTGCAAGGGCTTAGCGCTGCGGTTGCAAGATAAAATTTATAAATTTAAGGAAAATATGAAAAGCGGATTTGTAACGCTCATCGGGCGGACGAATGCGGGCAAGAGCTCGCTGTTAAACTATCTCTGCGGCGAGAAAATTTCGCTCGTTTCGCATAAAATCAATGCTACGCGCCGCAAGATTAGCGGCATCGCGATGAACGGTGCAGATCAGGTGATTTTCACGGACACGCCGGGGCTGCACGAAAGCGCCAAGCTGATGAATAAACTGATGGTCGAAGTGGCGCTCGGGGCGATTGAAGGCTGCGATTTGGTGCTATTTTTGGCGCCCGTGCACGACGATACCTCAGAATACGAGAAATTTTTAAATTTAAACGCAGGCACCAAACACATCGTGATTTTAACTAAAATTGACGAAGCAAACGACGAAAAGATCGTGCAGAAGCTGCTGCAATATCAAAAATTTACCGATAAATTCGAAGCGATAATCCCCGTTAGCATCAAAAAAAAGGTCTATAAAAAGCAGGTTTTGGACGAAATTTGTAAAATTTTACCCGAGCACGAGTATTTTTACGACCCTGAAATTTTAAGCGCGACCAACGAACGCGAAATTTACCGCGACTTCATACTTGAGGCGATCTTTGAGGGCATGAGCGACGAGATCCCGTATTGTAGCGACGTCGTGATGGAAAAAATAGTGGAAAAACCGGGTCTAACCTCGGTATATGCGCGGATCATAACGGACACCAATTCACACAAAGAGATGTTGATCGGCAAAAACGGCGAGGCGATTAAGCGGATTGGAATTCGAGCCAAAAAGTTAATTTCAAATTTTTCTAAGGTCAAAATTTACTTAAAATTAACAGTTTTTGTAAAAAAAAGCTGGAAAAATGACGAATTTAGGGTAAAAACCGATTTTATCTATTGACATTTTATTTTATTTCTATTAGTATTAGCAGCGTAGAAAATTTCATTTGGAAGTGGAGTGTTATGGCAAAGAATAGTAAAAATGCTAGTTCGATTGTTGCGATTAACAAAGTCACGCAAACCATATTCGGTCTAAGTGAGAATGAAGTTTTCGAGCACGACTTCTCAAAAGCGAATCGTGCGAAGGAAACTTACGTCTCATATATTCCGTATAAGGATATAATGACTGCGACGGTCGAGATAAGCAGATCGGTAGAGGACGCGGATCTTTTAGATGCGATCGTCGTTAAGGTGTATGAGGAGCTGGGGCTTGACACCGCTTTGGATTACAAAATCACTTATAGTGAGGTAATAGGCGCTGGCGGCGATGATAGAATTTTCAATGTCTTCGTCGTAGATAATGCCAAACTCACTTCAGAATTCGATGCGATCGCCGCTAGGACGAACTACATCGACTATGTGGCAATGGCTCCATTTTTATACGAGGGCTTGTATAATAGAGGCGTCCTAACTCGCGACGGAATCGACTGCTTCATCTACTTGCAACGCGACGATGCGTTTTTGGTAGTGTATCAAAACGGCGAATATTTTCAATCCCGCCAAGTAAGATATAACCTAAAATTTTTGCATGAAAAATATGTCGAGCTAGTCGGTAGTAGAGTCGATGAAGAGAGCTTTTATAGATTGCTCTCCAAACAGGGAGTAAATTTAGAAAATCCAACCGAACGCGATTATATGATCCAAATTTTTGACGATATGTTTTACTATATCAACGACGTGTTGAACGGTATTAGTAAAATTTACAACGTCAATATTCAAAACGTTTATATCGGAACGGATATCGGTAAAATTCCTGCGATCGAGGTTTTTGTAGAAAATAATCTAAAGCTAAGATACAAGGATTTTAATTTTAATGTTGCAATCAACGCAAAAGATTATCCGCTCACTCAGCTAGATATTTTGATGTTCTTGGTAGGTCAAGATTATTTGGTTACCAAAGACGACGATCACAACTACTCGCCGTTTATGAGACCTCCGCCTTTGACTCAAAGATCAACCGGCAAGCTGATAGGCTATATGCTGCTAGGCTGCTTACTTGGCGCTGCGTATCCTGCGTATAACTTCGGCTATGGATATTATAATAATATGGTAGCTGATGATAAAACTAGCGAATATAAAGGTTTAGAGGAAAAGATGGGTCCCGCTAGAACTGAAAGTGCGCGTTTGGATAAAGAGACTAAAGAGGTAAATGCCCAGGCTGCTAAGAGTGGTAAGGAGCTTAATGACAGGCGCAAACTAATTAATGCCATCTTAGATAAGAAAAATAATTACGCTATGAAGGGTGTTTCTATTTTTGAGCTAACCAATATGGTCGTTAAAAATAAGGGCAATATGGTTAGGATCGGTGATGAGAATAGGACTCTAACTGTTCAGGTGCGCACCAAAAACGATAAACAGATGACCGAGCTTTTAGAGGATATCAGTAAAAAAGAGGTGTATGGCGTGGATACTAAAACAATCGCGCTACAAGAGGGTAATAAAACCGTCTTTTACGATAGCAACATCAGTGTGGAGGTTAGATAATGAAAAAGAAAAGTTCATTAGATCAACTTGATCAATGGTTCGCCTCCAAGGGAAATAGTGCAAATAACTATTTTTACATAGCTTTGTTGTTTGTGGGTTTGGTAGCTTACTTTATTTTAAGTCAGCAAGCCGATCCGTATTTAGAGGAGAGCGAAACAAATCTAAGTACTGCCACGACTAAGCTTGAAGGCGCACAAAGAGAGTATAACGAGTTTTTTGGCGGTGATCCTGATGCTTTTGTTAATAATAAACGCAATATCCTCAATGGTGCTAGGACCAACCTTAACAATATCGTTGAAGAGCGTAAGTATCTAGACGGTAAGCTAAAAGAAATTTCAAAGCTTACCTATAATGAAAAGAACTGGGCTAAATTTATGGATAGTCTCTCAACGATCGCAGAGAATAACAATATTAAAATTTATGCTATTCACAGCGATAGAAGAGAGCCTAGCATCAAACAAATTTTTCAGCCTGAGGCTTTGCTGGATATAGATGTAAAATTTGAAGGAGCATTTTCGAACGTCCTTAGGTATATCAACCTTATCGAACAATCGGAGATGATCGTAGATGTAAATAAGATGGATATCAATGCCACTAAAAATGGCAAAATCGGTGGAAGCATCGGTATATCTATCTGGGGAGTAAATTACTAATGAAAAAGTTAATTTTATGCTCTTTGCTACTTTCTACTGCTCTATTTGCTGTAGATAATAATCAGACGGTGGCGCCTAGTAATGGAGCCTATAAAGCTAAGTACGATGCGATATTCGATGATCTTAGTAAGCCTAGAGTAGGTCTTAGTGATGAGCAGATAGCTTCTTTGCAAGATCCGTTTTATCCTAAAGAAGCTAATGCACCTAGAGAAGCTAATCAGCAGGTGGATCTAGGTTATCAGCTAGTAGGTATTATGGGCGATAAGGTTAAGCTAAACGATAAGTGGTATGGTTTGGGCGAATATGTAGGCTCATATAAGATCGTGCAAATAACGGGCAATAGCGTTATTATTACCAACGACGATGAAAATAAAGTCGAACTAACACTAAAACAAGGAAGTCAAAATGTCATTATTACATATAAGTAAAAAGCTTAGCATAGCCGCTATGCTTGCTTTGTCTTTTACGGCTACTAGTCTATATGCCGCTCCCGCAACTGCAGGTAACTGCGATAGGAAGGCGCTAAATATCAAGATTAACGATACCGTTACGCTAAACGAGATGCTAACTCAGCTATCCGATATGTGCCGCTTTTCAGTGGTAGCAAAAGATGCTATCGCTCAAGAGGAGATGAGTAAGCCACT
This sequence comes from uncultured Campylobacter sp., assembly GCA_963525765.1. Lineage (GTDB taxonomy): Bacteria > Campylobacterota > Campylobacteria > Campylobacterales > Campylobacteraceae > Campylobacter_B. Next base: position 13,453 of record CAURMQ010000017.1, on the reverse strand, counting down.
GCAAGGCGTAAGCATCAAAGACCTTTCTTTACGCGAAGTTTTAGATCTACTCATAAAAGAGAATAATCTAAGCTATGAGTATTCTCATGGCATATTAAAAATTTCAGCGCTAGAGACTAGGACTTTTAAAGTGGATTACATCACCTCTATTAGAGAAGGCACTGCTGTTACTAAATCTTCTGTCGATTCCGCACCTACTAAAGTAGATAATGGCGATAGTGATAAAACAGAAAATGACGATAATAAGATCACTACCAAAGAAAAATTTGATTTTTGGGAGAAGATTAGTGAGGAAATCACCTCCGTTCTAAATAACGGTACCGAAAAATACGTCGCAGTCGCTCCTATTATAAATCAAAATGCCGGTTTAGTAACTGTTACTGCTATGAAGTCTCAGATAGCTCGCGTCGATAGATATCTAAGTGGTATGCAAAAACGCCTTAGTCGTCAAGTCTTGCTAGATGTAAATATCATATCTGTCGAGCTAAATAACGAATACACCACCGGTATAGATTGGAGTAAATTTCAACTAGGATTTAATACCTATGTAGGTGGAGATCCGACTAAGCTTTCAGGATATCACATAGATAACGGAAATAGAGGAAAGGCTAGCGATACTCACGGAACTTGGACGATAGGGGCTAATCTAAATTTCAATATCGACGGTTTGATTAACTTCCTAGAGACTAAAGGTAAAACTAAGGTTATTTCAAGCCCTAAGGTAACTACGATGAATAATCAGCCTGCTATTATCTCTGTAGGTGATACTATTAACTATGTATTAAAATCCACTACTACAGGTGATTATCAAGGCGGAGATACTCAGTCAGATGATCAGTATTCGATATTTGTAGGTATTCTTTTGAATATCTTGCCTGAAATTTCAGATGATAATAGGATTATGCTACGAATCAATCCATCTTTAAGCTCTCTTAAATACGCAGAGGACAATGTAAGAACAAATAATAGAAGAGAGATTGCGCCTGATACCTTACAAAAGAAACTCTCAAGCGTAGTTTGGGTAGATGATGGCGATACTGTAATTTTAGGCGGTTTGATTGGTGCAACTAAGTCCAAGAATAATACTAGGGTGCCTGTGCTAGCCGAAATTCCATTAATCGGAAATCTTTTCAAAAGTACTGCCGATGTTTTGAGCACGTCGGAGCTAATCTTCGTAGTAACTCCACATATCATCGACAATACTGGCGCGCCGCTTGCTACCTCTCTTAAAGAGCTAGGTTACTCAAAATCCATCTACGAAAATGAGTAATAACTATACGGCGATCAAGGAGATCTTTATCGAGGATAACGAAGTCTCAGACTTCGTTAATCTCGATAAATCGACCCTTGCTTATCATAAAATTTTAAATGCTTTGCAAAAGCCGTTAAAACTCATACTTTTTTACGGCAAACCTGGCTGTGGCAAGACATTTTTGCTTAATAAGATCAAGGTCGATCTTGAAAAAAAGGTAAGAGTCGTATTTGTGCCGCAGCCGTTTTTTGATGAGAAAGAATTTTTCTTAGAGCTTTATTCGCAGATTTTTCATTCAACTCCTAGCGAGCCGATTGATAATTATGAAAATTTTATGCGGATTTATAGAGAAAGGTTTGGCATCTCTACCAATGTCGGAGCAGTAGAGCAGGTCGTTATTTTGCTAGACGAGGCTCAGCTGTATCCAGGAAATTTAATAGAAAAAATTCGCCTTATGGCAGATACGAGACTATTTAAATTTTTATTTACGGTTCATAAGACGGACGAGGAAGATCGCCTCGCAAAGGATTATTTTAAAACCAGAATTTGGGAGAGCATCGAGCTTCCTAATTCAAATTTAGGCGAAGTCAAGCTGTATATTGAAAAAAAGCTTGTGCTTCATGGATTTCAACAATACTATTTTATGTTTAGTGACGATAATTTCGATTTGATTTTAAATTTAACGGACGGCAATATGAGAAACATCAACAAGCTTATGTATAAGATGTATGAGCTTTTTGAGTATTATGAAGTAAACAAACCTACGGAAATTAGTTTTTCGCAGATTAATAATAAAATTATAGAGATGGCAGCGATAGGCTCGGGGATAATAAATGCTTGAATTTTACGAAGTAAACGAACTTGAAAAAAAATGGGAAGAGTATAATAAAAACAGAAAGCAGTTTTCTTTCCTAAAATCTAAGCCGAATTTCGTATTGAGATTTGACAAGACGATTTTGGGGCTTTTGATATTGATCTCGGTTGCGATCGGAGCGATATTTTGGCTGCTTAAAGATAGTGATAGCGTCAGTATGGCAAGTATCAATCAAAATATTGAGGACAAGGGTGGTGCTACAAATTCTGCTAGTGATGCCGAACAGCAGGCGACAGATCTTGCAGTGCAAAATAATATCTCCAAAGAGGATTATAATATCAGTGCGCCGAAAGTTGCCCACACCTCTAAACACGAAAAGGAACGCCCAAGCTTAAATTTAAACGATGTGGGTGTGCTATCCAGCGAGGATTCCGGTGGGTTTAAGATAACCAATAATTACGAAAATGGCGGAAACTATGGCGGGCAGGCTCAGGCTCAGAATTTCGGCGGTCAAAATTTTGGCGGACAGAATTTTGGCAATCAAAATGCTCCTACATTTAATGTGCCTAATACCAATAACGCAGCTTTCGCAAATCAGCCGCCTAAAAACGAGGTTATAGATTTTGGACGCGCTCCATTGCCACCTAAATCAAATTTCTCTGGAGGTTCTACAAATACCGCAAGTAGCGCTCCACTAAGTTCCAGGATTGAGATAAAAACTTCAAATTTAAGCGAAGACAAGCAGAGCTTGGAGAGCAAATTTTACGCGACGAATAAGATTGAGTATTCGCTATCGCTAGCCGAAGAAGCGTATAATAAGAAAGACTACGACAATGCGATCAAATGGGCTCTTACGTCAAATGAGCTTGATAAGGACAACGTCGCTAGCTGGATAATTTTTGCCAAAGCCAATTATAAAAAGGGTCGTAAAGAAGACGCGCTTTACGCTCTTGAAACCTTTAATGCAAAGGCAAAAAATAGCGAAATTTCTAACCTCATTTCAAAGATAAGAAGCGACAAACTATGAAAATTTTATATATCTTAGCTTTTGCGATCGTGTCGTTATTCGCAGTTAGCGCCGATGACGTGCGCAACTGGGATCAGATCGGTCAGTATAACCGTATCTGCCAAGAAAGCGTGCGAAATTTATTCATTGAAGAACAAAGCGAGGCACTTGCAAATATGTATGCCAAGGCATGCCTGAAGATGGATAAAGTAAATGAGCTCGTCGTGCCTACGGTGATGCTTTATAAAACCAAAGAGGCTCGCGAGAATGCTTCTCTTTATTCGACTATAATTTTTCAAAAAAAGATGCTTTATTTGGCGCTTTGCGACGGCGTAGACATAAGCTATATAAGAACGCCTAAGATCAATTATATTTTGTCTGAAATTTTTGATAAATTTACGGAGAGAGCATACGTAAAAAAGAGTGATACGTATGTCTTTACCCTAGAAAACGGCGAGCGCGCCGAGCTTTTTATCAAAGAAGAGGAAGGGGTAAAAAAGATGGTAATTGCAATTTGTGCTGGCGATAAGCTTAGCTCGATTAAAATTTATTGGTGATTGCGATGACGAAGATTGAAGAGCAAATCGTTGCGATTTTAATACGAAATAATATCCTTACTAGCACCGTTGTTCCGGAAATCAAGGACAAAATGGATATCGGCTTGACGCTAGGCGAGGTTTTAGTCGGAGATAACTATCTAAGCCAGGATGATTTTTGCTCAATTTTAGTTGAGTTATACAAGCGTCGTCAGATAGCATTTGACGATATAAGCGAAAAATTTTCGATGGATCCGAAGGAATTTTTGCAAATTCTAGCTAAAAAAATGAACCTGTCGTATATGAACTTAGACGATATTGACATAGACTTTAGGCTATCAGAACGCACTCCTACCGCACAGCTTAAAAGATACGGCGTGATACCGGTTAAAGCGGATGATCTGAATATTTACGTTGCTTTTTCTGATCCGTTTAATCTTGAGTCGCAAGATAAAGCGCAGGCTATGTTTAGTAAACAGCTGCTTAAAATCGTAGTAGCCGATCCAAATCAAGTAAATAAATATCTATCTAAGCTTGAGCTTTCAGAGAGTATTAAGGGGCTCGTAGCAGAGATCCGCAAAGAGCTTGCCAACACCGGCGGTAGCGGAAGTAGCGATGATACCTCGGCAATTTTGAAGCTCATTGAGATGATAATCAGTCAGTCTATTAAGATGCGCGGTAGCGATATTCACATCGAGCCTACCGAGAATAACTGCGTCGTGCGCACCAGAATCGACGGAATGCTCGCTGAAATTTTTATCTTTGATAAGGATATCTATCCACCGCTAGTAAGCCGATTGAAGCTACTTTCGAATATGGATATCGCCGAGCGCCGTAAGCCGCAAGACGGCAGGTTTAGTATGAAAATTTCAGGTCGCGAATACGACTTTCGTATCTCGACGCTGCCTATTATCAATGGCGAATCTACCGTTATGCGTATCCTCGATAAATCCAAGGTTATCATCAGCCTGGAAAAGCTAGGTATGCACCCTGATAGCTTTAAGAAATTTAATAACGCTATGAAGGCTCCATATGGTATTATCTTGGTTACCGGACCTACGGGAAGCGGTAAGTCTACGACGCTATATGCAGCGCTAAACGATATTAAAAATATCGATACTAAGGTTATTACCGTAGAAGATCCGGTCGAGTATCAAGTAAATTTAATCCAACAAGTTCAAGTTAATGAAAAAGCGGGTCTTACCTTTGCTTCAGCATTGCGCTCGATCTTAAGACAAGACCCCGACATCATAATGATCGGTGAGATTCGTGATCAAGAGACCCTTAGGATCGCGATCCAGGCTGCTCTTACGGGACACTTGGTTTTCTCGACCCTACACACCAACGACGCCGTTAGCGCGATCCCGCGAATAGTGGATATGGGTATAGAGGCCTACCTCATAAGCGGTGCGCTCATTGCAGTAGAGGCGCAACGTCTTGTGCGAAAGCTTTGCCCGCACTGCAAGCAGCCTACGAATCTGCCTAAATCGATGCTTGATCAGCTGAAGGAATTTTTGCCTGAAAAATACACATTTTTTAAGGCCGTAGGTTGTGATCAATGCGGTCAGACGGGCTACATGGGGCGTGAGATGATTAGTGAAATTTTACCTATTACCGATAAAATGCAGAGCTTGATCGCTAACGGCGGCTCAAAGGACGATATGAGGGCCTTGGCGAAGGAGGAGGGTTTTATAGATATGTTTGAAGATGGTGTTATACGTGCTGCGCGCGGAGTAACTAGTATAGAAGAAATTTATAGGGTGGCTAAACAATGAAAAAGCAATTAGAAGTTGAATACAACGCCAAGGGCGCAAGAAAGAAGATGTTTTTGCAAGCTAGCGATAAGGTGCAAGCAAACAACCTAATGAAGCAGCGCGTAGGCGGGACGATCGTGAAAAGAGGTGAAACCCAAGTCGTAGCGAATACGGGCGGCGATTTTAAGGCGCAGGTTTCGCGCATGCTAGGTGGTAGCGGAAGAGTTAGAACGCTGCCGTTAGTAGCGTCGATCCGTCAGCTTTCGGTTATGACAAATGCCGGAATTTCAATCCACGACTCGATCAAAGAGGTCGCAAGGGCGGCAGAGGATAAGACGCTAAAAGAGATTTTTAGTGCTATGAACGATGATCTTAACGCAGGTCTTAGTTTGACAGAGTCTACGGAAAAATTTAGAGGTCAGCTCGGTGATGTCGTCGTTGCGATGGTAAGTCTGGGCGAAGCAACCGGTAATATGGCAGAATCTCTAGCCAAGCTTGCCGCTATGCTTCAAGAGCTTTGGGAGAACCAGCGTAAATTTAAAAAGGCGATGCGTTATCCGATGATCCTTATGATCGTTATGGCGATTGCATTTTCGGTCTTGATGATGTATGTCGTGCCGAAATTCCGTGAGATTTTTGAGGATTTGGGCGCGGATTTGCCACTACCTACTAGAATTCTACTTGGTATCGAAAGCACGCTTAATAATTATGGAATTTTTGTTTTAGCGGGCATCATAGGCACTATCATAGCTCTTAGATGGGCATATCGCAATAACCCTGAGTTTAAAAAGGGCTTTGACAAGACGATTTTAAAGGTCTATCTATTTGGTAAGATCATATTTTTCTCGACTATGTCGCGATTTATGCTTATTTTTACAGAGCTTGTGCGAGCGGGTATTCCTATCGCAGATGCACTAGATACATCTGTTTTAATGGTGGATAATCATACTTTAAAAGAGAAGCTCTCTACCGTTAAAATTGCCGTGCAGCAAGGCGTGAGCCTAACAGAGGCGTTTAACAATACAGGGCTTTATGAGAGTATGCTTATTCAGATGATCAGCGCGGGCGAGCAGGCCGGTAACCTCGATAAGATGCTTGGCAACGTCACGGATTATTACAAAGAGAAATTCGATGATATCATCGATAATATCTCAAGCTACGTAGAGCCGATCATGCTATTTTTTATGGCGGGCATGGTTCTTCTTTTGGCTCTTGGTATCTTTATGCCTATGTGGGATCTGGGCAAAGCCGTCAAAAACTAACTCCTTTAATTCCGCGCCTGCGAGGGCGCGGAATTTTATCAAAGCATTAAAATTTCATCCTTCAAATAAAATTTTAACCTTCGTTTGGCTAAAATACCGCTTTAAATTTAAGGATCAATCATAGTTAAAGAAGTATATTTTATCGTCGTATCGGCCGTCATAATATTTTTTGGGCTTGCTACCATTGCGCCTGATTCCGCGCTTGTAGGCAGCGCCGGCAATGCCATCCGCTCGTTTAATACCCAGCTATTCGGTTATTTTGCATACATCTATCCGCTATTTTTGCTTGCCTTGGCATACGTAGCCTATAAGCATTTTCGCGGTTTTGACTTTAGATTTTTTGAGTTTAGCATCGGCGCGATTTTGCTGTTTTTTACCATTTTGATGGTGCAGTCGAGTCTCTTTGGCGCTAGCGGCGGAGCAGTCGGCAGCTTCGCGGTGGACGGACTTAGGCGCATGATCGGAAGCGTCGGCGTGTGGATTTTTAATATTACGATTTTTGTGCTTTCGCTAGTGCTCATATTTGAAGACCGTTTTACCGACATTATCAAAAACTGCTTTATTGGCTCAAGAGATGAAAGCTTGCAGGATGAAATTGGGGATGATTTTGCTAGCGATGCGGATGCGGCGCAAAGAGGCGGGCTTGCAAAGCATTCGTCTGCGCAAGGATTGAGAGGTGCGGAAAATTTTAACGTTTCGAATGACACTTTGAGCACAGAGGACAATTCGGCGAAACAGGGTAATTTTGCGGAGCAGGGCGCAAGCGGACGCGGTTTTGAAGGTGAGCGAAATTTACAAAATTTAAACGATACTCGCGAGCCTGAAAATGAGCAGAATTTTGGTGACGCGCAGGGTCTGCAGGCTTCCGCTGAACGCGAGCTTAAAATGCCGCAAAAGGGAAAGCCGAGCAGGCTAAAAAGGGTCGAGCGCCTAAGCGAAGTCGCCGAAAATAAAAGGCTTTTGGATCAGCTCGATAAGGGCAGGGTGGCCAAGCCCAAGGATTTTAAGCTTCCGCCGCTTGATTTTTTAAATTTGCCGCCAAAAAAGAAAAGCAATATCGACGAGAGCGAGATCGATCGTAAAATTTACGACCTGCTCGATAAGCTGCGTAAATTTAAGATCGACGGCGATGTGGTGCGGACCTACTCGGGCCCGGTCGTTACGACATTTGAGTTTCGCCCCGCCGCGCACATCAAGGTAAGTAAAATTCTAACGCTGCAAGACGATCTCGCGATGGCTCTTAGGGCGCAGACCATTCGCATCCAGGCGCCGGTTCCGGGCAAAGACGTCGTGGGCATCGAGATTCCGAATCAAAATATCGATACGATCTATCTGCGCGAAATTTTAGAAAGCGACGTGTTTAAAAGCGCCTCCAGCCCGCTTACGATCGTACTTGGCAAGGACATCGTGGGGCAGCCATTCGTCACCGATCTTAAAAAGCTACCCCACCTTCTCATCGCAGGCACCACGGGAAGCGGTAAGAGCGTGGGCATCAACGCCATGCTGCTTAGCCTTTTGTATCGCAACTCGCCCAAGAGCCTGCGCCTTATAATGATCGATCCCAAGATGCTCGAGTTTAGTATCTACAACGACATCCCGCATCTGCTAACGCCCGTAATCACGCAGCCTAAGCAGGCGATCATTGCGCTAAGTAATCTCGTTGCGGAGATGGAGCAGCGCTACTCGCTCATGGCGCAAAACAGGACGAAAAATATCGACAACTACAACGAAAAGATGCTGCGCGAGGGCGGCGAAATTTTGCCTTACATCGTCGTTATCATCGACGAGCTCGCGGATCTGATGATGACGAGCGGCAAGGATGTGGAGCACTACATCGCGCGTCTGGCGCAGATGGCGCGCGCCAGCGGCATCCATCTCATCGTGGCGACGCAGCGCCCTAGCGTGGATGTCGTCACGGGGCTGATAAAGGCGAATCTGCCTAGTCGCATCAGCTTCCGCGTGGGCTCGAAGGTCGATAGCAAGGTGATTTTGGATCAGATGGGCGCGGACAGCCTGCTTGGGCGGGGCGATATGCTGTTTACGCCGCCTACCGCGCCGGGGCTCATCCGCCTGCACGCGCCGTTTACGACCGAGAATGAGATCAACAAGATCGCGGAATTTTTAAAGGCGCAAGAAAGCGTCGTTTATGACGAGCGATTTTTGATCGAAAACGAGGGCGCCAAGCAAGAAGGCGGCATAATCAATCCGCAAAATATCGTGCTTGACGAGCTTTACGACGAGGCGAAGGCGATTGTTTTGGAGGAGGAGAAGACCTCGATCAGCTACCTACAGCGCCGCTTGCGTATCGGATACAACCGTGCCGCGACGATCATCGAGCAGCTCGAGCAGATGGGCGTTTTAAGCGAGATCAACGCCAAAGGTCAGCGCGACATAATCAAGTAAGCTTTAAAATTTCGATGAAATTTAAACGGCGAAATTTTGAAATTTAATTGGATTTGCGGGCGCCGGAATTTTTGAAATTTGATCGGTCTGCGTCGGTGGAATTGTAAATTTTATAAATTTTAAAATTTATCGGATTTGCCGCGGCGGAATTTTAAAATTTTCGGCCCCTGCGGCGGATTTAAATTTTAAAATTTGCGTGTTCTGCGGCTCGCGCTTGTGCTTCTGTGGCTGTAGCAAGGCGGACGGTTTACATGGATGCGCGGATGTGCCAAAGTTCTTTGCGGTGCGGGAGGCGTTTAAAAGTAGTGCTCGGCGGGTATAAACAGCACGTTTTGCAGCTTGCGTTTGCGACGCGCCTGCTTTAAGACGTATTGAAATTTAAAGCGCGGTTTAATTGAACGCTGTGCTCTTGGCACTAAATTTCAATCGCGGCGTGAAATTTCAAAGTGCAAGCGGAGTAGAAATAGGGCGGTTTTAAAATTTAAAAATTGATTGTAAAAATTTTGCGATTTCAAATTTTATAAATTTACAAAGAGTGACAGAATTTAAAATTTTAAAATTTGTCGCAGCGGACTTGAATTTTAAATTGCGCAGCGCCGATATGAAACGTCTTGCGACTGCGCAAGAGGGAGAAGTTGCTGCAGACTTGGCTTGCCGCGTGAGTACATTGGCAGAAAGATTTCATGCTTTGAAGGTCGATGCGCAGAGTACTGAGGTTGTCCGTTCACAGCGGCTGATTTGCAACGCGAGTGCTCGCACTGCACACGCTAAAAGCCGTTGTGTCGCAAGCCGCTCACAAAAAGCTGTTTGGCGCGCGGTGTTTTGTGTGGGTATAATTCGCAGTGCGGCTGCATACAGCATGTTTTGCGAGCGAGTGTTTACAATGCTCTGTGGCGCAAAATTTTAAATGAAATTTGTGTCACTGCGCGCATAAATAAATTTGCGCTATAGCGGCAAATAAATTTAAAACGAAATTTCGCACCGTCTGCAAGTACAAACGCGTTTTTGCAACGAAGTCGTATTTTACAGTGTGGCTGCGTTGTAAGATACGGCACATTTTGCACCGCGGCATGTTGAAAATTGATCGACATGTTAACAACACGTAGCGTAAATTTGCAACTACCGCGCTCTACCGGTGTGTATAGCGTTAAGACCTTGCGACTACCGTTGTATTGCTCTTGTGCGCGATTTTGCGCAGTTGTGATTTGCGACCTTGTTATCGCGTGCCGAAAGTCGCCGCGATATGTTAAAATAGAGCGTATGCAATGCACGCTTGCGGGATAACGCAAGATTATACTTGTTGTGGCGTGCTATCCCGCAGCGCATGCCGCAAATCCGCCGATATGCGAAAATAGAATGTGCGCCGCGCGTCAAAGACGCATAATCGCATTGCGTGCCAAAAGACAATGCGCAGTCGTGCCGTATGCTTTTTAAAAGGCGGTGCCACGATCGGCGCCGTGCGGCACGGGCGCGATGCGAGGTTTCAAGCCTCGCGCGGTGGACGAAGCGTGCACGGCGCACGTAAATGCGAATAAATTTTAAAACGGAGAGATGATTGAAAACCGATAAATGGCTATATTACTTCACCTGCGCGCTCATTACGATCGGCATGATATTTTCGCTGTCGCTGAGCTCATATACGGTGCTTCTGCTGGGCGCTACGCCACTGCATTTTTTTTATCGTCAGTGCGCGGTAGGGATTGCCTGCATCGCGGTGATGTGGATCGTCTCGCGCGCCGATCCCGATAAATGCCTAACGCCGGTGTGCATGTCGCTTTTTGCGATAATGGGGATTTTGATGCTCGCGATGGGCTTTTTGCCCAAGTCCTTGGTCGCCGACGTAAACGGCGCGGCGCGCTGGATCAGGCTGCCGTTTTTTAATCTCGCGCCGGTGGAATTTTTCAAGGTGGGCTTCATCTACTTTTTGGCGTGGAGCTTCTCGCGTAAGCTCGATCACTCCAAAAAAAGCATCGGGCGGGAGATAGCGACTCTGCTTCCTTACGTAGCGCTTTTCGGCTTCGTCGTCATCCTAGTCGCCATCGTGCAAAACGATCTGGGGCAGGTCGCGGTGCTGGGGCTTACGATGATTTTTATGTCGCTTTTTGCGGGCACGAGCTTCAAGCTCATCGGCTTTAGCTTTATGGGGATTTTGGGGCTTGCTTACGTTTTTATCGTCACGAGCGCACATAGGGTCGATCGCGTGCGCTCGTGGTGGGGCGGCGTGCAGGATTTCGTGCTGTCGTTTATGTCGCCGGAGACCGCTGCAGGGCTGCGTATAGAGGACGCTAGTGCGCCGTATCAGGTCGGACACTCGCTAAATGCGATAAACAACGGCGAGTTTTTCGGGCAGGGGCTTGGGCTCGGGAGCTTTAAGCTCGGATATCTGAGCGAGGTACATACAGACTTCGTGCTCGCAGGCATCGCCGAGGAGTGGGGGTTCGTCGGGATTTTGCTCATCGTGGCGCTATTTTATGCGATGCTCTTTCGCATCTTTCAGACCGCGAGTAAGTCGCCGAGTAACGTGAATTTCCTCTTTTGCCTGGGTATCGGCTTTATGTTTTTCTTTTCGTTCATTATCAACTCCTACGGCATCACGTCGATCTCGCCGGTTAAGGGTATCGCCGTGCCGTTTCTAAGCTACGGCGGCAGCCACCTGCTTGCGGCGTCGTTTGCGGTGGGGCTCGTTTTGATGGCGTCGAAAAGGGCGAAATTTTAAAGCTTTTTCGGGTTTTGGACGAGTGCGATTTAAATTTAGGCGTAAATTGAGAGCCGAATGCGCTTAAAATTCTATGCCGAAGCGCGCCGAGGCTCAAATTTAAGCGCGAAATTTTATAAATTTAAAGGAAAAGTATGGTCATAGCAATCAGCGGCGGCGGCACCGGCGGGCATCTGATAATCGCTAAAAATTTAGCCGCTCATCTTGCGAAGCAGGGCATCGGAGCAATCTTCATCGGCTCAAACCGCGGGCAGGATCGCGCGTGGTTTGAAAATAGCGAGCTTTTTGCGCGCACCTATTTTCTGCAAAGCTCGGGCGTCGTCGATAAAAAGGGCTTTGCCAAGCTAGCCTCGCTGCTAAATATCCTGCGCCTCTCGCTTGCGGCGCGTAAAATTTTAAAGCAAAACAGCGTGCGCGCGCTTATCAGCGTGGGCGGATACAGCTCGGCGCCCGCATCCATCGCGGCGATCCTTTCTCGCGTGCCGTTTTTTATCCACGAGCAAAACGCCGTTTGCGGGCGGCTCAACCGCCTGCTAAGGCCCTTTGCACGCGCGTTTTACAGCTCCTATGAAAAGCCCGCGTTTGCTTATCCGATCGCGGATATTTTTTTCGAGACGGCGCGGCCGCGCACGGCGCTTAAGAGGGTCATCTTTTTGGGCGGCTCGCAGGGGGCGAGCTTTATCAACTCGCTTGCCGTGGAGCTTGCACCCAAGCTTTTGGGCCTCGGCTACGGCGTGATCCATCAGTGCGGCGAGCGCGAGTTTGAGCGCATCTCGCAGATCTACGCGCAGCAGGGCCTTGACGTGCAGCTCGTGGGCTTTTGCAAAAACATGCACGAGCTCATCGCAAGCGCCGATCTTTGCGTCGGACGCAGCGGCGCTAGTACGTTGTGGGAGCTCTGCGCAAACGGCCTGCCCGCGATATTCGTGCCGTTTCCGTTCGCGGCGGCGGATCATCAGTTTTATAACGCTAAATTTCTTAAGGAGCGCGGGCTTTGCGAAATTTTACGCCAGCAGGACGCAAGCGGCGAGCGGATTTTGGGCTTGATTCAGAGCTTCGACGTGGCGCGCGCGAGCAAAGGACTGCTTGAGCTTGCGGATCGAAACGGCGCACAAGCGATCATTGGCGACGTAATGAGTAAAATTTAAGGCGCCTCCGTTTTTTATGCCCATACTTTGCGCGTAATTTCATCGCAGAGCAGGGCGAATAAAATTAAAATTTGCTCTTTCGCGCGCTCTGCTACGCGGCAAATACGGCGAAAGAGGACAGGATGCGACGTTTTAATAACAAAAAGCAGCGTAAGGATCGGCGAAAACGAGAGCGGCGAAAATTTAAATTTGATTTGGGAAAATTTGAGCGGATTTACCCGAACGCAAATTCGGCTCGGGTAATTTTAAGTCTATTTTAATTTTTCATACAATTCACAAGTGAGTTGCCAAAAATCTTTATTGCTTGGATTTTGTGCTTCTGAGTCGTTTTTACCCAACTCGCAAGCCTTTTTGTAATATTTAACAGCCGTATTCTTATTGCCTAAAGCAATATTATATGCACCAAGACTCGAGCATCCTCGCCAATTGTTTTTATTGCAAGCGTATTTATAGCAAGATACGGCTTTTGTTATATCTTTTTTCACGCCATATCCATTATTGTACATTATCCCAAGATTGTTACATGCCATAGGGTCTCCAATATCGCAAGTCACTTTCAATA
>CAURMQ010000016.1:0-20159 GCA_963525765.1 uncultured Campylobacter sp. | reverse complement strand
GGGCCGAAGCGGTGATCGTTCTCGTCAAATCCGTCGTTGTAGGGCCCCACGTCCATATCCATCTGCTTGACGTCTAGATCGGGGAAATCTTTCTCTCTATCGGGTTTGATCTTGCGCGGCTTTGAGTTTATATACGCCGTCACGTCGAAAGCTTCCTCCCAGCTTAGCGAGGCGTCTCCTTTAGGCATAGTGGCTTTGACATACCTCGCTCCTTCGATGAGCCTATACATACCGGCGCCCGTATTGTAGCTGTCATCGCCCCAAAGCGCGGGGAATGTGTAATAATCGCCGCTTTGAGCAAATCCCTCGTTTTTTATCCCTTCGCCGTTTTTGCCGTGGCAGGTGGCGCATTTTGCGGCGTAAATTTCGCCTCCTTTTTTAGGATCTGCCGCGCGGTCTAAAAACTGCGCCTTCGGCAGCCCCTGACCTTTTAGTTTTGCGCCGACCTCATATCCTGCGGAGAGCCAGTGCATGTAGGCGATCATCGCGCGCATCTCTTTGGAGTTTGTAGGTATCGCTCTGCCCGCCATCGAGCGCTGAAAACAGCCGTTTATGCGGTCTTGCAGCGTGACTAGCTGATCCGATCTCGCGACATACTGCGGAAATCTCGCGTAGATACCCACGAACGGGCTTTGATCGGGCACGACGCCGCCGCTCGTATGACAGCTCGAACAGGAGAGGTTGTTGCCCGCGAAGCGCATTTTTTCATCCTTCGCCTGCGGTCCGAGATATCTCGTCGTCTCGTTGACGAGCTTCGCGCCGTAGATGACGGTCTTTGCATAAGGCGAGTCGCCGAGCTTTGCCTCGTCTATGACGCCGTTTTCGTCGATGCCTACGGGCAGTCTAAACTCCTGCGTCTTTTGCTCGTACGGCACGGCTTTTTTGGCGTTGAGTTTGGCTACATCAAAGCCTAAAACGGGCGTAAAAAATAGCGGAAGCGCTAAAACAAGGGCGGTTTTTCTCATATGTTCTCCTTTAAAAGTAAAATATACATTTGAAATTATTGAATTTTTTAGTTAAATGTGCGTTAAAATTTCAAAAAAAGGAGAAATTCCGAGAGCTCGCACAGAGGAAAATTTTAAAGGAGCCGAAATTTTAACTTAGCGAGACGATGAAATTTGACGCAAATTTTGCGCGGCCTAGCGATAAAATTTAAAGTAAATGGCGAGATTTTTTGAAGTTTGAGTGGGTGATTTTGGCAGAACCTGCGCGATTAGATTACTTGATTTTGTCATGCGATAAATTTTGGCAGTGCGGCGAGCTACGCAGAAAAAGAAGTCGAGCCGTGATGTAGCAGATTTTTTTAAGGCTTGCGAGAGTAAAATTTAAAAGATTGCCTCACACCCATCGCTCGTTTCGTCCGCACCGCTCGGCACACTTGCTGCGCTTATGTATTGCACGGATCGCTTTATTTGTGCGCCTCTGTATTTTTTGCGTCGCGGATGCTACGCCGTATATCAAAATATCAAAGCGCGATTAAGCCCGCGCATGCAAGCGCTCGCGGGAAACGAACGGATAAAATTTAGGCGGGCAATTTCGCTCATTCGCGACCGCGGTATATTTGATCCGTGCCGCCCTTGCTACTCCGCCACAAACGAGCCGTTCGCAAAAACGTGTCGCGGCATGCTGCCGAAGTACAAGTCGCAAATCGGTATTTCAGCGCGAGATTTGCAAAAGCATGTCGCGCTGCATCGCAACAGGACTGCCGCCGCATTTGAAATTTATCTAGGTCTACTGGCGCGATAGGGCGAGGCGGATCGTCTCGTCTATGCGCCGTTTGGGCGGCGCGCGTATTTATGCTCGCCATGCACGCGCCTTAAACGGGCGCTAGGTTTGAAATTTAACCCAAGCGGCTAGGAATTTTAAATTTAAGCGGATTTGGGCTTTGGCGGTCGGATCTGCTTGCGCGCCGCGCAGGACCGTATACGCGCTAGAATTATCGCCGCCGAGATAAAATTTCGCGCGACAGGCGCCGTAATGCGGCGGTATGAAAATCTAAAGCTCTTGAGTAAAACGTAAAGGAATTGGGGAAATCGAAGTAGCATCGGTAAGTATGAAATTTTAATGCTTTTGAATAAAACGGCGCGAAACTTAATCGTTCTTAAGTAGAGCAAGAGCAAATTAGCCTTTATCGCCAAGCTCACGATAGTTATAATTTTGAATTAAACGGCGAAATTTAAATACTCTTGGATAAAACAGCATGGAATGAACTTAACGCCTCGGATAAAAACGTTAATTTTAACCGCACTAAACTACCGCGCTATCTGAGCTAAGCCGAGCCGTATCGTGCTGTGATGGGCGGTTGAGTTAAATTCCGAGCTGCATCGCACCGGATTCGCTTTAATCTCACACTGAGCTATGCCGTGCCACACTAAATTTGCCGCCAAGCTGCATTAAATTTTATGTAAAAAATTTCGCCGCTAAGCTACGACAAATTTAGATCAAAATTTCGCTAGCGTGCCTATATGTGGTAATTTTTTACGAATTTTTCTATGCGCTCAAAGCCGCGTTTTAGATTTTCCATAGAGCACGCAAAGCTTATGCGGAAGTGCCCATCCATGCCAAATCCGCTTCCTGGCACCGTGGCTACGAGCCCTTTATCTAGCAGCTGCATGCAGAATTTCATACTATCAGGTTCTACCTGAGAGCAATCTATGAAGAAATAAAATGCACCATCTGGTTTTACGACACTAAGCCCTGGGATCGCGCCTATCGCGTCCGTGCCAAAATCGCGTCTGCGCTCGTATTCGCGCCTCATCTCCTCGATAAAATCGTCCGCCTCGCCGCGCAGTACCGGCATAGCGCCTGCCTGGACGATGCTAGCTACGTTGCTGACGCTTTGGCTTTGCAGGCTGATCATAGCCTTATTTAGCTCATCGATCGCACAGGCGGTGTATCCGAAGCGCCAGCCGGGCATTGCGCCGCATTTGCTTAGCCCGTTGATCGTCACGGTGCGCCCGAACATATCCTCACTGATGCTTGCTGCGGCTATGAAGCTCTTGCCGAAGACAATTTTTTCGTAAATTTCATCGGCAATTACTAAAATATCCGTGCCCTTTAGCACTTCCGCAAGCTCTTGTAGCTCCTGGCGCGAATATACGGCGCCTGCGGGGTTGCTCGGGTTGAAAAGGCACAGCGCCTTCGTGTGCGGCGTGATCGCGGCTTTGAGCTGCGAGGCGGTGATTTTGTATCGGTTTTCCGCCTTGGTGTCTACGATGACGGGCTTGCTGCCGCAAAATTTTACAATTTCTGGGTAGGTGACCCAATAAGGCGCCGGTATTATAACCTCATCGCCTTCGTTTAAGATGCAGTTAAAGGCGTTAAATAGCGAGTGCTTGGCGCCTACGTTGGTGATGATCTGATCGGGTCTGTAGTTTAGAGCATTATCGCGCTTTAGCTTCTGCGCGATTAAATTTAAAATTTCAGGCGTGCCGGCAACAGGCGTATATTTTCCGCAGCCCTTAGCCATCGCCTCGATAACCGCCTTTTTGGCGACCTCTGCGGTATCGAAATCGGGCTCGCCCGCACTTAGGATCACGACGTCTTGCCCATGAGCTTTCATCTGTTTGGCTTTGGTGCTGATTGCGATCGTTAGGCTTTCACCGAGCTTGCTTACGCGACTTGAAAGTGTTAATTTCATTGATGCTCCTTGGATTGGTTTAGACAATTTAAAATTTGATTTTTGACGCTAAAAGCTCTGCCGCTACTTGGGTCTTGGTCGTAGATATCGTCGATTTTATAATCTCCTCCGCTACGGACGAGTTTGTAGATTATCGTCTGCGCGCCGTAGGGGCAGGTCTGAGTTACTACGACGGTATCGCGCTGCCCTAGCTCAAAATCATATTTCGCGTCGTCGCAGACATCCTGACCGCCGATTATCGGATCATAGTCCAAACAGCCTACCTCACCTTCGCCAGCAGGTGCTTCATCCTGCATAAGCACGGATCTGAAAGAAACCGATAGGGCATTTTTGTGATCGCCGAAATAGGTATTCCTGATGTATAGACTTTTTACTAGGCTTATTCTGGCGTCGTCCGCGGAATTTTTCACGCTATTAGCGTCGCTGCCGCTTGCCGACAAAATAGCACAAATTATAAAAAATAGAGCTTTTTTCACTTTAACCCTCTTATTTTAATGATTTCAGATACTCTTCGTAGAATTTATTTAGATCCTCATCCATTGCGGAGATATCTTTTCTGCCGCTGCAGATGCAATCTTCCAAAATTTCGATACGCTTGATGAGATATTTGATAAGCTCTTGGCTGATATCTGGAATTTTATTATGCGCCAAAGGATCGCTCTCGCAGCTGCCTAAAATTCTAGCGGGCACGCCCACGGCGGTGCAGTTTGGCGCGACATCCTTTACGACGACGGAATTTGCGCCGATTTTAGAATTTTCGCCGATGGTGATGTTGCCTAATACTTTGGCTCCTGCACCAACTACGACGCCGTTTTGCAGCGTCGGATGGCGCTTGCCGTGCTCTAAGCTCACACCGCCGAGAGTGACGTCCTGATAGATCAAGCAATTATCGCCGATGATCGCCGTTTCTCCGATGACAAGCCCCGTGGCGTGGTCGAAAAACACGCCCGAGCCGATACGTGCGCCCGGGTTTATATCTACTGCGGTGATTATGCGGGTAAGTCCGCTGATCGCGCGAGCTACAAGCTTAAAACCTCGCTCGTAGAAAAAGTGCGCGAAGCGGTAATTTATCAGCGCCCAGACGCCGGGATAGCAGAAAAATATCTCAAATACGCTGTTGCATGCGGGGTCTTGGCGCAAGGGCTCGGTGAAGTCCCGTTTTAAAATTTGCCAAAAACTCATTTGATCGTCTTTAAGTAGCTATTGTCGTTTAAAAACAGATATAGCTCGCCCAGGATATGCTTTTTCTCTTTATCTCCGATAAGATTTGATTTTTCGACGCGCTCGTTTAGGCTTTCGCGTATATCTACTACGTCGTAGTCCATATCCTCCAAGATGTCGATGACTGATTGCGATTCGATGAAATCCTTGATCTCAAAACCGCCGTCATCCTTTAAAATCACGGTCGCCTCTGTTGGGTGTGCAAAGAGGTTGTGGCTCATGCCAAGCACCTCCTGGTAGGCTCCGACAAGAAAAAAGCCCAAAAAATACTCCTCTTTTTCAGGATCGAAATCGTGCAAAAATAGCGGATTTTTTTGATTGTCGAATTCTATCTCGCCGTCGCTATCGCAGGTGATATCCCAGATCGACGCCGATAGGGTGGCGCGCTCGTCCAGCCTCTCTAGCGGCATGATCGGGAAGTGCTGCTTGATGCCCCAAAAATCGGGCAGGCTTTGAAAGATCGAAAAATTTACCAAATAGCGCTCTTGGGCGTTGCCTAGGGAGTTTAAGAAATTGCTATACTCTTGCTTGTTGCCTAAAATTCCATACGCCTTTCGCATTATTAGATGAACTAAAATTTCGCCGTTTGAGCGGTCGATCAGATCGACATATCCCAGATCAAAAAGGGTAAGCACGCTCTCCATGTGCGACATGGCGTCGTGCAGATACTCTAGCGCGTTGGAGGGTTTTAGAGTTTTATACAGATCGTATAGCTCGGCGACTACCGGCGGATTATCCTTTTTTAAGGCGAGCTTTTCTTCGGCGTATTCTTGGGTAAAAAGCTCCAAAATCGGCGCCACGAGCACCGCGTGGCTGGCGGCTACGTATCTTCCGCTCTCGATAAAGATATCCGGCTCAGCCTCTTTTTTATCCTCTGCGATCGATTTTAGCAAAAAAACCACGTCGTTGGCGTATTCTTTTAGCGTATAGTTGCGGCTGGAGCTTTCTTTGGCTTGGGAGTATTCGATAGCGAGCCCTCCGCCTAAATTTATGGATTTTAAATTTTTCGCACCCATTTTGCGAAGCTCGGTATAGATGTTACCCGCCTCGATGAGGGCCTTTTTGAGCGGATGGATCTCTGTAATCTGTGAGCCGATATGAAAATGGATCATCGTAAACTGCTCGATGAGATCGTTTTTCTTGAGTAAGTTTATCGCCTCTATAAGCTCGGTCGAGGTAAGGCCGAATTTAGAATTTATCCCGCCGCTTTTCGCCCACAGTCCGCTTCCGGAATTATGCAGCCTGATGCGAAGCCCGATGAATGGCTTTGGCGCAAACCGCTCCTTAGCCGTTTCGATGATGGTTTCAAGCTCGTTTAACCCCTCGATCGTAAGCGTTACGTTATGCCCCATCTCTGCGGCGATGAAGCCGATATTGATGAGCTCCTTATCTTTAAAACCGTTTACGGTAATCGGCGCGCCGTAGTTATTATACGCCATCGCTAGCAGCAGCTCGGGCTTACTGCCGGCTTCGAGTCCGTATCCGTAAGGCTCGCCGATATCGACTAAATTTTTAACGAAGCCCGGGAATTGATTTACTTTAAGCGGATAGACGGCGTGGAATTTTCCCTTGTAGCCGAACTCCTTAATAGCGCGGTTAAAATTTGAGTAAATTTCGACGATCTGCTTTTTGATGAGGTGCGGGAAGCGCAGCAGTATCGGGCCTCGCACGCCGTCTGCGCGGATCTCTTTTATGATATCCACCAAGGGCTGCTTGAAATCGGAGTTTAGGCATAGTTTGCCCCCGTCTATTGTGAAGTTGGAATTTCCCCAAATATTTAGTCCGTAATCGCTCATGCTCTATCCTTAAAAAATGCTTCGACCTCTTTAAATTTAATCGCAAAGGTGCTTTGATCCTCTAAATTTTTACACCACACCTCGGCGCGATCAAACTCGTCCTGCCCGATGCAAAGGCAAAATTTCGCCTCCGCCCCGTCGGCCGCTTTTAAATGCTTGGCTAGGCTCTTGGGCTCGTATGAAATTTGAGTTTTACAAAACTTTCGCAGCTTTAATGCAAACGAAAATGCCGTGCTAACAAATGCCTCATCCAGCGCGCCGATATAAAGACCTTCGCGCTCTTGAGGGGCTTCGCGCGTTTTTAAAATTTCGGCTATTCGCTCGATACCGATCGCAAAGCCCACGCCCGCCGTCTTTCTACCGCCTAAAAACTCCACGAGCCCGTCGTAGCGCCCGCCGCCGCCTACGGCGCTTTGCGCGCCAAGTTCGCTTGAGACGAACTCAAAGGCGGTTTTGCAGTAGTAATCAAGCCCGCGCACGAGCTTGGGATCGATCTCAAATTTTTGCCCGTTTTGGGTTAAAATTCTTTGCAGCTGCGCAAATTCCGCGGCGCAGGCGTCGTTTAAATTTTCCGTTATGAGCGGCGCGGCGGCTAAAATTTTCTGGCAGCTTTCGTTTTTGCAGTCCAGCACGCGGATCGGATTGGTGTCGATGCGCCTTTGGCAGTCCTCGCAGAGCCTGTCTTTATGTCCTTGCAAGAAATTTACGAGCTTGGTTTTATACGCTGGCATGCACTCCTGATCGCCTAAAGAGTTGATTTTAAGCGTTGCGGCGACATTCAGCTCGCGTAAAATTTGAGCTAGCATCAAAATCACGCTCGCATCCTCATAGACGCTACTTTGCCCGAAGCACTCGACGCCGAATTGATGAAACTCGCGCAGACGCCCCTTTTGCGGGCGCTCATAGCGAAACATCGAGCCTTGATAATAAAATTTATGCACGCCGCCGCTGCGGTCTAGCTTTTTTTCGATAAAGGCGCGCACGACGCCCGCGGTGCCTTCGGGGCGCAGACAGACGCTATCGCCACTTTTGTCGCTAAACTCATACATCTCCTTGCCGACGATGTCGCTGCTCTCGCCGACGCTGCGGCGAAATAGCGCGGTCTGCTCGAGTTTGGGCGTTTCGATGAGGCAAAAGCCGTAATTGCGCGCCACGCGCTCGCACACGCTTAAAATTTGCGAGTAGATGCACGCCTGTTCGTCCAAAATATCGTTCATACCGCGAAGTGCTTTGATCATCGATAAAATCCTTTGTGAAATTTTAAAATTTTCAAATTTTTGCGGCGATTATAGTTAAATTTTCCTAAATTTTAAGCCCTGCCGCTCGCGGTTTTATGTCGGTTTTACTTATTTGCATCGCGCGCCGCGATGATTTTAAAATTTCAAATTTATCTTAAAATGCGGATTGCGCGATCTTTGAGAATTGTTTTAAACGATTGGCGTTTATAAAATTTACGGCACAACGATCGGCGGACGGCTTCTAATATTGCGTGCCGAGAGTTTGCAAATACAGCGCCAGGCTTACAAAAACAGCGCGCCGCATGAGTTTAATATATCCCGCACTGCGAAGCGGTTGGATTTTAAAATTTAATTTGCGATGCGTCGCACCGGCTCGCGGCATGCTATGTAAAATTAAAGCGCCACCGAAATTTACGCGCTGCGCAAAATTTAACGCATTGCGTAAAATTTTAAATTTTACCGCACTGTCGATCGCGCACCGTTTTGGCTTAGGCGCATATTTTAAACCGGCTAAGCTCGGCGGTAAAATTTCTACTTCGCCGCTTTCGTCGCCAAAAATTCCTCGTAGCGGTGATCGATGATCTCTTTGATCTCGGCGTAGTTTTGCGGCGAGTTTTCTATGTAAAAATAGGCGTTGTCGAAGTTTTTATCGCCGAATTTTCGCGCGACGAAATCGTCGTAATCTTGCAAATACCAGCCGTGCGTTTTGGCAAATTTCGTGCGGTCCGTGGTGTAGTAGGCATTTGCGAAGGCCTTGCCCGCGGTGTTTAGCTCGTCGCTGCTCAGCACGCCGTCCATCGCGCCAAAAAAATACCGGCGGTAATCAAAGCTATCGTCCATCCGCGCTATATCGTCCGCGAAATCCGCCGCAAAGTCCTTGGAATAAAGCTTGCGCTCCATGCACCAGCGGAAGAAAAACGCAATGTGCGTCGCGCCGTTTTCCTGCGGGATGCCCTCCGGCGCATTTTTTGCGCCCCAGTGCCATTTCGCCTTGTCGTAGGTCACGTAAGCCATTTTGCTCTCCTTTTTTGGACTTTAAGTTGCATAAATTTTAGAAATTAAAAGCAAACGACGCTTGGTAAAGCTCTAAAATTTATCCGATGCAATCTGCGCCGTGAAATTTCAAATTTTATATCAGATCGCCCGTTACCTCATAATCGCATTCGCTTCGTAAAATTTTGCCGCGGCTAAAATTACGTTTAAATTCTATTGCGCCTCGTAGAATTTCACGCGCCTCATCCTATGTCTTTAAGTCGCTGCTTTGCCGCAGCCGTCACGTCCTCTTCGTAATCGTACCACGCAAACATCGCGCCGTGCTGTACCGAGCCGCCCAGCAGATCGCCTCCCTGGCGGTTTTTCAGATCGATATTTGCGACCTTAAATCCGTCCAGCGTCGCTGCGAACTCGCGCAGGCGCTGCGGCGGGGATTTGAGCTTGGTGTAGAGGTAGCAGCGCCCCGCCTGGCCTTTGCGTCCGACGCGCCCTCGCAGCTGATGAAGCGATGCGAGCCCCATCCGCTCGGCGCCCACGATTAAAATGACGCTAAGCCGCGGCAGCGAGATGCCCACTTCGACGATCGTCGTGGTTATCAGCAGTCGCCCCTCGTCGCGAAAGCGGCGCAGGATCTCCTCCTTGTCCTTGTCGCTGCCGTGGGTAATCATCACGTCTGCAAACTGAGCCTTCCAAAACGGCGCCGCCTCCTCAAGGCTTTGATAGACCGAGCTTTCGCTTTGCTGCACGAGCGGATATACGATGATTGCTTGATTGCCCGCGGCGAGCTCACGGCGCAGATCCTGCATAAAGCCCGTAAATCCGTCGTTTTGCAGGATTATAGTTTTGATCTGTTTTTCAAACGGCAGCTGTTTTAAAAAGCTGAAGCTCACGAGCTCGGACTGGATCATGCTTAGCGTGCGCGGTATCGGCGTAGCGCTAAACTGAATGAAATGCGCGCGAAACTCGCCGCTCCCCGTGAGGCGCGCGATCTTTTCGCGCTGGTTGGAGCCGAAGCGGTGCTGCTCATCGACCATTATGAGATTTGACGGCGCAAGCTCGTGGTAGAGCAGGGCGTGAGTGCCGATGATAAGGTGCGCGCCCGTGAAATTCGGCTCGCGATCGCCGCTTTTTACGAGCAGGACTTTGATCTGCGGCGGCAGCAGGCGGCGCGCCTCGGCGTAAATCTGCTCGGCTAAGATGCTCGTAGGCGCCATCAGATAGCTGATACGCGGGTAGTTCATCGCCGCGCTCGCGAGGATGACGAGCGTCTTGCCGCTGCCTACGTCGCCCATGACGACGCGGCGGCGCGCCAGAGGGCTTTGCAGGTCGCTAGCGATGTCCTTTATCGCGCTTAACTGATCGCGCGTAGGCTCGAAAGGCAGCGAAGCGAGCCAATCCGAAATGTCGTGCAATGGGTAAATTTGCGCAGGGAAGCTCGTTTTTTTCGCGCTTAGCTTTTGCAAGTAGTTTAGAATTTCGACAAATTTCAGCGTGCGTAAAATCGCAGCACCGCTCATCTGCGTGACGGCTGCAGCCCGTACGGTCTTGGCGGCATGGACAGTTCCAGCGTCGCTTGCAATTTGAGCGATTGTAGGTATGGCAGTCGTAGCTTGGGCGGCTGCGGTCTGGATAGTTTCAGTTTGATAATGCATAGGTTGCACGACACAATCGCGCGAAGCGCTCATCGGTGCGGCGAGCGCGTCTTGAACAGCATCGGCGCTTGTGGTCTGAGTGATCGTAGGCTCTGCGGTCTGCACGGCTACTTCCGTCTGAACATTTTCGGTTTGATCGCATACGGGCTCTGCGTCTGTAGCTTGTGCGTTCAAAGTTTGGGTGGTCGCGAATTGCGTATCTACGTCTTGGGTGCTTAAATTTTGTTTTGCGACTGCGGCTTGCTCGGCTATAGACTGCGCGGTTATGGCATGGGCTAGCATGGGTTGAGCGGTTGCGGTTTGAGCGTATGCTGGCCGTACTGCCATTTTGGCGCTGCTGGATCCTGGGTCGCTTGAAATTTTACCGCCGCTCGCCGCCGCGTCATTGTCGCTTTTGAGATCGTCTGAAATTTCATCTCTGCGCGCTTCGGCGCCGTATGCGGCAAGAAAATCCTTGTCGCTTTGAATGCTAAAATTTTCGTCTTTACAAATCTCTGCGCAGTGCGCCCGAGGTTGATCGCCGTCTAAGATTTCATCGCTCGCAATCTCGCCGTCACGGAGACTTGGGTGGGGCAAAGCCTTCGTGCTCTTTGGAATTTCTTCGCTTAAAATTTCATTCGCCGTGCCGCGCCTTGCCTCGCAGGCAAGGGCTCCGCCGCTTCGCGGATAGTTTGAAATTTTGTTACTCAAAATTTTATCATTTTGCGATCTGCCGTTTAAAATTTCAGCGACCGAGTTTTGTGAGCTTGGAATTTTGCCGTTATCTGAAATTCCATCGCCATCTAAAATTTCGTCTCTTAAAATTTCACAGCCGCTCAAAATTTTGCCGCTGTTTGAAACGTCGTCGCGCTCGCCAAAATTTTCCGCGCCGCCCTCTTTGAGATGCCTATTTAGCGCGGCTAGCATCCGTACGCTGCGCGGCGAGCTCTCGTGTAGCGCAAGCAGCACCGCCGCCTCGTCCGCGCGCAGCCCGCAGCCTAGAAGCGCACCCGCGCTTAGATATTTTTTGATCAGCTTTTGCGCCGTAGCGTCGCTCAGCACGACTTTGTATTTGGGCGCGATCCTGCCTACTTCGCTTACGATTTTTGGATTTACGAACTGCCACGAGCCGAAGTTTTCGTCGCATTTGCCGTGGATGAAGAATTTTTTACCGCGCTTAAAGGCGCCGAAGTGCCAGCTTTTGGCGTTGAAGATCACGATTTTGATCTCGCGCTCCCAGCTGAGGCAGTGTGCCGTGACGATGAGCATCGAGCCGCGCCTGTGCTGGAAGAGGCACTCGACCTCCGCAGTGCTCTCGCCCGCGCAGGGCGCGTCTCCCACGCTTAGATCATCGAAGCTTTTGGGTAGAAGCAGCGCCAGATCCAAAAGCGTCGTAATGCCCGCCTTTTGCAGCGTCGCCGCGTCTTTTGCTTCAAAAATCAATTTTCATCCTTTAAATTTGATAGGCGTTTAAGCCCTTGCGCTGCGAAATTTTATGCGCCGCAGTGGAATCGCTCGCCTAAATTTGCTCGAAATTTTACGTGCCGCATCGAACGCTTGCTTAAATTTGGCCGGAATTTCGTTATTGCGGCAAATTTACTCGCCGTCTGCGCCTGCAAATTTTACTCGTTTGTACGTGTTTTGTCTGGCAGCCGTGTTTTTGCGGCGTGTGCCGGGTTTTAAAAACAGAGCGCGAGTGCTTGAAATTTCACGGCGCGGTTTACAAACGGCGTGCGAGGCAGGGCTTTGATTTTGCGCTGAATTTTACCGAGCCGCACACGGCGTCTTTAAATTTACCACTTTTGTAAGGCTCGTAAATTTAATCGCTTCTTGCAAAGCCCCGCAAATTTTAGCGCGACGCGCGACGCAGGCGCGGTTTTAAATTTAAACGCACAAGCTGTACGCAAACGGAGCGTAAAAGTAAAATTTAGCGCCGTCTGCGCCGCTTTATAAATTTAAAATTTATCCAAATTTTATGCCGACTGCAGATACGCGCCGCGACGGACTAAATTCTAAGCCCCTTTTTCGCGGCGGTCTCGTCGCAAATGACGGAAAAGCTTAGATTCATGATCTCGTCGTGCGATCTAATGAAATCGTTGAGCGCCCCGAGTTTTAGCGTCTCGATGCGCTTTAAATTTCGCTCGAACTCGCCGAATGCGTAGCCCTTGTAATACTCGCTCTGCGCGATCGCCGCTCGCTTGAACATCGTCTCTTTTTGCAGCACGGCGCTTCCGATTAGGAATTTTTTTGCGCTTTTTAGCTCCGCTTCGCTCACGCCAGATGCGATAAATTTCGCGATCTCCTCTTTTACGAGCGCGGCGGCGTTTTGCAAATTTTCGTTTTTGGTTTGCAGATAGCCCCAAAACTCGCGGCGGCTAAGCTCGAAATCGCCGCGCGCATAGACCGAATACGCAAGCCCGTGTTTGACGCGGATGCGCTCCATCAGCCTGCTGCCGAATCCGCTGCTTCCGAGCACGAAAAGTGCGGTGTTTGCGATGAACTCCTGCTCTTTTGGCAGCGTAAATGGCGCACCGAAGTAGATGTATGCCTGCTGCGTCTGCTCTTTTTGGATCTTTATCTTTTTCGCATCGCTCGGCGTGAAAAACGGCAGCTCGCGCTTTTCGCCGCTTGCAAAGAGGCTCAAAATTTCCGCGATTTTTGGGTTTTTATCGCTCACGTCGCCGCACAAAACGACGTATAAATTCTCTAAACTCAGCGAGGCGAAAAACTCCCGCACGTCCTTTATCGTGATCCGCTCTACGCTCGCCTCGTCGCCTATGAGCGGCTGCTCGAGCCTCGTGCGCGGATACAGAAGCGCTTTTAGGTTGCATGTCGCGATGTAATCAAACTCGCTTTTTAGCACGGCGAGCTCGCCTATGGTTTGCATTTTTAGCTTTTCCAGCACCGATGGCGTTAAATTGGGCTCTTTAAGCAGCTCTCGCAGCATGTCTAAGCCGAAATCGAAGTGCTCTTTTAGGCAGTTTAGCTGGATGCCGAAGGTTTCAAAATTGCTCGCGGCGCTGATCTCGACCGCGCGGATATCGAGCTTGCGGTGAAATTCGCTCACTCCCAGCGTCTTTGAGCCCTCGCCCAAAACGCCCGCGCAGATGCGCGCAAGGCCCAGGGTCTTCTCGCTCACCGCGCCGCTTGCTTTAAAAATTAACTTGAAGCTCGCCACCGGCAGCGAATCGTCGAACTGATACAAAAAGTCGATTTTAGCGATCTTGCCGTCTTTGGTTTTAAGTGAAATCTCTTTTTTTTCCATCGTTTTCCTTTATAAAATTTTTAAATTTCATCGTTCTTTCGGGCGCGATTTTAAAATTTTGACGCAGCTAAACGCGCCGCTTTTAAATTTGCACCGGGCTAGTTTTTGAAATTTCGCGCCAAGGCAGTTTTGCCCGTCCTGCTTAAAATTTTAAAATTTAATCGCGCCGCAAGGCTCCGCAGATTTTAAAACCGCCGCCATCGTCCACACCGCGAATATGGTTCGCCGGTACCAAAGCACAGACTGCGCGCTGTTTATATAGCTCTTGCAATCGGCTACAAACGTAGTCAGGATGCGAAACAAAATATGTTCACGCCCAAGCGCGGCAAGCGCCTTCACAAAATGCCTTCTGCGCGCCGTCTCCGCTGCGTTGATCTTGCGGCGTAGAATTTCGCGTCCGAAAAATTCTAAGGCGAAATCCGCAGCGAAATGAAATTTTACCGCGCGAATTCCGCTCGCGCCAGTAAATTTAAACCCGTACCCATATCAAAATTTTAAATTTCGTTGCAAAATTCCACGATCGCAAAAATTCGCCATCTGTTTTAAGATAAAATTCTACCGCTAAATTCTAGCCGTAAGCGCATAAATTCCTGCCGCAAACACGCAAAGCTCGATTTTAAGCGTAAGTCTCCAAAATATCGTAGTTGGTGTTGCGCTTGGCGGGTATTTCGCTTACGTCGCGGATCAGCGCTATCATCTCGTCCTTACTCATCCGAAAGCTCGCGCCCGCCGCCTTTACGACGTTTTCCTCCATCATCGTACTTCCCAGATCGTTCGCGCCGAATTTCAGCGCCAGCTGCCCGATGTAGCTGCCCTGCGTGACCCAGCTGCTTTGGATGTTTTTGAAATTATCCAAAAATAGCCGCGAGACGGCGAGCAGGCGCAGGTAGCGGTTCGGACTTTGCTTTTTAATCTCGGGATGCTCGCGCAAAAGGCGGGTGTTTTGCCCCTGAAAACTCCACAAAATGAACGCTCGAAAGCCACCCGTGCGGTCTTGCAGCTCGCGGATTTTATCCCAGTGCTCTACGATCTCGCGCATGCTTTCCAGCGTGCCGAACATCATAGTGGCGGTCGTTTTCATACCGATGCTGTGCGCCTCCTCGTGCACTCTAAGCCACGTGGCGCTGTCGCTTTTGCGCGGCGCTACTAGCTCTCGCACGCGGTCGCTTAAAATTTCGGCTCCGGCTCCCGGCATCGAGTAGAGCCCCTTAGCTTGTAGTCTGCGAAGCACTTCAAGCGTGCTGATGCCGCTAAGGCGCGCGATATAATCGATCTCGATCGCCGAGAAGCCGTGGATAGTGATGCTCGGGTAATTTTTGCGGATGAACTCCACGAGATCCTCGTACCATTCGATTTTCAGCTTCGGATGAACGCCGCCTTGAAATAAAATTTGCGTACCGCCCACGGCGATGAGCTCCTCGATCTTTTCGCTAATCTGCTCAAAGCTCAGCACATAGGCGTCCGCGTCGCTTGCGTGGCGGTAAAATGCGCAAAATTTGCAATCCACCATGCAGGCGTTGGTGTAGTTTATGTTTCGATCGATGATGAAGGTCGTGACGCGATCCGGGTGCAGCTCGCGCTTGCGCGCAAACGCCGCGCGCCCAAGCTCGTTCAGATCGGCGTGCTCAATTAAATTTAGAGCTTCATCTATACTTAGTCTTTTCAAATTTATCCTTCCGATTTGCCTTTGCGATACGGCTTTAGTGCGTCGATGATTTTTTGATTTAGCGTCGGCAGATAGTCCTTGATCGCTATCTCTATCAGCTCAAAATTTAGCCGTTCGTATTCGTGCGAAGCGATATTCCTGGTGGCGTTGATAGCTCTTATTTCATCTTTACTAAAGATCGCCAAAGCCTGCAAATCGTTGCTTTCTTGCAGCCCTTTTAGCAGGGCGTGGATATTTATGAACTGCATCATTATCGCAGGCTGCAAAACGTCCTCGTCTGCAAGCGCCTGCGCTACGCCGCCCTCGCATTTATTTAGGATGGATGAAATTTTATCAGATATCTTTTTTAATCGCTCTACGCTTGATCTTTCAAACATAAATCGCTCCTTGCAGCAGCTTCATTTTTTCTTCGCGACTTAAAGAGGTAGTATCGCACAGATCGACATTTGCATTAAATTTGCAGGATAGCTTTTTTTTAAAATCGTCTAAAAAAACCAGCGCCGAAAATGGGTTTCCTAAATTTTCTACCATTTTTGCCCCGTCGGTTTCGATCGCGATGTCGATGTCCGAAAACGCGTCGGCGCTACCTTTGGCGTAGCTGCCGAAAAGTCCTAGCTCGGTAACGCCCACCGCAAAAAGCCTCTTTTTTTGCGACGATAAAAATTTTAAAATTTCATTTTTGCTGTTGATCGCTTTTTTCGGTGCGGTTTTAGCGCTCACTCTATGCCTCTTCCGGATCTGCGGATGCTTCTTGTTTAGCATCGGGGCTTTGCGCGTCTTTGCTCGCGGCGGCGTTAGAATTTTTATCGTCGGCGCTCGTGCTGTCCGCGCTGCTTAAATTTGCGTCGCCGTCATTTAAATTTACGCCGTCCGCGCCGCTAGAATTTCGACTACTATCTTTTTTAATCACGATCTGACCGTTTTTTACGCCTAAAATTTCGACTCGGTCACCCTCGTTAAGATCTGAAATTTCATCGCTTTTCCAAAACGTGCCTTTGAAATAAACCATGCCGTTTTTGACGGTGCCGGTGCCGCTCTCGTCCAAAAAATTATCCTCAAGTTTCTCTTCGGGTTTGAAAAAACGCGATTTTAGCGGCCTTTTAAGTGCAATCAGAAGTACGAAAGAAAGCACGAACGAAAGCAGAATTTGTACGTCCCAATCAAGATGAAAGCCGAAGCTCAAAAGCCCCGTGATGAAAAATCCGGCGCTAAAAAATATAAAGGTAAAATCCATCACCAAAAGCTCGACGATCGCCAAAATCACGCCGATTATGATAAAAATCAGCGCGTTCATTTAGCATCCTTCGCGCCGTTTTTGGTTAGGAATTCTTTAAGCACGCTAAGAGAGCCGATAAGCTCGCTCGTTTCGTAAGGGATCAAAATTTTATCCTTGCTAGGGTTTTTGGACAGCTCGCTGAAAGCATTTACACGACCCTGCGCGAGCAGGTATTCCGCTGCAAAGCTGGAAGAGCTCATCGCTAAATTTATACTGTCCATCGCGTCTTTTTGACCTTGCGCGAGCGCGATCTGCTCGTATTTTTTCGCATCCGCCATGCGCTCGATCGCCTCGGCTTCGAGCACCTTTTCCTGCTTTAGCGCCTCGGCATTTCGGATGAGGGCTGCTTTTTCAGCCTCGGCTTTAAGCTCGATTGCGCGCTTTTCGCGCTCTGCCTTCATCTGCATATTCATCGCCTCTTCGATGCCGTGCGGTACCGAAATTTCGGAGATCTCCACGCGCATGATCTTTACGCCCCAGTTATCCGCAGCGTCGCCCAGAGCGATTTGTAGCTTGGAATTTAGCTGATCGCGCGAGCTAAGCGTGCTGTCTAGGCTCATCTCGCCGATCGCGCTACGTAGCGTCGTCATCGCTAAATTTGAAATCGCGCGGCGATAATCCTCGACGTTGTAAAGCGCCATCTTGCCGTCGATGACTTTTAAAAACACGATACCGTCGACGCTTATGTTGACGTTATCTTTAGTGATGACCTGCTGCTTGCTGATGTCCACGAGCTGCTCGCGAACGCTCATCTTCGCGCGCACCGCGTCAAAAAACGGCACGATGATGTGAAAGCCGCCGTCTAGCACCTTATGAAAGCGACCCAGCCGCTCGATGATTAAAATTTCCGATTGTGAGACGATCTTGACCCCCATCTTTAGAATTGCCGCGATGAGGACGCAAAATACTATTACCGTAGTTACGAACCCTTCCATTTTCACTCCTGAATTTAAAATTTCGCAATTATAGCATTTTTAGCTTATTTTGGCTTTTAAGGCGCGCCGTGATACAATTTCGCTAGATTTTTTATATTAAATTTACGGGATAAAATTTTATGATCAGATACATCGTGCTGCTTCGACATTCACGCAACTACCGCCTGCTCTTTTCGGCAGGTTTTATATGTATGTTCGGCTTGTGGTTTTCTGTGGTTGGGGTCGCTACGCTGCTGATTGAGCTTGGCGCGCCGGTATGGGCGATTACGGCGGTGGGCGTCGTTTCGTTCGTGCCGAACGTTTTTTTAGCGCCCATCAACGGCATCATCGTGGATAAATTTCAACCAAAGCCTCTGATGACGGCGATGTTTGTAACCGAGATGATCAGTATTTTCATGCTGATTTTTATCGATAGTTTGAATTATCTGTGGCTGCTGCTTCTGATCGTGGTCGTGCGAAGCGTCGCAGGCACGCTGTTTTTTCAGACCGAATCCTCCACGCTGCCGAAATTTCTAAGCCGCTCCTATCTCAAGCTTGCTAACGAGATGACGGGCATTATCTGGACGATCACATATACTTTCGGCATGGCGAGCGCGGGCGTTTTTATCCACTATTTCGGCGTGCGAGCGGCATTTATTTTGGATTTTTGCTTATACGTTTTTTCGTTTTTCATCCTGCTGCGGCTAAATTTTAAAGACCTCACAAGAAACGCGCGTGAGCCGGTGTTTAAGATGCTAAAGGAGGGCTTTTCTTACCTGCGCTCGCATCCTTTGGTCGTGCATCTCATCGTCCTTCACGCCTTCGTAGCCGTCACCACCTACGACAATCTCATCGCGCTTCTTGCGAAGTATAAATACAAAGAAATTTTAAGCGCCTCGCTAGTCATCGGGCTTATGAATATGTCGCGCTCGGCGGCTGCATTTTTCGGGCAGATATGGTTAAGCAAGATCGTAAACAAGCACACTTTTTTTTGGATCCTGCTGGGGCAGTTTGCGGGCATTGCGCTGTGGGCGGCGCTGGAGTTTAACTACTGGCTTTCGTTTGCGGGCATGATCGCGGCGGGATTTTTCATCACGACGGTGTGGTCGTATTCTTTTACGCAGCTGCAAAACCACGTCGATAGGGAGTTTTTCGGGCGCGTCATCGCTTACAACGACATGGCGTATTTTATTGTCGCCACACTCGTGTCGGCTGCGATCGGATTTTTTTTCGAGCTTGGATTTTCTCTTTCGCAAATCACCTTCGGCATGGGCTTTATGTTCGCAATCGCGGCGTTTTATTATAAATTTTTGATCTACGAAAAAATTTGAAATTTGGCTCACTATCTTTTCGGCGCGATCTCGGGGCGGAAGATAGCAAATACGAATAAAAAGCTCATCGCTGCGAAAAATACCCAGATAAAGCCGTTTGCGCCTAAGAATTTCATCATCGCGCCGATTATCAAAGGCGAGCAGAGCGACGCGCTCGAATAGATAAAGAGCATCGCCGCTGAAATTTGCACGCGAGATGCGCCTTCGCCGGTGATGGAGTCGTTTGCGCGCGCAATGGCGAGCGAATACAAAGGAAAAGCGCCAAATCCTAGCAGCAACGCAAGCGCGCACGTTAGGATGAAGCTCTTGGCAAAAAATAGCGCTGCGCAAGCTGCGATACCGATGGCGCAAACTATCATTATCGCGCGTTTGCGGCCGAATTTATCGGAGATTACGCCGCAAATAAGCTGTGCCAAAAACCCTCCGACCATCGCCGATCCCATAAATGCGCCCACCGAGCCCACTCCAAGCCCCGCGCTTAGCACGAAAACGCTCGCCATCGAAAAAAAGCCGTTAATCAAAATGCCCGCGCAAACCACCGTTGCAAACGCAAGCGGCGGCACGATCGAAATTTGCGGCATACAGATGCGCATGCGAGCGGGAACTCTGGGAGGGTTGAAGCGGATTAAATTTACCGGCATCAGCGCTAGGATGATGAAAAACGCGCTTAGCACGAAGACCTTCATCGTTCCGAAATTTAGCGCCAAAATTATAACTCCTATCGCAAACGCGCCGTAAAAAACCGCTTCGTAGATCGCTAGCACGCGGGAGCGGATGGAGTTTGTGATCTTTGAGTTGATCCAGCTTTCGATTATCATCAAAAGCGCGTAGTAGCAAAAGCCCAAAATGAAGCGCAAAATCGCCCAATACACGAGGTTTGAGCCTAGATCGTGCAGCATTGCAGCAATTCCGAAAAGCGCCGTAAAGACCGCGTATGCCCGCACGTACGAGAGCGCGCCGATTATCGAAGGCACGAAAAAGCCGCTAAAGATCGCTCCTAAAAAGAAAAACGCCGAAATCGCTCCGATCTCAAGCTCGCTGTGGCCGGATTCTTTTAGCATGATACCCGCGCTTGCGATGACTAGCGCGTCGCCGATAAACATAAAGAAAATCCCCAGAAATAGGGGGCTTAGCGAGCGTGCCGCGCGCATAGATTCAAACAATGACTTTCCCTTGGAATTAAATTTG
>CAURMQ010000015.1:0-20232 GCA_963525765.1 uncultured Campylobacter sp. | reverse complement strand
ATAGCAACGATGAGCGAGAGCATCAGCGC
Source organism: uncultured Campylobacter sp. (assembly GCA_963525765.1). GTDB lineage: Bacteria > Campylobacterota > Campylobacteria > Campylobacterales > Campylobacteraceae > Campylobacter_B. Next base: position 20,203 of record CAURMQ010000015.1, on the reverse strand, counting down.
GGCTCCTTGCAAGAAAATTCCGATCGGCAAGGAGTTCAAGGCCGCGCCTCTACTTATTTTTACTTTCGCAGGCGGAGCTTTGCATCGCGGCATCGGCGGTATCGGAGTCAGCTACCGCCGTACTTTCGGGCGCAGCGCCAGGCTCATTATCGCCCGCGGAAATTTTAGACGCGAAATCCTCGGAGCCTGTGAAATTTTCACCCGCAGCGGCATTATTTGAAGAAACTGTATTATTCGGCGCGGCGGAGCTTTGTTTGTTTAAATTTGAAGCGCCCTTCAAATTCTGCGCGCCGTTTGAATCGACGGCGCCGCTAGAATTTTGCATGGCGGAATTCTGCGTAGAGCGGGAATTCTGTGCGTCTGAATTTTCACCTAAATTTTGTGCGTCGCAGAAACTTTGCGCATCGAAATTTTGCGAAGCGGAATTTTCATCGCGGAGATTTTTAGCTTTAAAATTTTTACCGCTACTCACGCTTTTTTAGAACCCTTGGCGCCTTTGCGAGTTTTTGGAGCGGTTTGCTCTTCCTCAGAGCTTTGCGAAAGACCCGCTTTCTCGCGCAAAATTTTGCTCAGCTCGTAGATCGAAATTTCAAACGAGCCCGGTAGAGTGGCCTCCGTGTCGCTGTAAAATCGCAAAAAATTAAAGCGGTCCTGCGCCTGCGGCGCTTTTTTGAATACAAAATTTAAAAGCTCCGTTTTGTTTCTGCCCGCGACAAAGGTTTTGATGCCTAAATTTGCGATATCTTTGTATTCGAAGCTTTCGGAATTTGCGCCGCGCACGATAGTAAGGGCGTTCTCGCCGATCTGCAAATAATTTTTAGCGCCGAGTCTGAGCGCGCAAAAAAACGCGCAAAATGCCGCCACTACGGAAGCAAAAAGCGCCGCGCCGCCAAAGCCCGCGTGGTAGCAATACCCGCTAGCGAGCGCCAAAATCGCCGATCCCGCCAGCGTCATCGCTACGGGCTTTTTATTCTCTTTTACTATCATCTTCCCTGCTTAATCAGTTGTCTTATATATTCGTAAATTTTAAAATTTAGCGCATCCATTACCGAGTCTTTAGAGCCCGGATTTTTGATGCTTTGGTAGTTGAGGTTCGTTACGTAGTCCTTCCACGCGCCCTTGTTTTTAACGCTTATGTAGAGGCTAATCTGCGAGTCGTAGAAGTAGTCTCTGTAATAATCGTCGTCATACCAAGGATCATAACCGAACGGCATCCCCCAACCCACGCCCACGCCCGTATATCTGTAATATCTGCCAAATCCCATACCGAAGCTAAATCTCGGATTATCCCACGATCTGCGCGAAAAATCCGCCTTGCGGAAATAGTTGAGATTGCCACCGATTTGGACGTTCGCCGCGCTTTTATTTACGACCTTAAATCCGTCCGCACGCAGATGCTGGATCACTACTTGGGTTAAATTTGAATCCGTTGTCGAGGTATTGGTGAAATTTACGCTTATGAGTTTATCCTGCGGAAATTCCATAATGTGAAGCGGCTCGGAAGTGCGCACAATGCCGCTATTTACGGGCACATTTTTAGAGCAACCCGTAAAAATCAAAAACGCCGAAATGACCAAAAAAAGTGAAATTTTATTTTTCAAGACGGATCCTTTCGCTTAAGATTTCAAATCCTAAATTTGAGTGATTGTAGCATAAATTTAAAATTTTATGTCAGCAAGAGGCGATTTTTTGAAATAATCTAACTATCGATACGCGGGAGCGGAGAATTTCAAATAAAATTTCGCGCCGAGCGACCACTAAATTTAAAGCGGTCGCTCGGCTGAAATTTCTGCGAAAAGAGACGGAATTTTAAAACCGGAGGTGTTTAAAATTCCACAATCTTATAGGCTCACGCCGCGCGTAAGCACGCGCTTGCGATAAACCTCCGAAACTCTGCTCGCGTCGCCCACGATTAGAGCATTCGTGCAGCAGATCGCCGCACACATCGGAACCTTGCCCTCTGCGATGCGGTTTTGACCGTATTTATGCAGTTCCTCGTGCGAAAACGTAGGCTCCGGTCCACCCGCGCACATAGTGCACTTATCCATTGCGCCTTTGATACCGAAAGCTCCGTCTCTAGGGAATTGCGGAGCACCGAACGGACACGCGTAGAGGCAGTATCCGCAGCCGATACATTTATCTTTGTCGTGTAAAACGACACCGTCGGTTCTGATATAGAAGCATTGAACCGGGCAAACTTGCGCGCAAGGCGCATCGGTGCAGTGTTGGCAAGCAATAGAGCTTGAAACCTCCTGCCCCTCTATGCCCTCGTTTAAAGTAATAACCTTGCGCCTATTGATCTGCACGGGAACCTCGTGAGCCGAGCTGCAGGCTACCTGGCAACCATAGCAAGCGATGCAACGCTCGACATCGACGTAAAATTTTAATCTTGCCGGCATTTTATCTCCTTATGCTCTTTCTAGTCTGCAAAGACCGGCGTTAAATTCCGAAATTTGCGTATTTATGTCAAAGCCGTAGTTTGTAATCGTATTTGAGCTCTCGCCTCTGATATATGGCTTAGTGCCCTCAGGATAGCGCTCGCTTAGATCCTCGCCCTGGAAAATTCCCGCGAAATTATACGGCATAACAATACGATCGGGCGTAACGGCGTGCGAATAGATGCACTTAACCTTAATCTTAGTGCCTTGCGGCGAATGAATCCACATCATCTCGCCATCTTTGATACCTTTATCAGCGGCGAGCTTAGGGTTTACGTGCGCGAACATCTCCGGAGTAATCGCCGAAAGATACTTGCTCGTGCGCTCAATCATGCCCGCACCGCTTAAATTTACAAGCCTTAACGAGCTTACGATAGTAGGGAAATCCTTGCTCCAATCCTGCTTTTTCTGCTCGGAGATAAATCTCGTAAAGACGCGGAAATTTCGTTTTTGATCCGCAAAGGTCGGATATTTCTCTACCAAATCCCATCTAGGCGAGTGGATCGGTTCGCGATGCTTTGGAATTTGATCCGCAAACTGCCAAACCTTGGCTCTGGCTCTTGCGTTTCCGCAAGGACAAATTCCAAACTCTCGGCATTTTTTAGCGATAATGCCACTATAATCTGTGCTCCACGTAGGTCCCATCTTGGCTTTTTCATCCTCGCTTAGCGTAATGCCTAAAACCTGTTCGATATTTGCTTTTGTAATCTCCGCATGACCGCCTTGAATTTTTGATCCCGGAAGTGTAATGCTCTCGTCGGCTAGCTGCGAAACGCCGTCGTGTTCTAAGCCGAAGCGGTTCCTAAATCCCATGCCCCCATCTGCATAAGGTCTAGTTACGTCGTAAAGAATCGGCGTGCCCGGGTGTTGCGTATCCCAGCAAGGCCATGGAAGTCCGTAGTATTCGCCCTCTACTTCTCCGCCTATGCCGCGCAAAGTATCGGGATCAAATAGATGCCAATTTTTCTGTTGTCTGCGAAATCTAGCTGCGGTACGACCGTTATTTCCAATACTTTGAGTATTGCGTGCGATCTCATCGGTAGCGTCGTCAGGCCAAACAAAATCGTCCTTAACCTGCTTAAGCTCGCCATCAACGATGCCCATCTTCATACCGCGAACATATTCGTCGTAAAAGCCGAATTTTTTCGCGAATAAAAACATTACCTCTTGATCCTCTTTGCTCTCAAATAGCGGCTTAACGATCTGAGTTCTCCACTGACCGCTGCGGTTTGTAGCGCTTAGATGACCTTCGCTCTCAAACTGCGTAGCTACCGGCAAAACATAAATTCCATCCGGTCTATCGTTTAGAATCGCTACTTCGTTTAAAAATGGCTCGGCGACTACCAGCATATCGATCTTACCTAACGCTTCTTGAGTCTCTCGAACGTGTGCCATAGAAGTAATTCCTGTGCCTTGCACCCAAAGGACGCGGACGTTACCGCTACTTAAAACGGGCTCGTTTTTCAAAACGCCCTGCCACCATTTAGATAGCGAAAAGCCCTTTTCGTTGCGCCAGTTTATCACATCTTGCTCGATGCTCGGATCGTAGTGAAAATACTCGGTAAAATTCGTACCAGGCACTTTTTCACCCTGCTTTTCGTGCGGCTGCTTAGTAGAGACGGCAAATCTTTTAATAAACTGCTCGTAATCTACGCCCCAGCCCTTGCAGAAGTGCTTCCAAGCGTTATCGGCTAGCCCGTAATACGCAGGTAAGCTATCGGAGAGATTGCACATATCGGTAGCGCCCTGAACATTATCATGGCCTCGAAGGATGTTGCAGCCGCCGCCCGGCTTGCCCATATTGCCTAGTATGAGCTGCAAAAGAGCCAAAATTCTAGTATTAGAACTTCCGATCGAGTGCTGTGTAATGCCTAGAGCCCAGCATAAAGTAGCGGGCTTTGTGGTAGCAAACATCCTCGTAAATTCTATCAGCTCCTCTTCTTTGCAGCCGGTGACATTGGCTACCTCTTTAGGATCCCACTTCTCAGCTTCGGCTCTAATCTCCTCTACAGCGTAGGTTCTGGTTTTTATTAGCTCCTTATCTTCCCAGCCGTTTTTAAAGATTAGATGCAGCATTCCGTACACAAACGCTATATCGGTTCCCGGACGAATTCTAATATACATATCGGCCTTAGCCGCAGTTCTAGTAAAATTTGGATCAACTACAACGATTTTCGCGCCGTTTCTATCGCGAGCCTGAAGAGCGTGCTTCATAGCTCCCACTGGATTTGCAACCGCGGAATTCGCACCTATAAAAAGGATCATTTTAGAATTTTTCGCCATATCGCCTACGTGATTTGTCATAGCTCCATAACCCCAAGTATTCGCCACACCGGCGACTGTTGCGCTATGTCAAATTCTAGCTACGTGGTCGTTGCTGTTCGTACCCCAAAAAGCTGCAAATTTTCTAAAGTAATACGCTTGTTCGTTGCAAAATTTAGCCGAGCCCAGAAACACTACACTATCTGGGCCGTCCTCTTTGCGAACTTGAAGCATTTTATCGCCGATTTCGTTAACGGCTTGCTCCCAACTTATGCGCTCCCATTTACCGCCAACCTTTTTGAGCGGATATTTAAGACGCATTTTAGATTTGGTTAGATCGATTTGATCGATTCCCTTACAGCAGTGACTGCCCTGCGAGATCGGGTGATCTACTGCCATATCTTGGCGAATCCAGGTATTGGTGCTCTCATCCACTTGAGCCTCAATACCGCAGCCTACGGAACAGATCGAACATATCGTTCGCTTCATAACAGAACCTGGAAATGGGTTTTTGATCTCTTGCTCAGTAGCGGCTCTTAGCGTATTATTTTCGCCAAACGCGGCTACGCTGCTCGCTCCTAAAGCGGCGAGTTTCAAAAACGATCTCCTTCCGATTGCATTCTCACTCATGAAAATTCTCCTAGTAAGCTACTTTATAGTATTTTTTCCACGCTTCACTCTCCCAGTAAAGCACCTCTTTTTTCGGTGATTTGCCACGAACGGTATCGCCATAGTCCTGCTCGCTTTTCGCTAGAGCCTGAGACGCGGCAACGCCCACGGCACCTACTGCGCCGATTTTTAGAGATTTTTTAAGAAAATCCCTGCGTTTGTTCTCCATGGTTTTCCTTTGTGAAGAAATCGCTTTAAATCTTTTATTGTAGTAACGCCTGTTACAGGATTTAAGTCTAATGAATTATAACGAAAAGGCAGTGAGATGGAAATTAAATTTTAAGTTACTTTTTAAATTTTATTTAAAATTCAAAATATAAAGTTCTAACTAAAAAACTACTCGCAAAACTCGAGCTTGCGAGTTTAAAATTTAACCGAAATTCTGCTTTCGCGTTAAGATTTCCGTTAAAAATTTTATTTATCAATCCAGATCAAAAATATCTTCCGGATTGGTAAATTTATTTTGATAGCCGCCTTTTTTGATCGCTTCTTTAACGACGCTGCGATCTTTCTTTTGCGGAGCAGCAAGCGCTAAAAGCGAGCGCTCAAGCGCAAAAAAGCTTCTCATTAGTGCGCCTAATGATTTGAAAAAATCCGCCCGCACATGCCCGCACAAAAGCTCGCTAAACTCATCCACAAAGCTATTGGTGACATTCGTAAAAAGCTCTAACGCCAGCGTTTCGCCGTCTTGCGCACCGATGAAATTTTTAGTGCATTGCGCGCTCGCGGTATTTTTACCATCCTGCGGACCTGTAAAATTTTTACTGCCATACGAATCTACAGAATTTTTTCCGTCTTGCGCCGTTAAGCTCGCGCTATTCGTAGAATTTTGCTCGTTTGTCACGGAATTTTGTCCGTTTAAAACCGCGCTGTGTTTTGCAGCCGCGTCGCGCAGCAGAGTCGAATGCAGGTAAAAAATAAATCCCACATAGTCCTCGCACTCTTTGCAAAGCTCCATATTGCGGCGAAATTTACTCTTTTTTAGCACGTCGATTACCGCGACACGCATACGTCCATCGTCGCGTCCCTCGTCGTAGAAGCTCGCACTCATCGGCACGTTGGCGTATGAAAAATCAAAAAGCACGGAATTTTGCTCGCTTTTAAACGCAGAAAAGTCGAATTTCGCTAAATTTTGAAATTCCGCCTCATCGCTAGACACGATTGGCGAGCTACGTAAAAATTCCAGTTGCTCCTTCCAGCGCTTAAATTTCGCATCCGTTTCATAGAAAAAAAACGGAATTGCAAAAAATTCGTAGTAGTAGCTTCTTGCTTTAAGTAGATTTGCGTCCATTACATTGCCCCTTTTCTAGCATCTTCTATCTGCTTTTTTATCATTATTTTCGCTTTGCAATCGCCGCAGCAAAAAAGTGTCTTCATCTTTTCAGGCTCGTTTGCAAAATGCGCGCCCATCATATCCGCGATCTTCATCACGGCTTTGCTCGTCGCAAATTCCTTACCGCACTCGATGCACTTAAAAAGCTCGTCTTTGGCTAGCATTTTGTAATTAAAAAATCCCGGCTCAAGCTCCACGCCGCAAGGCTTAAGCTCGATCGTATCCTTTTCGGCGCAGCTTAGCACGCAGTAGTTGCACATCGTGCAAAGCGAAGCGTTGAGCTTAATCGAGTTGTCGCTGTTGTCGGCATACAGCGCGCCGGTATTACAGGCGCCCACGCAGCTAAGGCAGAGCGTGCAGCTTGCTTCGTTTATGCTTACTTTGCCAAATTTTAGCAACTCTCCGCTTTTTACGACGCCGAAGCTACCCTCGCCGACCATTGCGCTTACGCGTTTGGAAAAAATTTCTTTCTTGCTAAGACCCTGCTCATTTAGGCTAAACGCCCACGGCCGAGAGCTTTGCGCCCACTTTAGCGCTTCTTGCAGCTCGGTTAAATTTCGCGCTAAAAATACCGCGTCCTTGCCGTAGATCGCGCGCGAAATTCCATTGATAAGCTCCACTGCCTCGCGCGTGCCCTCGCCCGCGTCCGCGCCGTAAACGATCACGCTCGAGCCGCTTTCTTGCATCGCGCTTAGCAAATTTACCTCATCTATTTGCTTGCTTCCAAAAATTCCAAACGGTAACACGCCGCACGGAAGCTGCGCTACGGGTGTGGACTCGATTTCGCTCTCTGCGATGAGAAGCGGAATTTTGTCTGCATAGAGCTTTGCGATCTCGCCAAATACGCTTTGGGGCAGCTTGGCAAATTTCAGCGCACCGCTAGGGCAGACGCTCACGCACGCGCCGCAACCGATGCAGTCGATATGCGAAAATACTAACTCGCGCTTTTCGTCGTTTTTCAAAATCGCCACTGTGGGGCAAACCTCCACGCATGGCGCTCGCAGCTCATTTCGCCTGCCTTGATACTGACAGATCGCAGGATCAAAGATCGTGGAATTCTTATAATGATAAACCGGGCTTTTGGAATTTAAAATTTCTAAAATTTCATCGTTTTTTAGCCCCGATATCTCGTAGCAGCCGCTTTGTCGCAATTGATAGGGCGCCGCGCCGCTAATCAAAAAAAAATCTGCCTCGGTCTCAACCTCATCCCGCTCGCTTAAAATCGTAACCGCAAGATCGCCAATCTCGCCGTAGACGAACTTAATCTCGGTCCTGCTTAACGCGATCACCTTAAATCCGTGCTGCCTAAGTAGCCCCACAAGCCCCTCTCGCGGCTCATCACAGGCGAGAATTACGTTTTTGCCGACGGGCTTTTGATAGTCGCTATCTAGGGCACCGTCAAAGGCGATATCTTTGGCGCGATACAAAATATCTACGTTTTTAGCGATTTGTAGCGGCTCATCTGCGGAATTTTCTATATAAAAATTTATCTCGGGCGCATAAATTTGCGCTTTTAGTTTCGGCGAATTGGCAACGATAAATTCCTCATTTTTTGCCCCCTCTTCATCGCCGCAAATTTCGATATCGTCGCTTAAGACGACATCCTTTAGCCCCGCGGCGTAAAATCCATGTTCTTTCATAATCTATCCTAAATTGATAATTAGGCGGGTTTTACTCTTATTTTCTAAACAGCTTTTAAATTCTGCGCTTAAAGTAAATCGAATTTAAATTAATAATTCTATAGATAAAGCAAAATCAAAGCTTTAAATGATAAAATCGCCTAAATTTTAAGGCATCGGGGTCGCAATGCAACGAATCAAACTACCCAAAATCGACAAAATCGCAAATGCGCAGGAGTTTCAAAACTGCCTCCGCTCGCAAATCATCAAAATCGCGCAAGAGCTCATTGAAGAGGCACGCAGGGAGGCGCTGCAAGGAGGCGAGCTCGCAAGCGAAAGCGAGATCATCGCGCGCATCAAATCGCGCTACGAAAAATTTCAAAACTTAAGCCTTAAGTCGCTTATCAACGCAACCGGCGTCGTGCTACACACAAACCTCGGCCGCAGCGTCATCAGTGCCGAAATTTTAGCCCGCGCGCAAAAGATCGTCACCTCGTATTCAAATTTAGAATACGACCTATCCGAGGGCGCGCGCGGCAGCAGATACGACTACATAGCGCTTTTGTGTAGCGAGCTCTTCGGCGCGCAGGACGCGCTCGTGGTCAATAATAACGCTGCGGCGGTATTTTTGGTGCTAAATACCTTCGCGCGCGGACGCGAAGTCGTGGTAAGCCGCGGCGAGCTAGTCGAGATCGGCGGGAGCTTTCGAGTAAGCGAAGTGATGGCAAACTCGGGCGCAAAGCTCGTAGAGATCGGCACTACGAACAAAACCAAGCCGGACGATTACGAAGAAGCGATCAATGAAAACACGGCGATTTTGATGAAGGTGCACCGCTCAAATTTTAAAATTTCAGGCTTCAGCTCGAGTGTAAGCGCTGCGGAAGTAGCGGCTCTCGCACGTCGCGCCTCACAGGCAAAGAGAGAATTTTTAGCGCTCAGAGCGGCAAGCTTTAAAAATTTAGCAGATCTTTGCGGCGGCTCCTCGGACGCAGCGGGCGAAATTCTAAATTCCGCGCCGAACGGTTTAGGCTTAGCGGCAGGCTCTGCAAATTCTTTAAATTTAAAAAGCGGCGAGCCGTCCGTAAATAACGAGCGTTTTTATGAAGGCGACGAGAGCGAAATTTCCGCTCAAGCTTCTAAAATTGCTCCTGCAAAATTTAGCATGAAAAAAGCGGAAAGCTTTAACGAGATCATCGATTACTACGATCTTGGAAGCGGCTACGTAAGCGAGCTGGGATTTGGGCTCGGCAAAAGCGAGCCCTCAATCTTTGAGCTTTTAAAAAGCGGCGTGCGGCTGCTTAGCTTTAGCGGCGATAAGCTCTTCGGCTCCGTGCAGTGCGGCATCATCTTAGGGGATCGCGAGCTTATCGCGCGTCTGCGCAAAAACCAGCTACTGCGAATGCTGCGCGTGGATAAGATCACGCTAAGCCTGCTTGCCGAGACGATCAAGGCGTATATAAATAAAGAATTTCACCTCATCACGACGATAGATCAGATCCATCTAAGCCTAGATGAGCTACGTGAGCGAGCGGAGCTAGTGCAATCTCGCATCGGCGTAAAATCGCAGATCGTGCCTACTACCACCTTCGTAGGCGGCGGCACGATGCCCGGCGCCTCCTACCCTAGCGTCGCGCTTGCGATACTTGACGGCGCAGATCCACAGAGCACGCAGGCTAAATTTCGCGCTGCAGGCATAATCGGGCGAATAGAGGATAATAAATTTTTGCTCGATTTCAGATCGATTTTAAAAAGCGACTTGCAAGATTTAATAAAAAAGATCGGAGAAATTTATGAATAGCGTAATCATCGGCACCGCAGGCCATATCGATCACGGAAAGACCGCATTAATCAAGGCGCTAAACGGCTTTGAGGGAGACCGAATGCCGAGCGAAAAGCAGCGTGGTATCACGATCGATCTTAGCTTTTCGCATCTGCGCTCGGGAGATACCAACGTTGCGTTTATCGACGTACCGGGGCATGAAAATCTAGTAAAGACGATGATTAGCGGCGCATATGCCTTCGACGCTGCGATGCTAGTAGTCGCTGCGGACGACGGGCTAATGCCGCAAAGCAAAGAGCATATTCAAATTTTATCCCTGCTTGGGGTAAAAAGCGTGATCTTATGCATCAGCAAGTGCGATCTAGCGGACGACGCGCGCAAGGCGGAGGTCGCGGCGCAGTGCAAGGAATACATCAGTAAATTTAAAGATTTGCAAATTTTAAACACCTTTTTTATCAGCATAAAAGACACCGCAAGCATCGCCGAGCTGAAAAATTATCTCTTTAATATCAAGCCTGCGCAGCGCCAAGGAGGCGGCGTGGTGCACTACTACATCGACCGCGTCTTTTCGCTTAAGGGGCTTGGCACCATCGTAACGGGCAGCCTCATTAACGGCGCGATTTCAAAGGGCGAAAAGCTTTACAACTGCGATCTAGGTAAAGCTTTTAACGTCAAAAGCGTGCAGATCCACGACGAGGACACGCCGCTAGCGCAGGCTCCAAACCGCGTCGCGCTAAGCTTAGACGCCAAAACGAGCGAGCTTGAGAAGGGGCAAATTTTAACTAAAAAAGGCTTTTTCCGCGGCTTTAATGAAGCCGACTGCACCTTTAGCGGCGAAATTTCGCATAATCAAGACGTGCTGTTTTGCGTCGGAAGCAAGCAAAGCGCGGCAAAAGCGCTCATTTTAAAAGAACTTCCTAGCGGCGAGAAGCTCGTAAGCTTTAAATTTGACAAAACGATGTTTTTAAAATTCAATGAACCCTTCGTCTGCTTGGCAAACTCGCGCGTAATCGGCGGCGGGTATGTGCTAAACGCCGTAGTCGAGCCGCTAAAAAAGCAGAGCAAAGCCGTACTTCTAACCGCGCTTTTGAAACGAAATTTCACCGAAGCGTTTAAAATTTTAAGTCTCTTTCACAAGCATGGATTCGGGCTATTTTCGGCGTATCAGCGCTTCGGGATGGAATACGACGAAGCGGTAAAGATCGCGCGTGGCATAGAAGGGACGTATTTTGACGAAGCAAATTTATGCGTTTACGATCTAAGCGCGATCGAGGACGTAAAAAGCCTCATAAAATTTATCGTCTCAAAAAACGACTACGCGATCTTCTCGCCAGCCTCGATCGCTCTAAAGCTCTCGTGGGCCAGCGAAGATCTTGCCGCGCGTGCGCTTAGCGAGCTTGAGCGAGGCGGCATCGTCTCCAAAAAGGGCGGGGTTTACGTAAAATCGGGGGTGGATTTTGACGCGCTCAAGCAGAGCCTGGAGAGTAAAATTTTTGATCTCATCAAAAAGGGCGGCATAGCGCCTCTCGCGCCGTATAACGTATATGACGAGCTGGAGATCGACCGCGAAAGCGGCGATGACGCGCTAAAGAAGCTGACCTACGCCAAAAAGGTCGTCCGTCTCGCACATAATCTCTTCGTAGAGGCCGAAAATTTAGCCCTAGCGATCAAGCGCCTTTACGCGATCATCGAAAAAGAGGGCTTCGTAAACGTCACGAACGCTAAAGAGGAGCTTGGGCTTAGCAGAAAATTCGTCATCTGCTACCTCGAATACCTCGACAAGATGGGAAATATCGTGACGATCGACAATAAACGCTATTTGAAAAAGTAAAAATTTAAAATTTTGCACTACAATGCGCGGAATTTTTGCAAAGGAAAAAAATGAAAAAAGCTATTTTAACTTCAGTTGCGCTCGCAGCGAGCCTAAACGCGGCTTTAAGCGACAGCGAAATTTTATCTATCTACGGCGGCGCGCCTCAAGGCATCGAAATAAAGGTCGCCGAGCGCATCCCACTTAGCGAGCCAAAGGGCGTTGAGGCGGTCGTTTTAAAAATCTCTCAAGGCAATATGTCGCAAGAGGAGATCATCTTCACCCAAGGCGATCTGATCTTTACCGATATCATCGATCCTAAAAAACGCGTAGTCTATAAGGAGCAGATCAAACAAGACCGCATCGCAGGACAGCTAAGTAAGGTCTTCAAAGCAGAGAGCAAAGACAATATCATCAAGCTAGGAAACGATCCCAAAAAGCCTACGATTTTGATGCTGACAGACGCCCTGTGTCCATTCTGCCGCAAAGAGATGGCAAGGATCGAAGAAACACTAAAAAATAACAATGTCGATATAATCATGACCTCCGTTCACGGCGATGACGGTCACGCAAAATCCGCGCTCATCTACAAAGAGATCAAAAATGCTAAAACCGACGAGCAAAAGATAGCGGTTTTTAGAAAATACTACGCCGAAGATAACAAAGCAGGTGCCAAAGACGTAAGCGCCGCCGAGCTAAACGCTGCAAAAGCCCTAGCTACTAAATACTTCAGTGCGGGAGTAAACTCAGTGCCTTACATCATCGAACTAGACAAGCTAAAATAATCTCTTTTAAATTTTGCGGAGCGATCCGCAAAATTCTACCCCATCGTCTTAGTCTTAGCGATTTTAATTAATCCGGATTGACCTTTTAATTTCACGCGGGCCATTGCTTTAGAATTTTTATAATCCCGCCGCTTAGCAAAATCTCTTTATCGAACCAGATTTGAAATTTTAAAATTTCTTTACATATGGAATTTTAAAATTTAATAATCACGGAATTTAAAGCAGGCACAGATCTTTAAAATTTCAGACCACTTTTAAAAGACACGTGCAAAATTCCAGCAAAATTCTGCATTGTTCCTTATATTGAAAGTAGCATAAAAGCGATAGTGTATGAAATTTAAAAGCGAGAAAATATGCAAGCAAATCCACGGCCGAAATTTTAAAATTTCGCAGCAAAGCCCAGGTAAAATTTAGCCGCAAATTTCATAAAATTTTCGCTTTGCGGCAAAGAGGAATTTGCAATCGTGCTTCAAGCTGCCTATCTTGGGCTACTCCAATTAAAATCAAAACTCCACGTCAAAAGCGGCTCTTGCCAGGCTATTTTTGCTCTCGCTTAGCTCGTACGATGCGCTGAGTCCGACGCTTTGAAGGATCTTATATTTCAGCCCGATTGCGCCGTTAAATACGCCGCTAGAATAATCAAGCCCCTCGACGTCGTATCTATCCGAATACTTTCTGCTAGCATGATACGAATCGCCGCTAAATCGATGTTCGTACTCCGCATTTGCGAATATCTGCAGATCGCCAAAAGCTTTGATTGCGTAAATTCCCGCGGTGCCGTTTGGCGCGGTTTTTGAAGCGGAGCTAAATCTAAGCCTAGAGATCGCATCCTCGTTCACTCTAATCGCTCCAAGCCCCAAATACGGCTTTATATAGCCGTTTTCAAATAAGAATTTATATCCTGCTCTCGTGCTGAAATCCCAAATTTGCGACTTGTATTTCGCGCCGTGGATAGCGCCGAATCCGTTGTTGGTTTCAAATTTATGATCGTTCGTCGAATAGGTTAAGCCTACCGCCAGATCCACGTTCTCGCTAAAATCGTATCTGCCCGCCAGACCGAGCTCGTAGGATTTGATGTTTTCTTTGACACCGTCGAATTTACCCTCATACCAAGCGTCCGATTTTTGATACCCAAAGATCACGCCCAGCGTAAGATCATCCACTCTCTTGGAGGCTCCGAGTAAAATTCCGTCGCTCTTGTGATCGTATTTGACGCCGCCCGAGCGGTCTTTGTAATCTCCGCCGTAGTTTCCTATCGCGCTTACATTTACGTTAAACTCCTGCCCGTCGGTATCGGTTAAATTTTTATAAGCGGAATTTCTTGCAAGCTTAGTAAGATCCAGATCGACCTTCGAACGCGGCATCTCGATGCCTACTCGGTTGCCTCTTCTTGCGGCCTGCGAAAACAGGCTGCCGTTTTTAGGCGTGAAGTTATTGATCGCTAGCATCAGCGCCTCAAAATAGCTCGGCAGATCGTCGTATCCGCCAGGATAGCGGTTCGTATCGGAAGTGATGAATAAATTCGCCGCATTGCGCTCGCGAGATAGCCTTATGATCTCGTCGTATTGATCGGGCCTGGCACCATATATGACGTGCAAAATTTTAGCGGAATTTGCCGGGTCTTTTTCAAACTCAGAGGTTCTAGGACGATAGCGGTTTATGTAGTCGTCCGCGCTTACTTCTTGCAGCATCCAGACGTCCGCGTAAGGGGCTATGGCATCGCGTACCCCCCAGCCGTTATTCGCCAAAACGAGCATCTCCGGATATTTGGATTTAATGTAATTATAAATGCTAGCCATATAAGCGATATTGGAAGGGTTATCCTCGGTATTGACCTCGTCGATGAAGTATCCCGCGATGTTTTCTCTGCCGTAGAAATTTACAAAATTATCGATATCGGCATATACTAGGCTTAAATTTCTACTTGAACCAATGGCAGTAGGACGACCGTCAGGACCGATAGGACCGGTAGTGCCCGTATAAGTATAGGCGAGATTTTTGATACCCGCGGCTTTATTGCGCTGCATTTGAGCCAAATCCTCGTCTCTTCGCACCAAATATTGTGAGTGAGAATCTCCTCCTGGGCGCTTTTCGTATGAGCCGAAAGCCACATAAGGAACCAGCGCGCCGCCTATATTGGTAATGCCGTTCCAAAACTCGGCATTTACGCCGCTATTGCCCGTCCAGCGAAATGCAGGCATCATAACGCGCTGATTATTAAGCCTGCCCGAATATGAGCCCTTTTTGGCAAAGCCCCTTGCGTACTCGAGCTTGATACGAAATGAGTTTTCATACTCGTCGCTCGCGGAGCTATCGCTAGCTGCGTCGCGCCTGCTTAATTTCGCGCCCAAGCTATCCGCAGCGCTCATTACATCGGAACGGGAAGTGTTGTTGGAAGGTGATTTTTGCGCGTTTGCATAGCTCCAGGAATTCTGCTCGCTTGCATAGCCGAACCCTGCTGCACCGACAAGCGCAAGAGATACGATTTTTTTCAAAGACTTTAGCATTCTGCACCGCCTCAAATAAAATTACTCAAATTCTTAAATTTCGACAAATTTGCGGGCGCGCTTTTAAAATTAAAAGCTTTATCGAAATTTAAAAATTTAGCCGCCTTAAGACGGCCAAATTTTAAAGCTTATTTTAATGCCGCTTTTGCCTTCTTTGCGACGGTTGCAAAAGCTTCGGGATCGTTCATAGCCATATTTGCTAAAATTTTTCTATCAAGCTCGATGCCCGCTTTTCTAAGTCCGTTTATAAATTTAGAATAGCTGATGTCGTTTAGCCTGCAAGCTGCATTGATGCGCACTATCCAAAGTCTGCGGAAATCGCGTTTTTTCGCGCGTCTGTCACGGAAGGCGTAAACGAGGCTTCTTTCTAGCTGCTCTTTAGCCTTTCTGAAATGTTTGCGTCTTGCGCTATAAAATCCGCGCGCAAGCTTTAGCACCTTGTTGTGACGGCGGCGTCTAACGATGCCCGTTTTTACTCTTGCCATATTAATCCTTTCTTAATCGGCGTCCCTTTGGGGATCTTGCCCTAAAATCCATAAATTTAGGGGAGTTTGAATGACTTTCGTCAAAAACTAACTTCGCACTCTATTTGCAAAGCATTTTTTTAACCGCAGATACGTTCGTAGAATCGACGTATTGGGCCTCGCGCAAATTCCTCTTGCGTTTTTGAGACATCTTCGTCAAAATGTGGCTGCGAAACGCCGAGCCTCTTTTGATCTTGTTTTTGCCCGCTTTAAAACGCTTGACGGCACCGCGCACGCTTTTCATCTTTGGCATGGTCGTCCTTTTTTTAAAATGAATGGGAAGTATATAATAAAGTTTCTTTGAAAAATTTGAATTTAAGGAATTTTATAGCTTAAATGAACACGAGATAAATTTAAAGTTAAATTTTACCGCCCGTTTAGCTTGCGGTTCCGTTTAATCTGAAAATTCTATATAAATTTAAAGGGCTAAATTTAGAAATAAACTTAGCCCGTATAAATTTTAAAATTCGCTATTTAGTTTAAATTCACGCGCTGTACCGCGTAGAAACAGCGCGCAAATTTTAAAATTTTGCCGCACGCAGCGCAATACTGCTAAATTTACGCTACGCCTTTTTCGGCGTGATCAGCATATTTACGTAGCGACCCTCCAGCGCAGGCGCTTTATCACGATCGGCCACTTCAGCAAAAAATTCGTCCCAAATTTTATTGAGCAAATTTACGCCGATTTCGGGGCTTGACATCTCGCGCCCTTTTAAAAATACGCGAAGTTTGACGTGTTTGCCGCTACCAAGGAATTCTTTCGCGTGTTTTACTTTGTAATTAATGTCGTTTTGAGCGATTTTGGCGGACAGTTTAATCTCTTTGATTTCGATGATTTTTTGCTTTTTTTTCGCCTCTTTGAGCTTTTTTTCCTGCTGGTAGCGAAATTTGCTGTAGTTCATGACCTTGCAAACGGGCGGCTTTGCATCGGGCGCTATCAAAACCAGATCCACACCCTCTCGCTCGGCGATTTGCAGCGCCTGAGCCTTTGAAATTATGCCGTAAACCTCGCCGTTGTCGCCTATGCACCTGACTTCGCTAGCCGGAATGTCCTCGTTTAGAAAAACCTCTTTGCCTCTGCTCAAAAATTCACCTCGTTTAATTTAGCTTTTACGAAATTTAAAAACTCATCCAGCCCTAAATTTCGCTGTTCGCGCACCCTGCGATCGCGCAGGGCCACGCTGCGAGCCGAAACTTCATTATCGCCTAGGACGATGATGAGCGGCACCTTCTGCTTTTCAGCCGTTCTGATTCGTTTATTTAACGTTTCGTTTCTATCTAAAATTTCGCCGTCAATGTCCGCTTTGCGCAGCAAATTTAAAATTTCTTTCGCGTAGTCTGCGTGCGCCTCGCCGATCGGCACGATCGATACCTGCGTAGGACAGATCCAAAACGGAAGCTCGCCCGCGGTGTGCTCGAGCAAAATCCCCACGAAGCGCTCGAAGCTTCCCAAAATCGCGCGATGCAGCATCACGGGCTGCTTTTTTTCATTATTTTCGTCGATGTAGCCAAGCTCGAAGCGCGCAGGCAGGTTAAAATCGACCTGCACCGTGCCGCACTGCCATTTTCGACCGAGCGCGTCGGTGATTTTGATGTCGATCTTAGGTCCGTAAAAAGCGCCGCCGCCCTCGTCTAAGCCGTATTTTAAGCCTTTTTCGTCAAGCGCGTCTTTTAAGGCCTTCGTCGCGATATCCCAAACCTCGTCGTCGCCGACCGCCTTTTGCGGTTTGGTCGAAATTTCAAGCTCGTATTCAAAACCGAAAGCCTTCATCAGAAGCTCCACGAAATCTAAAATTTCATAGACGTTTTCTTTGATCTGGCTCGGCATCACAAACAGATGCGCGTCGTCCTGCGTAAACTCGCGCACGCGGAAAAGTCCGTGCAAGACGCCGCTTTTTTCGTGGCGGTGCACGACGCCGTACTCGCAAAATTTAAGCGGCAGATCGCGATATGAGCGGATCTCGCTTTGATAAACCTTGATGTGACCGACGCAGTTCATCGGCTTGATACCGTATTCCTGCTCCTCGATCGTCGTAAAATACATATTTTCTTTGTAGTTGCTATAGTGCCCGCTGATCTTCCACGCGTCTGATTTTAAAATTTCAGGGCCGCGCACCGGCTCGTAGCCGCGCTTGCGAAGCTGCCTATAAAGGCGCTCCTCAAGCTTTATACGCATCCTCGTGCCGGCAGGAAGCCAGATCGGAAGTCCCGCGCCGATCTGCTCGTCGAAAGTGAAAAATTTCATCTCGGCTCCGAGCTTTCGGTGATCGCGCTTCTTAGCTTCTTCTAGCATCGTAAGGTGCTTTTTAAGGCTATCTTTATCGGCAAATACGACGCCGTAGATGCGAGTTAGCATCTCGCGCTTCTCGTCGCCGCCGAGATAAGCTCCCGCGATGCGCGTAAGAGCGAAATTTTTCAAAAATTTCGTATTTTGCACGTGCGGACCGCGGCAGATGTCCTCAAACTCGCCCTGCGCGTATAGGCTAACCGGGCCATCCGGGATGCGCTTTAAAACTTCCTGCTTAAGATCGTCGTTTGCATATTTTTTCGCGACCGCCTCTTTTGTGGAGGCTATCTTTTTAATCTCTAAATTTGCCTCGGCAAGCGCGCGCATCTTTTTTTCGATCGTCTTTAAGTCCTCTTCGCCGAGCTTCTCGCCGTTATCTTTGCCGACGCGCATATCATAGTAAAACCCATCTTCGATCGCAGGCCCTACGAAAAATTTTGCGCTCGGATAAAGCTCGCGCACCGCCTGCGCCAAAAGATGCGCACAGGAGTGGCGCATAATTTTAAGCGCGTCCTCGGAGTTATCGAAATATATCGGCTGCGCCTCGCTTGCGTGCTCGCCGATACTTTGAGTATCGTAAATTTCACCGTTAAGTTTATATGCGATAATATCGCTCATTGGCTTGTTTCCTTTTTTACCGAATTGTCTTTCTTACACTGAAAGAACGAAAGCTAATTTTAGCTAATCAATCCTTAACGATAAATTTAAAAAATATTAAAATTAAAATTTTTGATTCTTTTTTCGTAATAAAAAATACACGGCGTTAGCACAAAGAGCACAAATCGCCATCACACTTGCGAGCAAAAACGGCTTATTCGCTCCCACTGCACCCACGATAAACGAAATGGCCCCGGCGATAGCAAACTGCGCAGTCCCCAGTACCGCCGAAGCTGCGCCAGAGTTGCCGTCCTTATACAGCGCCATCGCAAGCGTCGTGGCGTTAGGCGCAACAAAGCCAAGAGACGAAAGTAATACAAAAAGCGAAGCCTCAAAGCAGATGAAAGGAAGGTCAAGCATAGAGCATGCGAGCAAAATCAGGCTCGTCACAAGCATAGCTATTAGGCCGAAATTTAATAAAGCTGCGGGTTCGCGATTTTGCACGAGTTTGGCATTTAGTGCCGAAACAAGGGTCATTCCAAGAGCGTTGATGCCAAATATTACGCCAAAGGCATGCTCGCCCAGCCCGTAATAGCCCAAAAATATAAAGCTAGAGCCCGTGATATAAGCGAAAAGCGCGCTCATCGCAACTGCAAATCCTAGCGTATAGCGCATAAATTCTTTATTTCGCAAGATTATGCCGTATTCGCCAAGCACGCCTTTTACGCTAAGTGTAGCAGTCCCATCTATCTGCGCGCTCTCGCCAAGTCCAAAAAATATAAATGCAAAAAGCAAAATTCCAAGCGCGAATAAAATCGTAAAAATCGCTTGCCACGGGAAAAATTCAAGCACGAATCCGCCTAGAGTTGGTGCTAGCATCGGCGCTAGCGAGCCCACGACCATCATCAGCGCAAACATCGCTGCAGCCTCATGAAGCTCGAATTTGTCATTAATTACGGCTCTCGCAAGTACCACTCCCGCGCACCCGCCCAAAGCTTGCAAAAATCTAAAAAATATAAACGCGTAAACGCTATCAAAGCTCACGCAGGCAAGCGACGCACATATAAAAAGCAAAATGCCCGCGTATAACGGCTTTTTACGACCAAATTTATCGCTTAGCGGCCCATAAACGAGCTGTCCTAGCGCAAATGCGATGAAAAAGCTAGCAACCGATAGCTGAGTGTAAAACTCGCTCGTAGCAAAGCTTGCCTTTACCTTTTCCAGCGCGGGCAGATACATATCGGTAGACAAGGGCGCCAGAGCGGACATATAGGCGAGTATAATCACCAGCTTAAATTTAGCGAATTTACTTTGTTTTTCTTTGATCATCGTTTTCCTCAATTATTTTTAGGCAGAGCTCAAACGTGCGCACGAGCGCGTTTAGATCTTTAAATTTTTGCGGCAAGAGCCTGGCGATAAAATATATCGGACGCAGCGCAAGTACCGTAGCCCACGCACTTTGCACTACGTCCTGCCCGCCGCTTGAGGCGTAGGTGCGAATGCCTGCGCGCACCAAACCTTCGTTCAGCCCTTCGCGACAAAGATCATAGACAAACAGCAAAAAATCTCGCATTTTGGCTTTTTGCAGATCA
>CAURMQ010000014.1:0-20249 GCA_963525765.1 uncultured Campylobacter sp. | reverse complement strand
GCTAGATCGCTATATCGGCGTTTTGCTCTAGCTCTCGATATAGGTTTTGAGTTTGCGGCCGATCTTTGGGTGTTTTAGCTTTTTGATCGCCGAGCTTTCGATCTGGCGGACGCGCTCGCGGGTGATATTGAGCTCCTTGCCGATCTCTTCAAGCGTGCGGTCGCTCTCGTCATCAAGTAGCCCAAATCGCATGCGGATCACCGTGCGCTCGCGGTCGTTGAGCTGTTCTAAGATGTCGTCGATCTGCTCTTTTAGGTCGGATTTTAAAATTTGCTCGATCGGCGAAACCGAGCTTTTATCCTCGACGAAATCGCCGAATTTACCGTCGTCCTCGTTTCCGATCGGCGCTTCTAGGCTGATCGGCTCCTTTGTGATTTTGATGACCTGCTTTACCTTATCGACGCTAAGGCCTACTTCTTGCGCGATGACGTTGATGTCGGGCTCCTTGCCGCCTTCTTGCATATATTTGCGCGTGATTTTATTAATTCGATTTATCGTCTCGATCATATGGATCGGGATGCGGATCGTGCGAGCTTGATCGGCGATGGCGCGGCTGATCGCCTGGCGGATCCACCACGTCGCGTATGTCGAAAATTTATAGCCGCGCTTGTATTCAAATTTATCCACCGCCTTCATAAGCCCGATATTACCCTCCTGGATGAGGTCTAAAAACGGCAGCCCGCGGTTGGTGTAGCGCTTAGCGATGGAGACGACCAGGCGCAGGTTAGATTTCGCCATGCGCGCCTTTGCATTGTCGCTAATGCGCTTGCCACGCTTGATCTGCTCTAAAATTTCTTTCAGCCGCTCGGGCTCGAGGTTAAAGCTTTTTTTGCTTGCCTCTTTTGTTAAAAAGAGCTTTTTTATATCGACATAGGTCGAGACCATCGTAGCTTCCGGCACGCGCGCGATGATGTCGTCCTTGCTGAGCTTCGTGATATCTTTTAGGATTTTTTTGTGATTTTCGCGCAGTTCGGCGCTAAACATCGGCAGCTTGTATTCCAGGCGCTTGAGCTCCTTTTCGAAGCCCTCGTCGCTTTTTAGCGCGGTCTCCATCGATTTTACGATCTCGGTGATGAGCTTGCTGGTTGGCCCCAGATCCATGAGTTTTTCTTTTAAAATTTTCTTTTTAAACGCCAAGTTTAGCTTCGATAAAATTCCCTTGCTCTGCTTAATCGCCTCGGCGTTTTTCTCGGCAAATTTCATCCAGTCCTTTTTGGCTTTTTCAAGAGCCTTGAAGCTTTCGATGACCTTTAGAGCGCGCTTATCGTTCTTCCTAGAGCGCCTTTGCTTCGCCTCGTCCGCGCTCTCCTCATCCTCCTCGTCGTCGTCGTAATCCTCCTCCGATAGTTCCTCTTCGTCCTCCTCTTCACCCTCTTCGTCGCTGTCGTCAAAGCTCTTGAAAAGCTCCTTAACGCGGCGTTCGCGGTTGATGAGCGGCTCTTTATAGTCTAAAATAAAGTCTATTAAGTACGGCACCGAGCAAAACGCGTCGATGATGATATCCTCGCCGAGCTCGATTTTTTTGCTGATCTCGATCTCCTCTTCTTTGGTTAGCAGCGGGATCTGTCCCATTTCGCGCAGATACATCCGCACAGGGCTGTCCGAACGGCTCCACTCCAAAAGCTCGACGTCGCTGGATAGATCAAACTCCTCGTCCCAGCCCTCGTCCAGCAGCTTTTTTTGCGTGGCTTCTTTGAGTTTTGCGTCCTCTAAATTTTTGATTTTGGAGATTTCTGCGGCGGAGATCAGCTCGACGTCGAATTTTTTCGTAAGCGCTTCGACCTTCTTAACGGCCGTTGCGGTGGGGGCTTTGTCAAAAAATTTTATCAGTCTTTCGTAGGTGATGTAGCTTTTTTGATTGTCGTCGAAGAACTGCTCGATGGGCGTTAAGGCGTCTTTTGGGCTCGCCATAAAATCTCCTTGTGTCGTTATGTATTTGTTTTGGAAAATCGGATTATACCGAAACGCTCTTTATTTTTACTTATATACGGTGCAAACCATCTAAATTTAATGATTTTTTAAATTTTAGAAATTAGGCTAAATTTTAAAATTTAGGTTATATTTTTAGCTAAATTTAAGATTGCTCGCTAAAATTCCGCGTTCGCAGGATGTAAAACCGATGCGCCAAAATCCGCCCTTTACGCCGCCGATTTAAAATTTAACGCCTACGTACTTCCTATCTCTGCGCTTTGGCGTTTAAATTTAGCCCTAAATTTTAAGCGAGGAATTCCGCCCCCATATCGGAGCGATTGAGCGGATTTTAATAAATTTGTCGGTAAAATCGCGCATCTATTTTAAAATTTAAGGCGGAAATATGGCAAAAGTATGGAAATTCGGCGACGATATCGACACCGACATTATTATCGCGGCGCGCTACCTAAATACATCCGACGCGGCGGTGCTTGCGACGCACATCATGGAGGATGCGGACAAGGATTTTTCGTCCAAAATCGCTCGCGGCGACATCATCGTAGCGGGGAAAAATTTCGGCTGCGGCAGCTCGCGCGAGCACGCTCCGATGGCGCTTAAGGCCGCCGGAATTTCATGCGTGATCGCAAAAAACTTCGCTAGGATTTTTTATCGAAACAGCTTCAACACCGGCTTTTTGATCCTCGAATGCGACGAGACGGATAAGATCGCGCAGGGCGACGAGCTTAGCATCGATCTAAAGGGCGGCGTAATTAAAAATTTAACCCAAAAAACTCAGTATAAATTCGGCGTGATACCCGAGTTTATGCAAAAGCTCCTCGATGCCGGCGGAGCGATAAATTATGCAAAAACAAAGATAAGCTTGTAAGGAATTTGGATGAAAAAATACGACGTATGCGTGATAAAAGGCGACGGGATCGGCCCTGAGATCATCGAAGAAGCGATCAAGGTGCTCGATGCCGTAAGCCATAAATTTAATTTCGAGCTAAATTTTGACTACCGCTTAATGGGCGGCGCGGCAATCGACATTATGGGCGTTCCGCTTCCGGATGAAACGCTAAATGCCGCTAAATCAAGCGATGCGGTGCTTTTCGGTGCGATCGGCGGCGCGAAATGGGACGGCCTGCCGCGCGAACTGCGACCTGAAAGCGGGCTACTGAAAATCCGCAGAGAGCTTGGAGCGTTTGCAAACCTGCGTCCTGCGATGATTTTTGATGAGCTAATAAACGCTTCGACGCTAAAGCCTGAGATCATCAAAGGCGTCGATATAATGGTAGTACGCGAGCTTACGGGCGGGATTTATTTCGGGCAGCCGCGCGCAAAAAACGAAAAGGATGCGCTAAATACGATGTGCTACAACGCCGCCGAGATCGAGCGCGTGGCTAAGGTCGCGTTTGAGGCCGCGCTTTTGCGAAACAAAAAGATAACGCTCGTGGATAAGGCCAACGTGCTTGAAACAAGCCAGCTGTGGCGCGAGGTCGTAAGCGAGCTAGCCAAAAATTATGCGGGGGTAAATTTGGAGTTTATGTACGTAGATAACGCCGCGATGCAGCTCGTGCGGGCGCCCGCGCAGTTTGACGTGATTTTAACGGAGAATTTGTTCGGCGATATTTTAAGCGATGAGGCGAGCATGATCTGCGGCTCGATCGGGCTGCTTCCGAGTGCGAGTATCGGCGGCAAAGTAGGAATTTACGAGCCGATTCACGGCAGTGCGCCCGACATCGCGGGACAGGGGATCGCAAACCCGATCGCTACGATTTTAAGCGCTGCGATGATGCTGAAATATGCATTCGGCGAAAATGAAGCCGCAGAATCGATCGAGCTTGCCGTGCGCGGCGTGCTTCGCGACGGATACCGCACCAAGGACATCGCGCAGTACGACGCCAAAGAGATTTGCTCGACCGCAGAGATTGGCTCAATCATCGCAGATTACGCGGCTAAGGCTTAGGAGCTAGCTTTGAATGGCGCGCTAGCATACGCTATGGAGATTGAGAAAAAAGGCGATATCTACGGCGCAATGCGGATTTGCCGCGGTATTTTACGTGATAATCCGCAAGATGGCGATGCGGCGGTGCTTTTTGCGCGGCTAAATTTAAATCATCGAGTAAGCTCTGGCGTCAATATGGCGATGCTGGAGCGCTTTTTAAGCGTCGATGCGCGTAAGCAAGCGGAATTTAAGAGGTGGCTAATTGATGTATGAAAATGAACTGGAAGATATCATCGAAGCAGTAAATGAGATGAAAGCACAAAAGCGCGCGCAAGATTTGGCGGCGCAGCAAGAGGGGGCTGTGAATGCAAACAGCGCTGAAGCAGGAGCGCAGGCTTCGCAGGATGCTTTAAGCCCCACTTCTTTTGCGCCAGATCCCATTGCGCCTGATGCCTTAAATTCCGCATCTGCACCGGATATCGCTTCACCAAACGCGCAAAATTTCACTTCCTTAAATACCAAAAATTCCACTTCGCGCTTTGTTTCATCGGACGCTTTAAATTCCGCCTTCGATCATTCAAATCCCATGGCGAGTAAGAGCTCTGCGCCTAGCAGCGCAGAATTTGCAGCGGACGCTACTTTAAAAAAATCTGCCATAAAAGATGAAAATTTTACTTTTTCCAGCGAGGAGAATTTTAAAAACTCTGATCTTACAGGCGGTCAAAATTCTGCGGCTTCCGCCTCTCTAAACGGAGAGAATTTTAAAAATTCTGCTTCTGCAAGCGGCAAAGATTCCGTAAATACCGCCTTTGCAAGCGATGAAATTTTAAAAAGCTCCACCGCAAAATTTGATGAAAGCTTTCGTGATTTATCGGGCATCGCAGGCGAAATTTACGATAGTCTAGGCAGCGATATGAATGGGTTTGTTTCGCCGCAAAGCAGGGACGCAAGTATGGCGCAAAGCTCTGCCAAAAGTAAAGATTTTGAATTAGCGCTAAATTCTACGGATGACGACTCCCAAAGCGGGCAAGATTTGACGCCTCGTATTTTAGGCGCGCATTTTAAGGAGCTAAGCAATGACGATTTTGGGTCTGGCTCTGATTTCAAAGAAAACGAAGCAGACGATTATTTCAGCACAGCGCATTCTAAAAAGCAGGATTTAGCGTCGCTTCAAGCTCAAAATTCCGCCGCGCTAGAGATCCGCAATGTTGCCGCGCTGCAGCAAAATTTCGTTTCGCAGTCGCAGAATTTTACGACGCCTGAGGTGCGAGACCATAAGCTCGCCACGCCGCAGCTTCGCAATTCTGCCGCACAGGATATGCAAGCTGGAAGTTTTGCCTCTTCTGGTGCTCAAAATTCCGCCGTGCGCCAGCCCGAGGAAGCGCGACACCTTGGGGCCGCGAGACAACCTCAAGCGGGTGACAAATCAAAATATCTCGCAAATGCAGATTTTAAAATTTCAAGCGAAGCGGAGTTTTTGAGCGCGATAAAAGAGCGAATTTTAGTGCTTTTTGAGGGGCTAAACGCTTTTGAGAAGGGCGATTTGAACGCGCGTGTAGAGCTAAATTTAAAATTTATGGAATTTTTGCTTGCAAGTATCGAAAACCGACTTGAAAATCTATCAAAATAACGATTTCATCGTGCTTTTAGATTATCTTAAAAAATTTAGCTCACGCATATATCTGGTAGGTGGCTGCGTGCGCGATCATTTTTTGGGGCGGGCTAGCGCTGATGTGGATGTGGAGCTTTACGATGTGGGTCCGCACCGTTTCGAGCAAATTATGCAGGACTTCGGCGCACAGGGCGTCGGCAAAAGCTACTTCGTCTATAAATATAAAAATTTCGATGTTTCGCTTCCGCGCACCGAGAGTAAGACGGGCATAGGGCATAAGGGCTTTAGTGTCGCTTTGGCTACGGACGAACATGAGGCTAGCAGGCGGCGCGATTTTACGATCAATGCGATGATGATAGACGCTATAAGCGGCAAAGTACTCGATTTTTACGGCGGGCTTGCGGATCTGCGCGCGCGTATTTTGCGAGTGGTTGATCCGCACACTTTTGTGGAGGATAGCTTGCGCGTTTATCGCGCGGTGCAGTTTGCTGCGAGATTTGAGCTTCGCGCCGAGCCGCGCACCTTAGAGCTTATGCGTAGTATCGACGCTAGCGATCTTAGTTGCGAGCGCATTAAAGTGGAGCTGATTAAATTTTTTCGTGCACCTGCGCACCGATACGGGATGATGCTAATGCAAGAGCTGGGGCTTTATGAGCGGGTTTTTGGATTGCGGATTGATCCGCGTACGCATGAGCGACTGATAAAATTCATAGAGCACGGCGAATCTTTCGTGAGAAATGAAATGTTTTTTTTATATGCGTTTTTGAATTTTTTAGGATTAGATAAAGATAAAATTTTAAAGAATTTAGGGCTAAATTCTCTTTATAAAAGGCTACTTAGCGAGCCGTTTTTTAAGCGGGTAAGCGACGAGCGACTATGTAAAATCGCTCTAAAAATGCCGCTTAAGCAGTGGCTCGGGCTGTATTGTAAAGGTAGGGTGCAAGCATCAAAGCGGCTTGGGATTTGGGATAAGAAATTTAAAAGCTTGGTTTGCGCTGCGGATGTCGCTCGCAATCTGCGCGGCGCTGCGATCAGCAAGGAGATCGAGAGGCTGCAAGAAGCGGAGATTAGGGCGTTCGTAGCGGCTTTAAAAGCGTAAATTTAGAGAGATTTCTGTAAAATCGCCGTTTTATTTAGGAGCTAGTTTTATGAAAAAATTCTATCGTCGCGACGAAATTTACGCGTTTTGTAAGAATGCTGCGTCTTTGCAAAAATGCGCTTTTTGCTTTGATCGCAGGCAAAATTTCGTGATTTTTGCTGCGCGAAATTTTATCTTTTATGGCGAGCGAAATTTAAATTTTTGCGACGTAAGATTTCATAGTGCAAAGCTTAGCTCGGTAGGATTTTATGACGCGGAATTTTACCTATTAAAATTTCATCCGTCGTGCCGCCATACCAAAAAAGCCCACGAGGCGAAGTTTTATGGATCGAGAGAATTTTGCAGATCGCATCGCTGTGGCGAGAAATTATACGAACCGCGTAGCGGCGAGGCGGAATTTTACGGCTCGCATTACAGCGAGATGAAATTTTGCAGATTAGGACATCTTGGTACAAAATCTCACAGCCTGCGTCATATTAAACGCATTAAAGCAAAATTTAGCGAGCCGTATCGCGCGTCCTGTGCTATGGGAGTAGCTGTCGCGCCGCACCACAAAAAAATGCAAGAGCCGTGTCGCTGCAAGGAGAGATCTGATGCCTTGCAGTATCGCAAAATCACGGACCTAAATTTTATTTCACAGAATTTCAAATTATGGAATTTTGCCCATTTAAATTTGCAAGGCTTTACTGCGCAAAATTCCAAGCCGCATAATTTAGCTTTGCAAAATTCTAAATCTCAAAACTTTGCCTCGCGGAATTTTAAATCGCAAAATTCTGCTCATGCAAAATCGGCGGTTTTTGATGTTTAATATCGTGTTAGTATATCCGCAGATCCACACAAACACGGGCTCCATCGGGCGTATGTGCGTCAATGCGGGGTGTCCTTTGCATCTGATCAAGCCGCTGGGATTCGTCATCGACGATAAGCATCTGCGCCGTGCGGGGCTTGATTACTGGGCGAACTTGGATCTTAAAATTTGGGAAAATTGGGACGAGTTTATGGTGGCGAACGATAAATTTAAGCAGCGCTTCTTTTTTGCGACGACGAAGACGAACAAACTCTACTACGAGGCGAAATTTCAGCCGGGCGATTTTTTGATTTTCGGCTCGGAGGGTCACGGGCTGCCGCTTGAGATCATGCGCACAAACCGCGAAAACTGCATCACGATCCCGATGAGCAGCGCGGGGCGCAGTTTAAATTTAGCCACCAGCGTGGGCATCGTAACCTACGAAGCGATCCGCCAAAATATCGATAAATTTGATTTTAGGAGCGCGGTTTGCGAGTTTTAGCGCTACTTTTTGCGGCGTTTTTCTGCGGCGCGAGTGCTGCGGAGCTGAAAATCGCATCATTTAACGTGCAAAATTTATTCGACGGCGTAAACGACGGCACGGAGTACGCGGATTTTGAGATCGGGCGCGGCTCATGGAGCGAGCAAAAATACGAGCGCAAGCTGCAAGCGGTGGCGGATGAGATAAGCGCACTTAATGCCGATATTTTGGGGCTGCAAGAGATCGAAAACGAAGTCGTGCTAAAAGCGCTTGCGCAGAAGGCGGGCTATAAATTCTACGCTTTTTCGCGCGCGCAGACTGCACCTGCGGGCGTGGCGGTGATGTCGCGCATACCGATAAAATTTCAAAAAACCTACCGCCCAGTAGAGCTTAAAACACGAGATATTTTGCGCGCTGATTTTGCGCTTGGCGGCACTGATTTTAGCTTTTATGTCGTGCACATGCTCTCCGCGCGCAACCCGCTAAGCGAGCGCAAGCGCAATTTCGCCTTTTTACGCGAGGTTTTGCAAGGGCACCAACGCGCTATCGTAGCGGGAGATTTTAATACGAATTTCGGGCGAAATTCCTTGCTAAACGAGCTTATCGAGCGCGACGGATTTAGTGATTTATGGGCGCTACATCCCTGCTCGCAGTTAAAGCATCTTGGCTCTTGTGAATCTCATGAAAGCGGCGCAGTGCTAGATCATATCTTGCTTAGCGACGATTTTTTTAGTAGCGAGCCTGGATATAAAAAGGACAGTTTCGCTGTTGCTAAATCCTCTACCGCTTCCGATCATTTTCCGATTAGCTTCATTCTAACGAACGAAGGCGCTTTAAAATCTATGCCGAAAAAGCAAGAATTTTTAGCTAAAAATACCGCTAGTGCCGCAAAGACCGTCACGATAGAGGAGCTTTACGGGCGCATTATAAGCGAGCCTGTGCTGATAAAAGGCGTAGTCGTGAGCTTTACAAACCGCTACGGCTTTGCGATCTCCAAAGATGGAAGCGGAGTTTTTGTCTATGGCGGCAGCGGGCTGCAGCTAGGCGATAAACTCGATCTGCTAGTAAAAAAGACGAAATTTTATAAGCAAAGCTTTGAGATCGACGATTTTGAGATCGTATCTAGAAGCGGCAACGTAGGCTCTATCGCGCCATACGTTTTGCCTAGCGCATCGGTGCGGCAGCTGCGCGCAGGAGATGTGATAAGCACGATAAAAGGCGACGTTAAGGACGGCATAATTAATCTAAAAAGCGCGGGAGAGTTTAGAATTTTTCGCAAAAGCGCTCCTGTGCAAAACGGCAAAAATTTAGAATTTAAAAATGCCTATTTTACGATTTATAAAGGGCAAAAGGAATTTATAGTAGAATGATACATGCCGTTATAACCGCACTTTTCGTGCTTTTTATGATATTTATGATCGTAGGATTTAACCGCGAAATGATGGAGAAAAACGAAAAACGAAATCAACGAAAAAAGGATAAAGATGGAACTACTCATTGAGATTGGGGTCGAGGAGCTGCCTGCGATCCCGTTTTTAAAAGAGCGTGCGAATATCGCGTCAAAATGGCGCGCGGTGCTTGAGGCCAACCGTATAAATAGCGACTTTCGCTTTGAATTTAGCCCGCGTAGATTTGTGCTATTTCACGAGGATTTTCCGCAACGCAGCGATGATGCGCAGATCGTAAGCACGGGCGCGCCAAAATCCGTCGCGCTTAAAAATGGCGCGTGGAGCCCTGCAGCGCTAAGTTTTGCTAAAAAATGTGGCATAAGCGAAAGCGAGCTGGAATTTCGGCAGATAGGCGGCAAAGAGGTGCTCTACCACGCTGCGGTGCAAAAGGGGCGCGATAGTCGTGAAATTCTAGGCGAAATGATAGAGGAGTTTTTACGATCGCTAAATTTTGGACGCGCTATGCGCTGGGGTAGCGGCGAGTTTGAGTTTATCCGTCCGATAAGAAGTATAGCCTGCGTTTTGGGCGGTCAAAACGTAAATTTTGAAATTTATGGCGTGCGAAGCGCGGCTGCATTTTTTCCGCACCGAAAATTTGGCTATGAAGCGATTAAATTTAAAGACGCCGCAGATTATTTCGCATTGCTGGAGCGTAACGGTGTAATTTTAAGCGAGCAAAAAAGAAAGAATAAAATTCTAAGCGAGTTTGCAAAGCTCGAGAAAAAGCATGGCTTTAAGATCGAGGTCGATCCTGCGTTGCTAGATGAAGTAACGGCGATCACCGAGTATCCGACGGCGCTGCTAGGCAGCTTTGAGCGAGATTTTTTAAGCGTGCCAAAAGAGGTCATCATCACTTCGATGAAGGAGAATCAGCGCTATTTTCCGGTTTTCGAGGATAAAAACTTAAGCAATCACTTCGTTGTCGTTAGTAATGCGATCACCGATGATGACGAGCTTGTAGTACGCGGCAATGAAAAAGTTTTACGCGCGCGCCTAAGCGATGCTATGTTTTTTTGGAAGAGCGATTTGCAAGTGGAATTTAGCCCTGAAAAACTTAAGCAAATTTCCTATATGCAAGCTCTTGGCTCAGTTTATGATAAGCAAGTGCGCGAGCTAGCCGTAGCAAAGGTACTGAGCGCGGATTATGCTACGCAGATTGAGGCGGAGATCGGCAAAAAGGATTTTGCGCGGGATGTGGAAAATGCCGTAATGTTTAGTAAAGCAGACCTTAGCAGCACGATGGTGGGCGAATTTAGCGAGCTTCAAGGCATTATGGGCAGCTACTATGCCGAGCACGCTGGACTGGCAGATCATGTATGCCGCGCGATACGCGAGCAATATCTGCCTAGTGGTGAGGATAGTGAGCTGCCAAGCGGTGTATTTAGTAGCGTAATCGCTATAGCGATGAAATTTGAAACGCTCCTGGGGCTTTTTAGCATCAATAAAGTTCCAAGCGGCAATAAAGATCCGTATGCGCTTCGCCGCGCAGCTACGGGGCTAATTAAAATTTTACTAAATCAAGGATTGGGCTTTGATGCGAATGCGCTGGCGCAAAAGCTGGCGCCAAATTATAATAAATTTGACATTTCTAAGCTGCTGGATTTTATGAAAGATAGGTTATACGGAATTTTTGACGAGATAAATCCGTCCGTGATCAAGGCGTGCATCGCAAGCGGCGAAAACGATCTATTACTACTAAGCAAGGCCATAAAAACTTTGGGCGAGATCGCAGCAGCAGCGGATTTCGGGGAAAATTTCGCGACTTTTAAGCGCCTAGCCAATATCATCAAGGACGAAAAAATAGGCGCGGTGGACGAAAACCTATTCGAACACGATGCTGAGCGCGCGCTAAATGTGGCGTTCAGGGCGATTAAGCTCAACGAAAACGACGTGAGTGGGTATCTGCGCTCACTATTTGGGCTTAAAGACGTGATTGATAATTTTTTCGATAATGTGATGATAAACGTCCAGGATGCCGCGATACGCGCAAATCGTATCGCAAATATCGGGCAAATTTATCGCGCGTTTTTGCAGTTTGCCGATATCAAAGAGATAGGATTTTAATTTCACTTAGAACTCATTTGCCCAAGGTTTACGCGAACCTTGGGCAAAATTTTACCGCGCAAAGGAGCGCAAATGCTAATCATCAACGCAAAATTACCAACTAAAAATCTAAAAATCACAAAATCTCTCTCGCAGTTGATTCAGGGCTTTCTTTATCGCTATCTGCCGGCTTCAGAGCACGTAGGATATAGGCACGAATCAAGCGGTAAAATTTTTAAACGCACGGTGTTTGATTTTATCTTGCGAGGAGAGGACTTGCGCGTGCGATTTGCTTCATGCGAGCCGGAGTTTGAACGTAAAATCGCGCTAGCAGTGCTAAAAGACGGGCTAAGCTTGGGTGAAATTCTATTTACGCAAACTACCGTCGAAGCAAG
This sequence comes from uncultured Campylobacter sp., assembly GCA_963525765.1. Classification (GTDB taxonomy): domain Bacteria; phylum Campylobacterota; class Campylobacteria; order Campylobacterales; family Campylobacteraceae; genus Campylobacter_B. The sequence goes on along the minus strand of CAURMQ010000014.1, from coordinate 8,528 downwards.
AAATCATAAAATTTGCGAGAACGAAGCTATTGTGCAAGGCTACGTGGCGTGCGCAGTAAGCGGGCTTTTGGGACATAAAGTCTATTTGCAGCCGCAAGATAGCAGGCATTTAGAGATGATGAAGACGAATATTTTACAGCGATTTGAGACGATTACGGGGCGAAAATATGATGGCGAAATGGAGTTAAATTTATTGTGGCAAAAGCCGGGTGAATCTGCGAAATTCTATTACGGCAACAACCGCGAGCCAGTATATGCGTGGCAAGCAAGATGGAAAATTTTAGCTAATGCAGAACTAATAAATTTGATCCTTGGCACGGGCGCTGGAAGCGGGTGCATGAACTACGGAGTAGGGGTTTTGGAAGTTGTAAAGCAAGACTATATTAAAGTATAGATTTCAAATTCTAAAAGAATATTTGCTTGCTTTATGGCAATTCTATAATAAAATTTTTAAAAAATCAAACTTTATATTAAATTATAGTAACTATTGACATATTGATTTTAATTTAGATATAATTGCGCTAAATTTTAGAAAGGATAAATTTTGGGCGATATAGTTAAAATTTTTTCTAGTATCGGCGAAATTTACGACAAACAAAAAACTAAAATTAACAACAAAAGCTATGAATACGATGCTATTAAAATTTATCTTTGCGATATTAAAAGCAAAGAAATATCGGTAAATAACAATATTTCAAGAGACGATTTAATAGTTTGTAGATTTGGCATAGGCGCGAATTCTGGCAATTTGTTCCCTAATATCCAATTCATTAGCAAAGCCGTAAAAGACGATACTCCTAAATTTATAAAAGGAATTTTAAAAGCCGTAAAAAATATGCTCTCTTGCTTCGATCCTGACGATATCAAAAATGATAAAATATTAACGGATTTATCTAGCTTAAACGAGAGCTTTTTTGATGATATTTTAAGTGAAATTGTAGCTCTACAAGAAGAGCCTAAGAAAAAGGGCATGAAAGTAGCTACTTTTTTTGCATTATCTTGGGAGGGTAGACCGATTTCAGCGTATTTCAAAAATATTTTTACGAGTCATTTAAGCGATAGCGATAATGGTAAAACTGCCAAAATTTATGGTTATGATATGCTTACAAATAGTATGGGTATCGGTGGAGATGCGAATTTAGCGTTTTGTTCCGTAAATGAGCTACCGACTGCTTTGCAAGACATTAAAGTTAGATTACTACCTCTAAATAGTGCTAATGCAAATTTGGTTAAAAACGGTTTTATGGCAATTGATAAGGAATTATCTTTTAATTTTTACGGGGATAAAATGGCGGTCTTACCGACGTTAATGGTAAATGATACAAATTTATTAGAAAAAATAGTGGAAATTTTAAAAGATCCGAGCGAAAAGAAAAAAGATCTGCAAGGCATACAAAATATCGAAGAAAGTATTAATTACGAGTTGGAATCCGTAGCTAAAGCGCAAGCAAATATGCCCGTGCTAAATACAATTCTATTTTATAAAAAAAGCAATGCTGCGGTTAATGTATTATTGCAAATAGATGATGTATTGCCGTCTTATATTTCTAAAATTTCCGATTTAATGGGTAGATATAATATTAGGGCGATTAGACGAAAAGATAGTAAAGATCAACAAGACGATACTATTTACATGCAAAATTTATTTCTTAAAAACATTGATATTATGAATTTTTTATTATCACAAAACAGGATAAATTTAGATGATATGATGGAAAAATACACTGCTTTGATTTATAAAGGCAATATTAACTCTAGCTATGCGTCAAAAATAGAATGGGGATTTTATTTTAATCGCGTTAAGACATATCAAAATAGAAGTATAGAAAGTATCGAAAAATATCAAAATTTCTTTAATGAAATGGGTGCTTTAAATGAAAAAATATCATTTGCAAGGGAGGTTAATTTGCAAGGCTTAAGCGATAAAAAAGAGTTAATAAACTCGATTTTGAAAAATAGCGAATTTCTAAAAGATAATGAAGTATTGCAGAGCGCATATTTGCTAGGAATGATGTCTGCAGGGTTGATAAATCGTCAATTTGCTATTAGCAAAAATAGTTCATTCGAAAAATGGCTGAATAATGCTGGACTAATTACGAAAGAGCTTTTAGAATGGATTTGGACTAAGTGCGATGAAACTAACAAAAAACTCTCCAATGTATCGCGAGGAAAAAGAAGTGCTAATATAGAAATCATGCGCGATATTTTGATTGGAATTTTACCAAGTGCGTTTTTATCTCAAAAGCGAGTTAAGAGCGCTTATGTAACTCTGGCTTTTGCTATGGGCGGAAGTGATTTTACGAAATATATTAAAGATAACACTCAAGGAGACGAGTAATGAAAAAGAAGGAAATTCTATTTCTTTGGGACGGCGAAAATTTTAATCCAAACGGCGATATGCTAAGAGATAACGCTCCTAGGATGGACGATGAGACGGGTATAGCAGAAGTTACTGATGTACGTATAAAGCGAACAATTAGAGATGAAATTATGAAAAAAGACGAAAGTGCGATTTTCATTAAAGAGTATAAAAGAGATGAAAATATCTTAGATTGCAAAAGCGCAATACGTGAAGTAATTAACGTTAAGCAAGAAAAAATTGAGATTGAAAAAGAAATTTTATCTAAATTTATCGATATTCGCGCATTTGGTGGAGTTTTGCCGATATCGGATAAAGACGAGATGAAAAAAGAAGGCATAAAAACAGCCGGAATTCAATTTGTCGGACCTATTCAGTTTAGAATGAGCAGATCGCTTCATAGAGTTGCGGTAGAGCATATAAAAGGCACCGGCGCATTTGCAAGCGGTAGCGATAAGGCAAATAAGACGTTTAGAGAAGAAGATTTTTTAAATTATGCAATGTTTGCAACTTACGGAATAGTGGATAATCATAGTGCAAAGATTACAAATTTAAGTGAAGATGATGTAAAAGTGATTTTAGGCGCGCTCTGGAGCGGGACTAAAAATTTAATTACTCGCACGAAAATGGGTCAAATGCCTAGATTTATGCTAGTAATTACATATAAAAATGATACTTTCGCTGGAGATTTAAATAACTGTGTGGCTATAAATAGTAGCAAAGAAGATGTGGAGATAAGAAGTATAAATGATTTTACAATTGATTTTTCTAGATTAAAAGCTAAACTTACTAGATACGCGCAAGAGATCGAAAAAATAGAGTATATGAGCGATTTTGACTTCGAGCAAAATAACAGATCACAATTTGATAGTAATTGGATAAAAATAGGATTTTAAATGGATATAATAGCTTTTGAGCTATCGGGAGATTACGCGCATTTTTCTCATCCAGCTACTATCTACTCGTCTCTTACATACCCGGTGCCGCCAAAGACTGCTGTCATGGGGTTTTTGGGGGCGATTATAGGTGAAATGAATTATTTTAAATTTAACGATATAGGTTATAGCGTTATTTTAAGTTCGCAATTTCGCAAAAAAACTATGATTTTTAACGGTATAAAATTTGCTCTATCGTCAAATATGCATATCGAACAAGGCTATCAAGATTCTAGTGAGAAAAAGCAGTTTTATAAAGAGCTAATAAAAGATCCTAGATATGTTATATTCGTTGATTTAAGTGCTTTAAACGCTTCTTATAAAGAAAATATAATTAACAGCTTAAAAGCTCATAGATGCTCCTTTACACCATATTTAGGTATAAATTTTTGTATAGCGGATTTTAAATATATCGAGATAAAAAATTGTGAATTGGTGCATGAAAAGGAAAGTTTTATAGATACGTTCGTTTTAATGGACGATTTTATATTTGATGCACAAAGCTTTGATATCAGACTTACTACGGCTAGAATGGCTTGCGGATGCGAAGAGGGTCGAATTTTTAAGGATTTTAAAGATTTCGTTATTAAGTTAAGCGGCAATAGTCAAATCAAAGCAAAGAATAGAGGAAATATTTATCAAATAAATGACTATAAGGTCTACTTTGCAAAGTGAGCCGCTATCGCATCCTAATAAACTGCTAATAAAGCATATAACAAATATGCTTGCTGAAGCGGATAGTAGGCTTTTACAATGCGTTAAAATTTATCACGATATAGCTAAGCTAAAAACTAATTTTCAAATTTATATCAAAAATCCTACCGAAAAAATTGCAGATAAAAATCATGCTTTATTATCCGCTTACATATTTTTACTAAATTCAGAATTTAATGAGCTAGATACGGCTTTTGGGTTTTTATCCATCGTATCACACCACGGAAATGTAGAAAATTTTTGTGAGCTTACAATGCAAAATAAAAATTTCGGTAAATATTTTGAGAGCTCGAAGGAACTAGGCTTTTGGGATGAAGTCGTAGATAAAGCTTTAGGTTTAGAAATTTACAAAGATATTAAAAGGGATAAAAATGAGCTTTTAATTAAAGCTAAACATTTAAGAGAATACTTCAAATTTGCGAAAAAGAAGTTTGATTACGATGACTTTTTAAATTTCAAAGACATATTTTCGTCGCTTATTTATAGTGATAAATATGAAGCTATTTTTAATCAAAGAATCCCTGCTTCTAAACCGGCGAATTCTAATACGATCGAAAAATATATCAAAGCTCTGGAAAAACGTAAGCCAAACGCAAAAAGAAGTGAGTTTAGAAAATTCGTTTTAAATAATTTCGATGTAGATCATAATCTTTTTACTTTAACCGCGCCTACGGGCTACGGTAAGACTTTGACTGCGCTAAATTTTGCCGCTAAATTTAATAAAGAACGTATTATTTACGTACTGCCGTTTACGGCTATCATAGATCAAGTTTATGATGAGATAAAAGAGATTTTCAAAGACGATAAAAATATATTAATTCATAAAATTCATCACAAAACTACGATAGATGAAAGCACTCCGCAAGATCGCTATTCTAGAGTTAAATTTTTGATGGATTCCTTTAGCGGAGATATTAACGTAACCACGCTATATCAATTTATATTTGCACTCTTTGGAAACAAAAATAAAGATAGCGTAAAATTTAACCGATTAAAAAATAGTGAAATAATAATCGATGAGGCGCAGGCGGTACCGTATAAGTTTAGGGCGGATTTTATGAAACTTTGCGAGATGATGGCGGAGAAATTTGGCTGCATTTTTATCTTTATGTCCGCTACGATGCCTATTGTTGATGCGACTAAATTTAAAGAAATTTCAAATTTAGATTATTTCAAAGATCAAAATAGATACGTTTTAAAGTGCTTTGATGGCAATGAGAGTGCTTTAAAAGATAAGATTAAACAATCGGCAAAAGGCAAAAATACACTAGTCGTCGTAAATACTATTAAAAAAGCTCAAGAGCTATTTTTGGAATTTTACGACGAATTTAAAGTTTTTTGCCTAAACGGATATATGTGCGACGATCACAAACGAAAAAATATCGAAAATATAAAAGACGCGATTGCTAAAAATAAAAGTGGGCACGGTGATCCGATCTTGCTAATTTCTACGCAGTCTATCGAAGCTGGTGTGGATTTGGATTTTGATGTTGGATTTAGAGAGATAGCGCCCATTAGCTCGATTATCCAAACTGCCGGTCGCATAAATAGAAATTTCGCAGCTCTGGGAGAATTATACGTATTTAACGATATTTGCGACTATTCCGATCTCATTTACAGTGATTTAAAACGCATTAGCGATACTATTTTGGTAAAAATTCTAAAGCAAAGAGATATCATCGAAAGCGAAATTTTAGATATTTCTAATAGGTATTTCAGCGCCATAAAGCAAAGCTTAGAGAGCTTATTTTTGGCGGAACAGATGCGAGAGCTAGGATTTTACGATATAAACGAAAAGATTAGCGAGGCGATGGATGATAGGCTCAAAATTTTAGTAATAATTGAGCCAAAAGAAGATTATATTAAAGAATTTCAAAATGAAATTTTTGAAATCAATAGGCTTGATATGGACAAATTTAATAAGAAAGATATATTTACGAATACTATTAAGAAAATTAATAGATTTGGTGTAAATATCACAGAATTTGATGCAAAGCGTTTAAATATAAAGCGTATTGATGGGCTAAAAGATGTCTATTATTTACCATTCGGCGATACTTCGTACAATAATAATTTCGGGATTAAAAAGGGTGCCGCCTTAAATCTCAAGAATGAGTTTTTCGACTAATGTTTTGCAAAGACCAAATCACCGGCACGCTTGTGAATTATTACGTCACCTGTAAGCGTGAGGCGTGGCTTTACGCACACAATATTCACGCTAATCAGGAGGATGAAAACGTGCTGATGGGCAAGGCACTAGCAGACATCAAAGAGAACGGTTTGCAGGACTTCGCATTTTCAAATTTGAAATTTGACAAGCTTTCCAAGCAGCGCGGACATTATCTCATCACCGAATATAAAAAGAGCCTAAAAAATCCAGAAGCAGGCAAGATGCAGCTACTTTTTTATATCTATCTTTTTAAAACAGGCTTAAATTTAAAAGAGGTGAAAGGCAAGCTAATTAGCGGCAAAACCGTCATAGCCATTGAGGATAATGCCAAAAATTTCACTAAAATCGAAACAATTCTAAACGGCATTACCGCCATTGTAAACGAGCCAAAGCCGCCTAAATTTAGCCCGCAAAAGATTTGCGAGAGTTGCGCTTATCGTGATTATTGCATTTAGGAGATAGAATGTACGCTATTTTATTTTACGATATTTCAAGCAGCGACGAAAAGGAGAAAAATAACGCTGCGCGCGTCCGAAAGGCGGTCGAGAAGTTTCTGCCTCGCGTGCAATTCAGCGTTTTCGAGGGTGAAATCAGAGCGAGCGATCTTAAAAAATTAATGGCGATTTTGCAAAAAGAATGCTCTAACAAGCTTGATTCGGTAGTAATTTATACTTTTAATTCGCTCAAATATTCACAGCGTCTCGTCATCGGGTGCGATAAAAACGAGGCAATATTCAGCTAAAATTTAAGGATAAAGTATGCAAAAATCGGATCGCACGCATTTTATTTTGAGCTCCGGTCGATTGCGCCGCAAAGATAATAATCTATACTTCGATAAATTTAACGACGAGGGCGGAATTTTAGCTAGTAAAATTTTGCCGATTAACGCAATTGATGAAATTTATATTTTGGCGCGGGTAGAGCTTGACACTTATGCTATGGCGTTTTTGGCTGATAATAACATTTTGTTGCATATTTTTAGCGCCTATCAGAGCTTCCGCGGCAGTTTTTTCCCGAATACTTCAAATTCTGTAAACAAAAGCGGCTTTGTACTTTTGGCGCAGCTGCGGGCTTTTGATGATCTTTCTAAGCGCCTTTTTATCACTCGCGAGATTACTCGCGCTCGCATCTTAAATGCAGCCATTAATTGCAAGGCTTACGGCGTCTCGCTCGATACTGCGCCGCATCTGGATGCTCTAGCGCGCGCCTGCGACATAGCAGCGGTAATGGCGGTGGAAGGCGGCTTTGCCAAGCAGTATTTCGCGGCCTGGAACGAAATCATCGAGGATCAGCGCAGTTTTAAATTTACGACGCGCTCCAAACGCCCGCCGGCAGATAAAATTAATGCCCTCATTAGCTATGTAAATACGCGTATTTATAGCGTCTGCCTCAGCGAAATTTACAAAACCGAGCTTGATCCGCGCATCGGCTTTTTACACGAGCCAAACTATCGTGCGCTAAGTCTGCATCTAGATCTTGCAGAGATTTTTAAGCCTATTTTAGGCGATAGATTAATTTTCGGAATGTTAAACAAGCGCGAGATTACGGCAAAAGATTTTGAAACGGACGCGGGGCGTATTCGATTCGGTCGAGAAGCGGTGCAAAAGATCGAGCTAAAAATGATCGAGAAACTATCATCTTGCGCAAATGTAGCGGGACAGAACCTAACCTGGCGTCAAATCATCCGTCGCGAGGCAAATCAGATTAAAAAATACGTCTGTGAAGGCGTGCCTTACGAGGGGCTGGTATGGCGGTAGGCTGGGCTTTTAAGCTCATTCGTGCTTTTGAAATTTTGACTAGAATCACTTACGCCCATAGATTGCGCCCTCTTAAAATGCATGTGCTTTTGAAATAAATTTGATCTGAAGCACGGAACGGCGAACGAATTGGCTTTAAAAACGCATATGCTTTTAAAATTTCAGCTTTTTATTATTCACACTTCGATTTTTGAATATCTTTATATTTAGATTTTAACATTTGCACTCACGATACATATAGATAGCGATAAAGTTACTTTTAAGATTCTGAAATGCCTAATTTTGGGCATTGAGCAATCGGGAGCTTTTTTAAATTTAGTCCATTTTAAGGCATAAAAATATATACTCCTAACACTTTCTACCTAGAAAAATGGCAAAATTCGTGCTGTAGAATTCCATCCCGTTGGGAATTGAAACTGCGCTAGAACCGCTTATCAAAAGCAAGGCTAGCATTGTAGAATTCCATCCCGTTGGGAATTGAAACCATCAGCATAATTGTTTTTGTGCTGATAGTATATTGTAGAATTCCATCCCGTTGGGAATTGAAACGCTCCATTAAAATAGGCTTCCAACAATCAGAAGTAAGTAGAATT
>CAURMQ010000013.1:0-20310 GCA_963525765.1 uncultured Campylobacter sp. | reverse complement strand
AGCGGGCGTAGATCGGCAGGTAGCACGGGAAGATTCGTAATCATCATCCACTCGGGCTTATTGCCGGAATTTAAAAAGCTCTCGACGACCTTTAGACGCTTGACGATGGTTTTTTTCTTCGCTTCGGAGTTTGTGTTAGCCATCTCCTCCTTCAAAGAATTTAAAATTTCAACTAAATCAAGCTCGGCTAGCATATCGCGGATTACCTGACCGCCCATTTTGGCGACGAAGCCCGTCTGCGAAAAGCGCTCTTTTAGGCTCTGATACTGCTCTTCGTTTAAAACGTCGTATTTCTCGACCTTTTTGGAATTTTCGTTGTCGTAAAATGCCTCGCCCGCATTCTCTACGATATACGCCTCGTAGTAAAGCACGCGCTCAAGATCTTTCATCTTGATGTTTAGCAGCGTACCTATGCGGCTAGGCAAGGAATTTACGTACCAAATATGCGCCACCGGCGTTACCAGCTCGATATGCCCCATTCTAGTGCGGCGAACTTTCGAGCTCGTGATCTCGACGCCGCACTTTTCGCACTTCCAGCCCTTATAACGCATCTTTTTATACTTGCCGCAGATGCACTCATAGTCTCTTACGGGGCCGAAAATTTTAGCGCAAAAAAGACCGTCGCGTTCCGGCTTGAGCGTGCGGTAGTTAATAGTCTCAGGCTTTTTGACCTCGCCGTGGCTCCAAGCCTTGATCTGCTCGGGACTAGCAAGCCTGATTGCAAACGCGTCGAAGTCGTGGACTCTGGCGTCCTCTTTTATTTCTATTCTTTCTAAATTTGAATTATCGCTCATTTATTCTCTCCATTCTCGTAAATTTCAACGTCTAGAGCAAGCGATTTAAGCTCGTTTGTTAAAACAAAAAATGTCTCAGGAATTCCTGTAGACGGAACGTTTTCGCCTTTTGTCAGCGCCTTATACGCGGCCAAGCGTCCGTCGACGTCGTCGGATTTGATCGTTAGCATCTCGCGAAGCGTGTATGCCGCGCCGTATGCCTCCAGAGCCCAAACTTCCATCTCGCCGAATCTTTGACCGCCGAATAGCGCCTTGCCGCCGACCGGCTGCTGCGTAACTAGGCTGTAAGGACCGGTGCTTCTTGCGTGAACCTTTTCGTCGACTAGGTGGTGCAGCTTGAGATAATACATGCAGCCCACGTTTACGCGCTCTTTGATCTTTTCGCCGGTGCGACCATCGTAAAGCTCGGTCTTACCGTCCTGATCGATACCCGCCATTTCAAATAGCTTTTTGAAATCCTCCGGCACGATGCCTTCAAATATCGGAGCGGAAAATCTAACGCCCTTAGCCCAGTCTCTAGCGTATTTTAAAAGATCTTCGTCGCTGATTTTCTCAAGCGTTTTTTTAGCCTGCATTAGTTTGGAAACGCCTGCGATCTCAATCATTTTGGCGCGAAGGGTTTTTATCCATTCGCCCGTTTTCTCCTCTAAAATTTTAGCGATCTGCTCGCCTAAGCGCCAGCCCACAAGACCTAAGTGGCTCTCCATTATCTGACCGATATTCATACGACTTGGAACGCCGAGAGGATTTAGCACGATATCCACGCGCTGTCCGCTAGGCAGATACGGCATATCAACCTCAGGGACGATATTTGAAACGATACCCTTATTTCCGTGGCGGCCTGCCATCTTATCGCCCACTTTTAGCTTGCGCTTTGTCGCGATATAGACCTTTACGAGCTTAACGACGCCGCTTGGCAAGATATCGTCTTTTTCTAAAATTTCGATCTTTTCGTCGTGTTCCTCTTTGAGCTTGCGCTTCTCGTTTTGGAAGTGGTTTTTTAGCTCCTCGTATTCCTTCTGAACAGCTTTAGAATAAGCCTTGACGAAGGAATTTAACGTAAAGCGGTTGGAGCTTTCAAGCTCCTCTTTTTTAACCTTATCGCCCTTTTTATAATCTTTTTTATTTAGGCTTTGATCGCTTTGTAAAGCGCTTTTAGAAAGTAGCGCCACTACCTTTAGCATCTCCTCGCGATCGAGCATCAAAAGCCTGTCGTGATGCTCCCTTTCGAGCTCGGTTTTTTCATCCTCATAGGCTTTGTTCGTGCGTGGATCCTTCTCGTAGCCCTTTTTGGTAAAAATTTTAACGTCGATTACCACGCCTTCCATCGAGGCGGTCGCGTAGAGAGATTTATTTACCACATGTCCCGCCTTCTCGCCAAAAATTGCGCGCAAAAGCCTCTCTTCAGGCGTCGGCTTGACCTCGCCCTTCGGAGTTACCTTGCCTACTAGGATCATGCCAGGTTTGACGTGAGTACCGATCTTTACGATACCGCTATCATCGAGGTGGGTAAGCTCCTCCTCTTTGATATTAGGGATGTCGCGCGTGATCTCCTCCACGCCGTCTTTAAGCTCTCTAGCCTCGATCTCCTTTTCATAAACATGCACGCTGGTGTATTCGTCGGCACGAATCATCTTTTCGCTCATGACGACGGCATCCTCGTAATTGTAACCGTGCCACGGCATGAAAGCTATAAGAGCGTTTTTACCGATCGCAAGCTCGCCGCCGTCCATGCTAGGACCGTCGGCTATAATTTGACCCGCCTTTATCACGTCGCCTTTTCGCACGATAGGGCGCTGCGAAAAGGTAGTGTTTTGGTTAGTGCGTAAATTTTTCTCCATCGAGTAGTGATCGATAAACGGCCCCTTCTCGTCCTCGCCCAAAATGAATATGTTTTTATTATCGACCTTTTCTACGACGCCGTCGCGATTAGCTTTGATCGCTTCCCACGAATCGCGCGCGATAATCGCCTCCATGCCCGTTCCAACGATAGGAGCGGTAGAGTGTAGAAGCGGCACGGCTTGGCGCTGCATGTTCGAGCCCATAAGCGCGCGGTTAGCATCGTCGTGCTCCAAAAACGGAATCAGCGACGCCGCTACGCCCGCGACCATACCGGAGCAAAGGTCTATCAGCGAAATATCCTCACGTTTAGCCATGATGTTTTCGCCGTCTTTTCTGACCTCCAAAAGCTCCTCTACGATATTGCCCTCTTCGTCCAATTTAGCGGACGCAGGAGCGATTACGAGCCCCTCTTCTTGCGTAGCGGTAAGATAGACGATCTCGTCGGTGACCTTGCCGTTTACGACCTTTTTATACGGAGCTTCGACGAAGCCTAGATCATTTACCTTCGCATAGGTCGCTAGGGTGTTGATCAGGCCGATATTTTGGCCCTCCGGAGTTTCGATAGGGCAAATTCTACCGTAGTGCGTAGGATGGACGTCACGCACCTCAAAGCCTGCGCGCTCTTTAACTAGTCCGCCTTCGCCCAGCGCAGATAGACGACGTTTATGCGTAACCTCGCTAAGCGGGTTGGTCTGATCCATAAACTGGCTTAGCTGACCGCCGGTGAAAAATTCCATAAGCGTAGTGGTGATGATTTTAGGGTTTACGAAATCATACGGCATAAGCTCGTCTAAATTTCCGCTAATGCCAGTAAATTTATCCTTGATCGCCTTTTGAACCTTGATAAATCCAAGATGCATCTCGTTTGCCAAAAGCTCTCCGATTGAACGTATGCGGCGATTGCCGAGATTGTCGCGATCATCGATGAAGCCGTCGCCATTTTTAACTCTAATTAGATATTTCGCCGTCTTGATAATATCCTCGCTGGTTAGCACGGTTACGTACTCTGGCGCCTCGATACCCAGCTTGTGGTTCATCTTCATGCGACCGACTTTGGTTAGATCATAGCGCTCCGGGTTAAAAAACAGATCGTTTACGAAGCTCTTTGCCGCTTCTTTTACCACCGGCTCGCCCGGGCGCATAACCTTGTAAATTCTAATCGCAGCTAGATCGTTCTCATCGTCTACGCCCTCGCTTTGTTGCAAGAGCTTAAGCGCGTCCGCATCTTGAATAAAAGAATTTATGATAGAAGTGTCTACGCCGCTAGCTAGGTCGTTAGCGATTGTAAATTTTTTCTCGGTGTTAGCGATTTTGGCTAGCTTGCCCTCATCTAGCGCAGTTAGCGAATCAAAAAGTACCTCGCCGCTGTTTTTATCGACGATGGCATCGGCTAGGTAGCGCTCGGCTAAAATTTCAGCCGGATACTCGATTAGCTTTAATCCATCCTCCGCTAATTTCTCCGCTTTTTTGACCGTTAGGCGTTTACTTGCTTGATGAAGTACTTCGCCCTTTTCGTTTATAATGTCGTAATCGAGCCTGCCCGCGTATTCTTTCGGATCGAAATCGGTTAGGAATTTTCCTTTTTTAATATAGATCGTCTTAATAGGATAAAATAATTTTATGATGTCTTGTTTTTTGTAGCCGAGTGCGCGAAATAGGATCGTGATCGGAACCTTGCGCCTTTTATTTATGCGCACGTATAGTACGTCTTTTACGTCATATTCGAAGTATAGCCAGCTGCCGCGATCCGGTATTATTTGAGCGGTGTAGATTAGTTTATTTAGAACCGTCGGGCTCTCTTCCTCTTTGAAGATTACGCCCGGGCTTCTGTGCAGCTGATTTACGACGACGCGCTCGACGCCGTTAATGATAAATGAAATTCTATCGGTCATTAGAGGAATGTCGCGAATGAATATATCTTGCTCTTTGATCTCTTTTACGCCGATTTTTTTACCCGTCTTTTCATCGCGCTCATGCACGAGCAGGCGGAGCTTCATCTTTAAATTTACCGAATAAGTAAGCCCTCTTTCCATGCATTCTCTAATCGAATACTTTGGCTTTGAAATTTCGCTACTTACATACTCGATACTTAGTCTATTCTGTGCGTCGTGGATAGGAAAAATGGCTTTGAAAACCTTCTCTATGCCGCTTTCTCCACCCGAGTTATCAAGATTTAAAAAATGATCAAAACTTTTCTTTTGTAGTTGTAATAAATTCGGAATTTCGATGTCTTTGGGAACCTTTGAAAAATCCACTCTAAGACGATTTCCTGAATATAGGCTGTTTAACATTCCACTACCTCGTAGTTGTATTTTAAAGAAAGAAGTGCCGATACGAAGCACCGGCACACATTTGTATGCGAAATTTTAAAATTCCGCGATTTATTTGAGTTCGACTTTAGCGCCTGCTTCTTCAAGCTCTTTTTTAGCCTTCTCGGCGTCTTCTTTGTTAAGTCCCTCTTTAAGAACGGACGGAGTAGCCTCGGTAGCGTCTTTGGCTTCTTTTAGACCAAGGCCCGTTAAGGCGCGAACAACCTTAATTACGTTGATTTTCTTATCGCCCGCATCAAGCAATACGACGTCGAATTCCGTTTTCTCTTCAGCCGCTGCCGCACCTGCGCCGCCAGCACCTGCGCCGCCTGCTACCATAACTGGAGCTGCGCTTACGCCGAATTTTTCTTCGAATTCTTTAACTAACTCGCTAAGCTCTAGCACCGAAAGATTAGAGATATACTCTAAAACATCTTCTTTTGAAATTGCCATTTTATTCTCCTAAATTTTAATTAAGCGCTAGCTTCTTTTTTCTGCTTAAGCGCATTGAGGCCGATCGTAAAATTTTGAATCGGCGCATTCCATACTTGAAGTAACATCGCGATAAGCTCGTCTCTCGAAGGCATCCTCGAAAGCGCTCTAACCTTATCTACGCCGGCTACTTCCCCATCGATATGAGCGGTCTTAAGCTTAAAAATTTCATTTTTCTCTTCAAATTTAGCCGCTACTTTACATACAGAAAGCTGCTCGCCCCATAAGAAGATATTAGTATCTTTAAAGCTAAGTCCGTTTTTTTCGGCATTTTTTAATGCGATATTGGCTAGGGTGTTTTTGATAACTCGAACCTTTACGCCCGCTTCGCGCGCGCTATTTCGAAGATCTTCAAGCTGCTTAACGCTAAGGCCTTTAAAATCGGAAATTACTATAGCTTCGCTAGCTTTGAAAGCCTCGCCAAGCTCCACTACTATCTTTGATTTTTCGTCTCTCGTCATTAGGTCTCCTTTCCGATCGGTGATTTCAAGCCAAGCGATCGAAATTTTAAAATTTCGATCAATTAAGTTAAAAACCTTGAGCTATCTCCAATCTAAGATAAAAATTTAAAATTTTATTTTAAATCGATTATTTCTTGATTATCCAGTGTAACTGCAGGGCTCATAGTAAGTGAAAGCGATGCGTGAGTTACGTACCTACCTTTCGCAGTCGCCGGCTTATGCTTATTTATGGTTTTGATAAACGTCGTAAGATTGTCTAAAAGCTGCTCTTTGCTAAAGCTAGCCTTGCCAAGGCCTGCGTGGATATTTCCCTGCTTATCGACGCGGAAATTTACCTGTCCGCCCTTGGCGTTTTTAACGGCTTGAGCGATATCCATAGTAACGGTACCGGTTTTAGGGTTCGGCATAACGCCTTTTGGACCAAGAATACGACCTACCTTACCGACTAGTCCCATTAAATTTGGAGTGGCGATAAGAACGTCGAAATTTATATTTCCTTTTTGAATCTCTTCGATCAGATCATCGGCACCCACGATATCGGCACCTGCTTCGCTAGCCTCGCTAGCTTTTGCGTCTTTTGCAATCACGGCTACTCGAACGCTCTTGCCAGTGCCGGCAGGCAAAACGACCGAGCCGCGCACCATCTGATCGGCATGTCTTGGATCTACGTTTAGTTTAAGAGCGATCTCCACCGTCTCATCAAATTTAGCAGAAGCTAAAGTTTTTACCGTGCTTACCGCTTCGTCTACACTATAAATTTTATTTACGTCAACTTTTTTTAAAAGTTCGTTGAATCTTTTTGAATTTTTTGGCATATATTTCTCCGCAATTAAAGTGCTACCGCTTTTTTAAACCTTAGCGGTCAAAAGGTCTAGTCAGTGACCGTAATACCCATAGAACGAGCCGAACCCGCTATAATCCTAGCCGCCTGCTCTCTATCTTTGGTATTCAGATCGGCGATCTTTTTCTCGACGATCTCTAAAACTTGAGCCTTAGTTAAGGACGCTACCTTCTTTTTAAGAGGGTTGTCCGAACCCTTATCTATCTTCGCCGCTTTTTTGATCAAATCCGTCGCAGGCGGTTGTTTAGTGATGAAAGTAAAGCTTTTATCGGCATAAACCGTGATGATAACAGGAATATTAAAGCCTGCCATATCTTTGGTTCGCTCGTTAAACGCTTTGCAAAATTCCATAATATTAACGCCTTTTTGACCTAGTGCAGGACCTACCGGCGGGCTTGGATTTGCTTTTGCGGCCGCTATTTGCAGCTTGATTTCGCCAACAACTTTCTTAGCCATAAATTTACTCCTTATAAAATTTAAATAATCTTTTCAACTTGCGAATATGAAATTTCAATCGGCGTGCTTCGTCCGAAGATCGAAACATTGAGGCGAAGCTTGCCATGGATCATATCATACTCTTCTACGATGCCGTTGAAATTAGCAAAAGGCCCGTCGACGATCCTAACCGTCTCTCCGTCTTCGAAATTTATCTTCGGCTTAGGAGCCTCGCGATTATTGATCTTTTCTAGAATTATTTCGATATCTTTTTCCGGTAGCGGAGAGGGCTTTTTAGCCTCGCCGATAAAGCGACTGACCTTCGGCAACATCTGAATTCTATGCCATAAAGTAGTATCCAGATCTAAATTTGCAAAGCAATACCCAGGATATAAGCTGCGCTCTTTAATGGTTTGCTTTGTATTTTTGACCTCTATAACATCTTCGGTAGGCACTAGCACTTCGCCGATCTTAGCCTCAAGTGCTTCGTCTTGCTTTAGCGCTTCTATCGCGCGCTTTACCGCCATCTCGCTGCCGGCGTAAGTTTGTATCGCATACCATTTATTTGCCATATTACGATCCTTACTTAAGCAGTTATCAAAGCGGACATAATAAGATCCACTAGCGCTAAAAACAGTGCGATAACTACGACTACGACTACTACAGAGATATATGCTGTTTTAGTCTGATCTTTAGTCGGGAAAATTACCTTATCTAACTCTACTTTTGCTTGTTTATAATACTCTTTTACTTTTTCCATACCCAATCCTCGTGGCAGGGCAAGAGGGATTCGAACCCCCAACCATCGGATTTGGAATCCGGCGCTCTACCGTTGGAGCTATTGCCCTATAACAATTAGCCTTTTAACTTGACTTCTTTATGAAGCGTGTGCTTTTTTAATCTAGGGCAATATTTTTTAAGTTCTAGTTTTTCGGTCGTAGTTTTGCTATTTTTATAAGTAGTATAGTTAATATCGCCACTTTCGGAGCATTTTAATCCGACCTTTACTCTACTTGAATTCTTTGCCATTTGGTTTCCTTGAATAAAAAAGCAAGCGGAATTTTAAAATTCCGCTTGCAAAAAATTAAGCGATGATTTTCGAAACTACGCCTGAGCCTACGGTATGACCGCCTTCGCGAATCGCGAAGCGAGTACCTTGCTCAAGAGCAATCGGAGCGATTAGCTCAACGGTAATCTTAACATTATCGCCAGGCATTACCATCTCGGTTCCCTCAGGAAGAGTAATCGAACCGGTAACATCTGTCGTACGAACGTAAAACTGCGGTCTATAATTATTAAAGAATGGAGTATGGCGTCCGCCCTCTTCTTTAGTTAGGATATAAACCTCGCCCTCAAATTTAGTATGAGGAGTGATCGATTTTGGTTTGCATAAAACCATACCGCGCTCTACTTCTTCTTTCTTGGTACCGCGCAATAAAACACCTACGTTATCGCCGGCCTCACCCTGATCCATCTCTTTTCTAAACATCTCAACGCCGGTAACGGTAGTAGTTTGAGTAGGTTTAATACCTACGATCTCGATAGTATCGCCAACTTTAACGATACCTTTTTCGATTCTACCGGTTACAACGGTACCGCGACCGGAAATCGAGAAAATATCTTCGATCGGAAGAAGGAAATCTTTATCAGTATCGCGAACAGGAGTTGGAATATAGCTATCAACCGCGTCCATAAGCTCCATAATCTTTGCAGACCATTCGCCGTCTTGTCCGGCCTTAGCTTCCTCAAGAGCCTTAAGGGCAGAGCCTTTAATGATTGGGGTTTCGTCGCCAGGGAATTTATACTCTTTTAAAAGATCTCTAACTTCCTCTTCAACTAGCTCTAAAAGATCCGGATCATCGACCATATCGGTTTTGTTTAGGAAAACTACGATGTATGGAACGCCTACTTGGCGAGAAAGCAAGATGTGCTCGCGAGTTTGAGGCATAGGACCGTCCGCAGCAGAAACAACTAAAATAGCGCCGTCCATCTGAGCAGCACCGGTAATCATATTTTTTACGTAGTCGGCGTGGCCAGGGCAGTCAACGTGAGCATAGTGACGCTTCTCAGTCTCATATTCGATGTGAGACGTAGCGATAGTAATACCGCGCTCTTTTTCCTCTGGAGCGTTATCGATATTGTCGTAGTCTTTTAGCTCGGCTAGACCCTTCCTGGAAAGAACAGCAGAAATAGCAGCTGTCAAAGTAGTCTTACCATGGTCAACGTGACCGATGGTACCAATGTTTACGTGTGGCTTGTTACGATTAAATTTTTCTTTAGCCATCATATCCTCCGTTATTGATTTGTGGATTACACAACAAACTAAGCGACTCTATTTTATGGAGCTCATAGCGGGACTTGAACCCGCGACCTCTTCCTTACCAAGGAAGTGCTCTACCTCTGAGCCATATGAGCCTAAACTCAGGCAAAGAGAAATCGCTACCAATACCCAACAATGCGACCAAAATTTAGATTATGTAAGCATATAAAAGCAGTTAAGTTTTACAGCTCCCAGTAAACCTAAATGGTGGAGCGGGAAACGGGGCTCGAACCCGCGACCCTCAGCTTGGAAGGCTGATGCTCTAGCCAACTGAGCTAATCCCGCATCAAAAATTCATGGTGGTGAGACGTGGATTCGAACCACGGAAGGCAAAGCCAGCAGATTTACAGTCTGCCCTCGTTGGCCACTTGAGTATCTCACCCTTTGATGAAATCTGGTCAAACACTGTTACAAAAAATGGAGCTGGTGGACGGGATCGAACCGCCGACCCACTGCTTACAAGGCAGTAGCTCTACCAGCTGAGCTACACCAGCATTTTGAAATTGAAGTGCTGATTATAGCCGAAAAATTCGCATTTGTCAAGGCTTAAAACAACCGATTTAAAATTTCATAAAATTTTTGATATAATGTGCCCGATTTTAAATTTTAAGGAATTTTATATGAAAATCGTACCTTGGATCATAATAGTTTTTATGATTTATTTGATTTATTATTTTATCTCCCGCTCTGAAAAGCGTCTAAATACCCTTGAAAAGCGCCTAAATAAGATAGAAGAAAACTTAAGCGAGATAAAAAAGGCTACCGAAGCCAACAGGCTCTTGATCGAAGAAGCAAAGCTGGACTCCGAAGATGACGCAAAAGAGCAAGAATAAAATTAAATTTAAATCCATGATCTCGCTAGCTTCGCCTTTTTGCCAAATATCTCGTGCTAAAAATTACGAATATATTTTTATACGCACTTTGGCATTTTTGAAAGAAATTTTGCCCCAATGTCAGAACCGCGAAGCGCAAGAAGCCCATGCGTAACTAATTTGAAATTTTACGAAATTTAAAATTCACGCTTTAATCCTGCAACGCTAAGCAAATCCACGCGAATTAATAAATCAAAATTCCAGCCATTAGCCGCAAATTCCATAGAATTTCAAATAATGTCGCATAAAATTAAAATTCTGCCAAAATCCATCTTACAATTCAACTCCTTAAAATTTTGCGCAAATCCCTCAGCCCAAATTCTAAACTACAAAATTTTAGTATTAAAATCATATTAATCAACCCCACCGCAGAGCAAAACCTGTGGGCTTGCCACCCCGTGCACCGCTTCAGGCTGCTTTGTCCAAAAGCTCAAAGACGCAAACCGCAACCTTTACAAGCTAATGATAAAATTTAATCATAATTTTTAAAAACCAAAAATTTAAAAAGCACAGAATTTTACCCCAGGATGTGAATTGAGTAAAAAGCTAACGAAATGTAGGAGCTTCTAAAACGCGAAATTTATCCATTGTAATTTTCCTCGTCCATAAGCGCCTCAGCGATGAGCTCTAGCGGATTTACGCACCTCATCTGCGAGCCACTTAAAGAAAGCGAATTATTTAGCTGCATCCTGCACGCACTGCACTCAGCAGAGACTACGCGCACGGGTAGATCCACCATTGCGCGCGCCTTAGCTAATCCTGCTTCACGCGCGAGCTCGTAACGCTCGGTCTGCATCGTCACACCGCCAAATCCGCAGCATTTATTAAGTTCATCCATCTCGGTTATTTCGTAGTTTTGAGCGAGCAAGCCGCGCGGTTCTTTCCAAATACCCTGCATTTTGCGGGCATGGCACGGATCGTGATAAGTAATCGCTAAAGCCCTTTTGCCGCGGCGCATCAAAAGATCACTTAAGTTTGTAAATTTATAAAAGTATTCGCTCGCCATAAAAATTTTACTCGCAAGCTTTTGCGTACGGGCTTTCCATTGCGGCTCGTTTTCAAAAAAATTCGCGTAATCCACCCGCAGCATCGCAGAGCACGTAGCCTCGGGCACAATAATCGCATCAAGAGCAGGCAGAGCTTTTTCGAAATATGCTATATTAAATTTTGCCACGCGTTCAACCGCCGCAAAATCTCCCGTAAAATACGCAGGAGCGCCGCAACAGGCTTGTTCCTTCATCAAATTTACGTTTAGCTTTAGCGCTCGCGCGATATGTAAAACCGCCTCGCCTATGCCCGTGTAAGCGTAGTTTGCCATGCAGCCTATAAAAATTCCGATAGTTTTTTCGCCGCCGTTGTCGATAAATTCTGCATGAGAGTTCATAAAGCTCTTTTTCGCAGGAGCAGGCAACAAGCGCTCTTTTTTAAGTATTGGTAAGCCAAATCTAGGCGACATAGAGCTTTGCGTATCTTTTCGCATCTTAAAGCCACAGCTAAGAAACACGTATCCAAGCGCTGCTGCTAGATCCAGCGCTTTGCGGTGCCCGAGCAGCCAAAACGCAGCTTTTTTGTACCACGCGATGCCAAATTTTTCCGCAATGCGCGCGCGAACATTCTCGATTGCCGTATCTATGGGCAAAGACTCGCCGCAAATATCTACGCAGTTGGTGCATAAAAAGCAGCTTTCAAAAATTTTCTTAGTGTTTTTATCAAGCTTTAGCTCATTTCTGCCGTAAGCGCCCAAAAGATCCACAAATCCGCGCGGGCTCGTTACTTCATCGCCGTTAATGCCATGAATCGTGCAGACTTGGATACATTTACCACATTTTACGCAACGCTCGCTAAGTGCCGCAAAATCGAACGCTCCAAGCTTTGCCCTACTCATAGCCGCGCCGCTTAAACAGTTTTAGAAAAGCGCTTTTCGCCCAAATTTTTACCCATATACTCATCAAAGCACATCGCGATATTGCGGATCAAAAGCGTACCGGTGGGCGTTACGGAAATTCTATGCGGCGAGACTTGTACGAAATCCTTTAGCGCCTCAAGCTGCTTTAGGCTCGCGCCGAAATGCTCGAAAAATTTTATCTTAAATTTCTCCTCGATCGCCTCTATATCGACGCAAAAATTACTCATCAGCCCCATAATCACCTCTTTGCGCAGCAGATCCTCTTCATTTAGCAAAACGCCCCTGCAATACGGCAGCCTGCCTGCATCGATCGCGGCCTCGTAAGCGTCCATATCTTTGAAATTTTGCGCGTAGTGGCGTGCGCCCTCGCCGATGCTGGTTAGCCCGATGCCGATCAGATCGGCGCCGCCCTTGGTCGTGTAGCCTTGGAAATTACGGTGCAGCGAGCCGTTTTTAAGCGCGGCATGAAGCTCGTCGGCGGGCTTTGAGTAATGATCCATGCCGATCATCTCATATCCGTTCGCGCTCAAAAAATCGTGCGTAAATTTTAAAATTTCAAGCTTCACTTTGGGCTCGGGCAGGGTAGTTTCGTCAAATTTACGCATAGATTTTTTGATCCACGGCACGTGCGCGTAGTTAAAGATCGCAAAGCGGTCCGGATCAAGCGAAAGCCCAAGCTCCAGCGTGCGCTTAAAGCTAGCTAGGCTCTGATACGGAAGGCCGTAGATCAGATCCATATTTATCGATTTTATCCCCCTCTCACGCGCCATGGCTATGACATCTCTCGTAAGCTCGAAAGGCTGGATGCGGTGGATCTCCTTTTGCACGCGCTCGTCGAAATCCTGCACGCCGTAGCTGATGCGATTAAAGCCGTTTGAAACAAGCACATCTAGCTGCTCGGCGTTTAAAAACCGCGGATCGATCTCGCAACTGATCTCGGCTTCGGAGCTGAAATTTTTAAAATATTTTTTGATATTTTTTATGTGGCGCGCGAGCTGTTCGGCGCTAAAATATGTAGGCGTGCCGCCGCCGAAGTGCATCTGCACGACCTGGCGCGAGCCGTCCACGACGCCGCTTAAAATTTGCATTTCGCGCTCGATATAGTCCAAATACCGATCCATCTTGTCGCGCTTGCCTGTGTAGATTACGTTGCAGCCGCAAAAATAACAGGCGGAGCGGCAAAACGGCATGTGAAAGTAAAGCGACAACGGCGTGGAGCTTTTCTGATTTTTCAGCTCGTTCAAATACCCGTCGTAACTGAAGTTTTCGCTAAATTCCAAAGCGGTCGGATAGCTCGTGTAGCGGGGCCCTGGGCGCGAAAATTTCGCGTAAGCGTCGAAGTCTATGCTATTCACGGCCGGCCGCCTTAGTTTTGATAAGCTCTTCGATGTCGATGAAAAGGTTCGGATACAGGCTTTTTACGCGCGAGACGACGGCATCGACGTCTAAGCTTAATCTTTTCGCACTCGGATTTGCGCCCGTGAGCCTTCTGATCTCGTCCATGCACACGATCCACGCGTCGCCGAAATCTACCGGCGTATGCTGCAAAATCGAGCGCTCAAGCTTGAGATTAAAATTTTCCTGCATCGCGTTTTTGGTCGCGGCGATGAGATTTGCAAGCGATTTTATCGAGATCATCGTGTGCACTTCGTTATTTTCGTCGATGCCGAACCACGGCTCCTCGTCGCTCCACGAACCGCTTTTTAGAGTGAGTTTTTTCTCATTATCCTCGCCCTGCGAAATTTCAAAAACCGTCCTTTTCGAGCTATCCAGCCCAAAAAATTCGCTCGCTTTGTCGATTTTTTTTAGCGCTTTCTCTTTTTCTTCCATGCTTTCTCCTAAATTTACCTTCTTTGATCCAGCCAGACCATAACGCCCTTTTGCGCGTGCAGGCGGTTTTCCGCCTCTGCAAAAATTTCATCCGCGTGCGCTTCAAACACGGCCTCGCTCACCTCATATCCGCGGTACGCCGGCAGGCAGTGCAAAAAGATCGCGTTTTTTTCAGCCAGAGCCATTAAGCTTTCATCCACGCAAAAGCCCGCAAAATCGCGAATTCTTTGCTCCTTTTCGGCTTCTTGCCCCATCGAGACCCAAGTATCGGTCGTCACGACGTTTGCACCCGCTACCGCTTCTTTTATATCGTTCGTTATTAAAATTTTAGCGCTTGAAATTTCGGCATTTTGCCGCGCCTGCGCCAGTATCTGCGGATCGGCCTCGTAGCCCACGGGCGTCGCTACTCGCAGCTCAAAGCCAAGCTTGCTGGCAAGCATGAGCCACGAGTGAGCCATGTTGTTGCCGTCGCCCACGTACACGGCTTCTATCTTTGCAATTGGGGTGCCGCACTCCACGATCGTCATTAGATCCGCCATTAGCTGCACGGGATGAAATTTATCGCTTAGTCCGTTTATCACCGGCACGCGGCTAAATTCCGCAAGCTCTATTAGCGTCTCGTGGCGATTTACGCGCGCCATGATTAGATCGCACATTCGCGAAATCACGCGCGCAGTGTCTTTGATCGGCTCACCTCGCCCGAGCTGTATGTCGCGACTGCTCAAAAACAGCGCGTGTCCGCCAAGCTCATTCATCCCTACGTCAAAGCTAACGCGCGTCCTGGTCGAGCTTTTTTCAAATATCATCGCTAATTTTTGATCTTTTAAATATGGCTTGAAATTTCGCGCCTTGGCCTCTTTTTTAATCTCAAAGGCTAAATTTAAAATTTGGATTATCTCGTCCTTGCTAAAATCGTTTAACGTAAGAAAGTGCCTCATTTATCCCCCTCTTCTTTTATAAATTTACTAAAAAATTCTTTTAAATCACCTTTCGTCATATCGCCCGTAGCTACCTTTACGACTACGTCTTCCATCGCCGCGTAAAATTCCTCGTCGTCCAAAACTATAGAATTCGCCGATAAAAACATATCGGCTAGCAGAATCGCCGTCCTTTTATTCCCGTCGGTGAAAGGATGAAATTTTATGCACGAATGCGTCAAATGCGCGAGTTTATCCGCCATGCTAGGATAATACAGATCGTTTTTTATATTCTGCAATGCGGACGATAAATAGCCGAGCGAAGTTTTATTACAACCCTTGCTTCCACCTATTTTTTCTAGCATTTTATCGTGGATAAAAATAGCCTGATGCAGCGTTAGATATTTCATTTGTCTTTTTTCATTTATCCTTTAGGCGCTCAAAAACCGCCCTATTGCTCGGTTTATCCAGCTTTGTAAGAACGGCGCTAGAAAGCTCGCCAAAATTTTCTATATACTCATCCCTATTTTCGGGCAAAATTTTAGCTTCAAATTTCATCTTTTTTGCTAGCTTCATCACCGCATCCAAGACGACTTCCATTTCATTACTTTTAATTTCGAGTGCTATTTTATTCATCATCAAGCCCTGTTTAAAATTTCCGCGATCTCTTTGGCGTGATAGGTGATGATCATATCCGCGCCGGCGCGCCTTATGCCTATCATCGTCTCCATCATCACGCGCTCATAATCGATCACGCCCGCCTTTTTGCCTGCCTGCAAAAGCGAGTATTCGCCGCTTACGTTATACGCACAGATCGGCAGCAGCGTGCGCTCCCGCAGATCTCTGATCAGATCCAGATACGCAAGTGCGGGCTTTATCATCAAGATATCCGCTCCCTGTGCCTCGTCCTGCAGGCTTTCGTTGATCGCCTCAAATCTATTTGCGGGATCCATCTGGTAGCTGCTGCGATCGCCAAAACTAGGCGCTGATTCTGCCACGTCGCGAAACGGCCCGTAGTAGCCGCTGGCGAACTTCGTCGAATACGCCATAATCGGCAAATTTTCAAATCCGCCGTGATCGAGCGCCTCTCGCAAAGTAGCGATAATGCCGTCCATCATGCCGCTGGGTGCGATCATATCCGCGCCCGCTTTGGCGTGAATGAGCGCCTGCTGTGCCGAAATTTCAAGCGTCGCGTCGTTATCTACCGTCTGATGAACGTGATCGATGATGCCGCAGTGCCCGTGGTCGGTGTATTCACAAAAGCACAGATCGGTGATGACGAGTAAATTTGGAAATTTAGCCTTTATCGCGCGCAGCGAAGTCGCGATAATGCCGTCCTCGCTTAGCGCATCCGAGCCGATGCTGTCCTTTAGCGAAGGAATTCCGAAAAGTAAAATTTTATCCAAACCGAGCGCCAAAAGAGCCTCGCACTCTTTTAAAATTTCATCCAAGCTCATCTGAAATACGCCCGGCATCGAGGCGATCTCCTTTTTGATGCCGCTTCCTTCCACGACAAAAAGCGGATAGATCAGCGAGCGGGTTTGCAGATCGGTTTGTCGCACCAGATCCCTAAGCGCGGGGTTTATTCGTAGCCGCCTAAATCGTTTAAACATTATTTTTCCTTTTTTAGCTAGAATTGTGAGATTTATAATATCACAATCGGAGTAAATTTAAGCATGGATATAAAAATTTCAGAGGTCGCAAATCTCCCCTCCCGCTTCGGAAGCTTCCGCGTTCAGTCGTTTAAGCAAGGCGAGAAAGAGCATCTAGTGATATTTAAGCGACCTTTGGAGGGCGTCGTAAACGTGCGGATCCACTCGGAGTGCCTTACCGGCGATGCGATCGGCAGCCTAAAGTGCGACTGCGGCGAGCAGCTCGAAGCGAGCCTAAAATATATCGAAGAGCATGGCGGCATGGTGATCTATCTGCGTCAAGAGGGGCGCAATATCGGGCTTTTTAATAAAATCAACGCCTACGCGCTGCAAGATCAAGGCCTCGATACGATCGAAGCAAATCATCAGCTGGGCTTTAAAGCGGACGAGCGCACCTACGAGATCGTGGATTTCATACTCGCTCATTTTGGAATTTCGCGCATAAATCTGCTTACGAATAATCCGCAAAAGCTGCACGATCTGAAGGTCGAAGTGGTCGCGCGCGTGCCGATAATCATCACGCCGAATAAATTTAACGAAAACTATCTGCGCGTCAAAAAAGAGCAGATGGGGCATCTGCTGTGAAGCTTGCGCCGGGCGAGAGCTTTAACGAGCAGGTCGCTAAATTTAAAGCCTGTCTGCAAAAATTTAACCGCGTCCATAGCCTCACGAATTACGAGGATTTGGACGCGGTGGTGCGCGACAGTCTAAGCGGAGCAGAGTTCATACCGCGCTATCCGCACGTTGCGTGTGACATCGGCTCGGGAGCGGGCTTTCCGGGGATTTTTTTGGCGCTTGCGCTGCCGCTGTGCGAGTGGCATCTGTTTGAGCCAAATCAAAAAAAAGCGGCGTTTCTAACCTACGCGAAGGTTAGCCTTGCTCTAGCTAACGTAAAAATCCACGCCGAGCGCGTGCAAGACGGCGCAAAGCTACGCGCCGATCTGATAAGCTCGCGAGCGCTAATGAGCGCGCGAAATTTAATTGAAATTTGCCGCGGCTTTTACGATGAAAACACTACGTTTTTGCTCTACAAAGGATCGGGCGCAGAGGCGGAAGCGGCGGAATTCTGTAAGGAATTTGCAAGCGCGCGCTGCGAAATTTTTAGCGGCGAAAACGCTTTGAAAAATAGAAAATTTTTAGTGATCAAAGGGGTGAAATAATGGGAAAAATTCTAGCCATAGCCGTTATCGCGGCGCTCATATATTTTTTGATAGTGCCTAGATTTCGCATAAAGAAAAAGGATGATGCGACCGAGCTTTTGGCGTGCGACGAGTGCGGGACGTACTTTAGCAACGACGAGCTTGCTCTGCGCGATAAAAAGCGCCTTTGCAAATCCTGCGAAGCCAAACTAAGGGGCGGCAAATGATCATCCTAGGCCACGCGCTCGTGCCCTACGAGCCGCTGTATCTCATCAAAAACGGCGACGAAGTTTTCAAATACGACAATCTGCTCTTTAAATTTAACGACAGGCTCATCGCCGCGGCGCAAAAGGCGCAGAAAAAATTTAGCGTTATTACGAACGATATAAATGAAATTTTACTCGCAAACGGTGCAGGCGCGCGCTTCATCGTCGTGGATAAAAAATCAGCCGCGGCCGCACAAAAGCTAGCCAATGATTATCTTTTCGACGCCAAGATCGCGATGTTTATCGGCTCTGCGCGGGCGCTAAAAAACTTAGCCGAGCTCGGAATCGATGCGGCGATCTTTAAAGACGCGATCGCAAACGCGCCCAAATCGCTACTTGCAAGCATCGGAGATAGCGTAGGCTTGAAATTTTACTTCGGGCTTCCGAAAAAGGATGAAATTTTCGGCGGCGCGCAAAAGCTCGCGGATAAAATTTCGGCTCTGGATAAAAAGCTAAGCGCGCCCGCAGCCGGTAAAAACGACGATATTTGGAAAAAATAGCAAAATCCTAAGCGAATTTGTTCGCGGGCGTAAAATTTTTATGACTCATGCAAATTAAAATTCCGCGCATAATTTTGCTTAGCCTCGCGGCTTAGAATTTAACGCGAATTTCACCCGCTTACGCGGATCGGAATTCTACGCGGAATTTTGCCCTCTTTCGCAAATTAGAATTCTGCGCGAATTTCACGTGTCCTCTGCAAAATTTTCTCGCTTATTCAATTTAAAATTTTATCCGCTCGGATAGATTTAAATTTTACGTAGAATTTCGCCTGCCTTCGCGGCAAGAAATTTCAAATAGAGTTTTACCCTCCAGCGCGATGCGAAATTTTGCTAAATTTTCTACGCGCGATATAAAATCTACGTAAATTTTACTCGCGCGATTAACGTAAATAAAATTCTGCCTCTGCCTAAGCTTCATAGAATTTCGCGCAAAATTTTACTTACAGAGACGATATAAATTCTTAGCCATTATTTAAATTTTACTCGCGTTTTAGCTTCTTTTATACGCGCGGTAAGGATTTTTTAAAGCTAAAATTTTATATAATTATGCGTTTCAAAAAGGCATATTTTGAGTACTAAATTCTTTCTAGCGATCCTTGCGATAGGCGTTATAATGGGGCTTTGCGCGGGGCTCTTAAACTTCGGCATCAACGAAATTGAAACTTTTGCTTTCGGGCATAATGATGAGGAATTTCACATTATCACGGAGCAAACCACTGCGCTTAGGCGCTTTCTTAGCGTCCTCGCAGCCGGCGCAATCGTAACTTTAATTAGAATTCTGCTAATAAGACTAAAACCTTTTTTAAACGTATCTTCAATGATGGAGGGGCGAAATCCGCCGTTTTGGCAAAATTTAATCCACTCGGTTTTACAGCTTGCAGCCATCGCCATGGGCGCACCGGTAGGCAGTGAGGCTGCTCCGCGCGAGCTAGGTGGCTTATTTGCGGCTAAAATTTGCCGCGTCTTAAATATCGGCGGAGACGAGCTTCGGCTATTTGTCGCATGCGGCGCGGGAGCGGGACTAGGTGCTGTATATAACGTCCCGTTAGCGGGCGCGCTTTTTAGCCTAGAAATTTTGCTTAAAAGCTTCGATACTCGAGCGATTTTGTGCGCCTTTGCCACTAGTGCGGTGGCTACAGCTACGGCGGAATTCGGAGCTTCAAAAGAAATTTATTACGCAGTTTCGAACTTCGCCCCTACCCCACAGAATTTACTCGCAGCAGCGTTAATCGGGCTTGTCACGGGGGTCGCAGCAAAATACTTTCAAGACGGGGTGCGCTTGTGCGAAAAACGGCGCATAAAAAGCCTCAAAATCGCACTTACACTGCCGCTTGCGTTTTTACTTACCGCGGCGATCGGCGCATACGTGCCTGAAATTTTAGGTAACGGACGCTCCGCAGCGCAGTTTGCTTTCAACTCCGCGTCCTTCAGCCCCTATTTGCTTGCGATCTTGCTTTGCAAGGCATTTTGCATTTTGATGATCTTTCGCTGCGGCGGATATGGCGGCACGCTAACGCCAAGCTTCGCGCTGGGTGCAGTTTTGGGGCTATGCGTGGGGTTTGCGATCGGCGAAATTCTGCCTATTAGCCTAAGCGCAGCGGGCGTTTGCGGAGGGGCCGCCTTTTTAGCGATCAACTTAAACGCGCCGCTTTGCGCCTTTGCCCTAAGTGCAGGATTTTGCGGGCTAAATATCAACTCATATTCGGTCGTCGTTTTTAGCATCGTATGCGCCGT